>JAFVVH010000036.1 GCA_017502285.1 Oscillospiraceae bacterium | reverse complement strand
GATGTCGGCAAGGTAGGCGTCCTTCTTGTCCTGCCCCATAACGCCGTGGATGATCAGACCCACGGACAGGCCCATAAAGCGGAAAATCTTGCCCATCCACTCAGAGTCACGCTTGGCAAGGTAATCGTTCACCGTGACGATGTGCACGCCCCGGCCGGACAGAGCGTTCAGGTAGGCGGGCAGAGTGGCCACCAGTGTTTTGCCTTCGCCGGTCTTCATCTCGGCGATGCGGCCCTGATGCAGAATGATGCCGCCGATGAGCTGGACCCGGTAGTGGCGCATGCCCAGCACGCGCCAGGCGGCCTCCCGGCAGGCGGCGAAGGCCTCAGGCAGGATGTCGTCCAGAGTCTCGCCCTTGGCAAGACGGTCCTTCAGTTCCGGGGTTTTGGCCTGAAGCTGGGCATCGGACAGGGCCTTGTACTCATCCTCCAGCGCCTCGATCTTGTTGACCAGCGGCTCGATGGACTTCAGCTCCCGCTGGGAGCGGGTGCCGAACAGTTTTGTGATCAGACTCATATCAAAAAACACCTCACGGACAGAGATATCCACAATAAATCAACTTAGTATACCACATTATACCCCCGGAAGGAAGAAGAATTTGTAAACAGTCCGAAGAAAAAACGGCCTTTTTCTGTGCATGTAGCCAAAAAATCCGTCTAGGGCAAATAAGTGTCCACGGAGTGTTGACAAAAACGATGTAGTGTGGTAAAGTGTGCTCATGACTGAACAGGACAGACGAAGCGTGCAGAACTTCGAATATTCGGTGAACTGTGCGTGGATGTAACTCTGGAGAAGCTCGCAACACGAGGGCCGAAGGGGCAAAGCGAATGTGATTTCGCCAATCTCTCAGGCAAAAGGACAGAGGACCACAAAAAACGGGGGAATTTCCCTATTTTGTGCCTTTGTACCGTGGAGCGTGTGTCTCCGCGGTATTTTTGTTCTGTAAAGGCAAGCGTTGATTAAATGCGTCTGCGGCAGTTTGCGAAAATTTTCGGTGCTAAATTCGTTGTGGTTTTTTGAAATAAACCAATTATTCCTGCAAAACCACGCCTTTTTATCCCTCGAAACTTTTCGCCATCTGCTCTTGCCGATTTAATCGCCGCTTGCCAAAAAAGAAAGGAAGTTTTGACCGTGGAAAAGTTTATTGAAATTGTTGAGCTGGTCAACGGCAAGCTCAACGCCTTTGCATGGGGTCCCATCATGCTGGCCCTGCTCATCGGCACCGGCGTGTATCTGACCATCCGCACCCGGTGCATTCAGGTGACCAAGTTCGGTTACATCATGAAGAACACCATCGGCTCTCTGTTCACCAAGAAGGACGAGAAGACCGGCAAGAACCTGACCGCTTTCCAGGCCGTCAGCACCGCCATGGCGGGTACCGTGGGTACCGGTAACATCGCCGGTGTCACCGGCGCTATCTTCGTGGGCGGCCCCGGTGCCGTGTTCTGGATGTGGGTGTCCGCTTTCTTTGGCATGTGCACCAAGTATGCCGAGATCACCCTGTCCATGAAGTACCGTGAAAAGGTGGACGGCGTATACAAGGGTGGTCCCATGTACGCCATTGAGAAGGGCCTGGGCAAGAACTGGAAGTGGCTGGCCGTTATCTTCGCCATTCTGGGCGGCCTGACCTCCTTTGGTATCGGCAACATCGCTCAGTCCAGTGAGATCGCCGGCGCCATCAACAGCCTGTCCGGCGGCACCATCTCCCTGCTGACCGCGGGCATCATTCTGGCCGTCGTGGTGGCCATCGTGGTTCTGGGTGGCGTTAAGCGCGTGGGTCAGGTGACCTCTTACCTGGTTCCCTTCATGTCCATCTTCTACGTGCTGGCCGGTATCGCTGTCGTGGCGCTGAAGATCACTGAGGTGCCCGCCGCTTTCGCTACCATCTTCAAGAGCGCCTTCAGCTTTGAGGCTGTGGGTGGCGGCGTGTTCGGCTATGCCATTATGCTGGCTATGCGTCAGGGCTTTGCCCGCGGCGTGTTCTCCAACGAGGCCGGTATGGGCTCCGCCCCCATTGCCCACGCAGCCAGTGAGACTGAGGAGCCTGCCGAGCAGGCCATGTGGGGCGTGTTCGAGGTGTTCTTTGACACCATCGTTATCTGCTCCATCACTGCCCTGACCGTTGTTCTGTCCGGCATGGAACTGAGCAAGGATGCTCTGGCTGGCTTCGCCTCCAAGGGCGCTGCCGCTGCCGCCGCTTTCAACTCCATCCTGCCCGGCACTATCGGCGGTACCATCATCCAGATTAGCCTGATCTTCTTCGCCCTGTCCACCATCCTGAGCTGGAGCTACTACGGCGAGCGCTGCTGGGGTTATCTGACCCATGACAACAAGGTGTTCGACCTGTGCTACAAGATCATCTTCGTGCTGATGTGCATCGTGGGTTCCATCGGTGCCGGCGACCTGATGTGGGACATTGCCGACACCCTGAATGGCCTGATGGCTTTGCCCAACCTGGTGTCCCTGCTGCTGCTGTCCGGTGTTGTGACCAAGATCACCAAGGACTATTTCTTCTCCGACAAGATCAAGAAGTAAATTGCACTCAAAAATCCCCGGTTGCTTGTCATCCGGGGATTTTTCTGTTTTAATAGAGGAGAGATAACGGATAAAGAGGGTGTGTCCCATGACGCAGGCAAAAAAGAATGCCGTCCACACGCTGGATATCACCGGCTACACCGCCGAAGGGCTGGGTGTAGCCCGACTGGAGGACGGCCGTGTGGTTTTTGTGCCCAACACCATCCGGGGTGAGCGGTGGCAGGTGCAGCTTCTCAAGGTGAACAAAAACGTGGCATGGGGTCGGGCGGTGAAGCCCGTGCTGGAATCCCCCTGCCGTGTACCCTCCGACTGTCCCCATTCCGGGCCCTGCGGCGGCTGTCAGTTCCGCCACATGACCTATGAAGAGGAGCTGCAGGCCAAGCGTCAGCGAGTGGAGGACGCGCTGCGCCGTGTGGGCGGTGTGGACATCGCAGTGGATACCATCCACGGGGCGGCAGATACCCACCGTTACCGCAACAAGGTGCAGTTCCCCGTGGCGCAGGGCAAAAACGGGGTGAGCGTGGGCCTGTTCCGCGCCCGAAGCCATGATGTGATCGATGTAGAAGATTGCCTGCTTCAGCCCAGACAGGTCAACGGGCTTGGTCGGGCATTAAAAGGCTGGATGGAGCGGGGGAATATCCCTGCCTATGATGAAAAAACGGGCAAGGGTCTGGTGCGCCACCTGTACGTGCGGACCAATCGGGCGGGGGAAAGCCTTGTGTGTCTGGTGGTCAACGGCAAAAAACTGCCTGACGAGATGGGGCTGGTGCGTGCTCTGCGGGACTATGAGCCCGGCCTTGTGGGTGTGGTGCTCAACGTCAACCAAAAGGACACCAACGTGATTTTAGGAGACAGCTACCGCACCCTTTGGGGCAAGGATTGGCTGGAGGAGGAGTTGTGTGGTCTTACCTTCCGGCTGTCTGTGCCCTCCTTTTTCCAAATCAACCGTGACCAGACCGAAGTGCTGTATGGCCGGGCGGTGGAGTTTGCCGCCCTGACGGGGAAGGAGACGGTGCTGGATCTGTACTGTGGCATCGGCACCATCAGCCTGACCATGGCAAAAAAGGCGGGTAGAGTCATTGGGGCAGAGATCGTGCCCGAGGCCATTGAGGACGCAAAGGACAATGCCGCCCGCAACGGTGTCACCAACGCGGAGTTTTTCTGTGGTGACGCGGGCGCAGTGGCCTACCGGTTGGCATCGGAAGGGGTGCGGCCGGATGTGATCTGCGTGGACCCGCCCCGAAAGGGCCTTGCCCCCGATGTGCCCGATATTTTGGCAGATATGGCCCCGGAACGCATCGTTTACGTGTCCTGCGATCCGGCTACACTTGCCCGCGACGTGAAGCGGCTGGAGGAGCGGGGCTATCGGGTCACAAAAGCCGAGGCAGTGGACCTGTTCCCAAGGACGCAGCATGTGGAAAGTGTTGTGCTGTTGTGTAAAGGATGATTTGATGGATGGCCCAAATTTATATCTTCCCATATGGATTTTGTACTGGGTTCCTGTTTTTCTGCCATTCAACTATCTGGTCAAGTGGATGCTGACTCAGGTGGTGACCTTCCTCTTTGGGAAAGGAAGCCGTTGCGAGGCACTTTGTCGATTGGAACTGGTTCTGAAGAGCCTTGGACTTACCATAGTGGCGGAAATCGCGGGATTGGCCGTATTTTATGTAAGTGAAATGCAGATGGATTTATCCTTTGAGGTTTATTACGCCCATTATACGGGGGTTTCTGTGCTGGCGCTTGGGACGGCCATGGGACTGAATTATTTGCTCAATTACTTTTTTGCGTTTCGGAAGCTTGCTCTGTCAAGAGGAAAAGTATATTTGCTGACTGGGATGATTACGGTCCTGACTGCCCCGTACTTGTTTTTGCTGCCCAGCGGGGTTTAAAGAACACATAGGCACACGGTCGCGAGTGATTAATACAGGCCGTGCCAAATTTGATGCTTTACAAAAGAGAATACAAAGGAGAACTCACCATGGAAACCCTGTTGGTCATGCTGAAAAACGTCATTATCTTCGTGCTGCTGGCGGTGCCCGGCTATCTGCTGGTCAGGGGCAAGCTGCTGTTCGGCAAGGAGTCTGGCACCCTGTCCAAACTGCTGACCAACGTGGGCATGCCGTTCTTGATTCTCTCCAGTACCCTGAAACTGGAGTTCAGCGGCGAATTTACCAAGTCCATCATCGTGGCCGGAGTGGCGGGGGTGCTGTTCACCGTGGTTATGTTCCTGCTGTCCGCCCTTGTGGTGCGGGGAGAAACCGACTTCAAGCGCCGGGGTATGATGCGCTTTTGTATGGTCTTTGCCAACAACGGCTTTATCGGTATCCCTCTGGCCCGTGCTGTGTTTGGTGAGGAGTCCCGGGTGATGGCCTATCTCATCATCCTGAACATCATCTCCAACGTGCTTATGTTTACCCTGGGTGTGTACCTCATTTCCGGCGATAAGAACACCATCAACGTGAAAAAGGCCGTGCTCAACCCGGTGCTGATTTCCTTTGTCATCGGCATCATCCTCAATGTAGCTGGTGTGAGCCGTGCCGTGCCTGAGGTGCAGACCTATGCCACCTACTTCAGCAACATTGTTACTCCGCTGTCCATGGTCATTCTGGGCATGAAGCTGGCCGGTGTGGAGTTTGGACGCCTGCTGTCCTCTGCCTGCATGTACTATGTGTCCGCCATGCGGCTGGTGATCTTCCCCATTATGGGTGTGGCTGTGGCCTATGTACTGCAGATGATCCCTGCCTTGTCCCTGAACTCGGATGCGGTGATCGGCTTCTTCGTGGCCTTTGCCATGCCCACCGCGGGGCTGGCCTCCGCCTTCTCTGACCAGTATGAGGGCGATACGGACAACGCCGTCATCTTCACTTTGGGTACCACCATCCTGTCCGTAGCCACCATCCCCGTGCTGTATTGGGTGCTGCGGCTCATCGTGTGATAAATCACACAAAAAAACGCGGGCAAATTCTTGGGAAATACTATTGTCTCAAATTGGGATGTGTGGTATCCTTGCGGTACGAGGTTCGGTAGAAGTCGACGGCGGAAGGTGTGCTTGATGATGGAACGACGAGAACGCTTTTTCACAAGCAACCATGCCGCACAGACTGTGTGTCTGGGCTTGTTCCGACATTTCCAATATTGAACCATTCAAATGCGAAGGCCGTAGGGCAGCCTTCGCATTTGCTGCGTTGAGAACAGAAACGGGGGAGACACCGTGAGTGCGCAGAAGAAATACAGTATCGATATGACCAACGGCCCTCTGGCGGGCAAGATCCTACGCTTTGCCCTGCCCTTTATGGCAGCAAACATCATCCAGCTGCTGTTCAACGCCGCCGACGTGGTGGTAGTGGGTAAATTTGCCGGTGATACGGCTCAGGCGGCAGTGACCTCTACCACTGCGCTGGTCAGCCTGATCGTCAATCTGTTTCTCGGTCTGGGCGTGGGTGTCAATGTCATCGTGGGTCAGGCGCTGGGCAGCGGGGAGCGTTCCCGTATTTCCACGGTGGTTCACACTGCCATTCTGACCGGCGCGCTGCTGGGCACGGCCATGACTGCACTGAGTATATGGGCGGCGCCCTATATGCTGGAGAGGATGGGCTCGCCGGAACAGATCATAGGTCTGTCCACCCTGTATCTGCGCATCTACTTTTTGGGTCTGCCCGGAGAATTGCTCTACACCTTTGGCAGCGCTCTGCTGCGCTCCCAGGGTGACACTAAGCGCCCCATGTATTATCTGACGCTGGCCGGTGTGGCCAATGTAATTCTGAACCTGATTTTTGTAATCGGTTTCCATTGGAGCGTGGCCGGTGTGGCTGTGGCTACCGCCGCGTCAAAATGGATGTCTGCCCTTTTGGTGATGTATTGTCTCATGCACGAAACGGGCCCCATGCATCTGGATCCCGCCCAGCTAAGGATCCATTGGCCTACCCTGAAAGATATTGTGCGTATCGGTGTGCCGGCGGGCGTGCAGTCTTCTCTGTTTTCCCTGTCCAACCTGACGATTCAATCTGCGGTCAACTCCATGGGTGAGGTGGCCATTGCAGGTGCCGGCGCGGCTGCCAACATCAACAACATCCTGCACACCCCTACCGCTGCTTTCTACAACGCATCCCTGACCTTCACCAGCCAAAACATCGGCGCAAAGAAACCCGAGCGCGTGGAGCGCGTGCTTTGGACCTGCTTGTGGATGTCTGTTCTGGTGGCCACGGTGCTGGGTGTGGCCAGCGTGATCTTTGGGCCATGGCTTCTGAGTATCTACAGCAACAGCGCGGAGGTTATCGAGGCGGGTATGATCCGCATGGTTACCACATCCGGCTTCATTGCCCTCAATGCGGTCACAAATATGGCGGCCGGTGTGCTGCGCGGTCTGGGCTATACCATGGTGCCGCTGGTTACTATTCTGACCAGCACCTGCTTCTTGCGCATGGCTTGGGTGGCGGTGGTGTTTCCCCTGTACCGGACTCCCTTCAGCCTGTATGTCAGCTACCCCATCACCTGGGCGTTGTCCGGCCTTGTGCTGCTGGGCTACTACTTTGTGGTGCGGCCCAAATTTTACGATAGAGTTCAGGCGCAGCTCGCCAAAGAGAGCTGACCGTCCAAAGGAGTTATTATGAGCACAAAAAGCCGGTATGAGATCGACATGATCAACGGTCCGCTGGCGGGCAAAATTCTGCGCTTTGCCCTGCCCTTTATGGCAGCAAACATCATCCAACTGCTGTTCAACGCTGCCGACGTGGTGGTGTTGGGCAAGTTCGCGGGTGATACGGCTCAAGCGGCAGTGACCTCTACCACAGCCCTCATCAACCTGCTCATCAACCTGTTCGTGGGGCTGGGTGTGGGTGTGAACGTGGTGGTGGCCCGGGCACTGGGCAGCGGCGACCGCTCCCGCATCAGCACGGTGGTGCATACCGCTATCGCTGTGGGCATTATCGGCGGTGCGTTCCTTGTGGTGGTAGGGGAGGTGTTCGCTCCCATACTGCTGCGGCTCATGGGCTCACCAGAGCATATCATCGGCCTGTCCTCTATGTACCTGCGGGTCTACTTCATCGGCCTGCCCGGTGCGCTGGTTTATAACTTTGCCAGCGCCCTGCTCCGGGCACAGGGTGACACCAGGCGGCCCATGTACTACCTGTCCTTCGCCGGTGTGGTCAACGTTGTGCTCAACCTGATTTTTGTGATTTTTTTCCATTGGGACGTGGCAGGTGTGGCCGCAGCCACCGCCATTTCCAAATACGTGTCTGCCATCCTGGTGGTCTGGTGCCTGATGCAGGAGACGGGTGTGCTGCACTTTGCTCCTGCGAAAATGAGGGTGGACTGGTCGGCCCTGAAGGACATCGCACGCATCGGCCTGCCCGCCGGATTTCAGGCATCTCTGTTCTCCCTGTCCAACGTGACAATTCAGTCCGCCATCAACGGCATGGGCGAGGTGGTCATGGCTGGTTCCGGCGCGGCGGTGAACATCGGCGGATTTATTTACACCACCGCCAACGCTTTCTACCAGAGCACCATGACCTTTACAAGTCAGAACATGGGCGCGGGCAAGCCGGAACGGGTGGACAAGGTGGTCAAGTGGAACATGCTCTTTGCTGTTGCTGTGCCTGGTTTGGTGGGTCTGACTGCTTACAGTGCCGGCCCCTGGTTGCTGGGGCTTTACACCAACGATCCCGAGGTGGTGCGACAGGGCCTGATCCGGATGTCCCTGGTCAGCAACTTCTATAGCATCTGCGGCGTTATGGAGGTGGCCATCGGAGCCCTGCGGGGCATGGGCTATTCTTTTGTTACTATGATCACCACCCTGTTGGGCAGCTGTGGCCTGCGCATCGTGTGGGTGGGTACGGTATTTGCCGCTGTGGGCTCGGCCCAGAGTCTGTACGTGTGCTACCCCATTACATGGGGCGTTACGGGCTTGGTGCTGCTGGTGTGTTTCTTCATACTGCGGCCCCGCGCCTATGCAAAGGCCATTGCTCCAAAAGAAGAGAAGCTGTAATGGAACAGCCTGTCACCAAAACGGTGACAGGCTGTTTTTATGACTTTATTTTTTCAAAAAGATGTGGTAAACTACAAGCTGTATCAGTATGCAAAGGCAAAAAGCCTGTGCACGTACCGGAAAAGGAAGAACTGCATGACGTTTCGTGATCTGGGGCTGATCGCCCCCATTTTAAAAGCACTGGAGGAACAGGGCTACAAGCAGCCCTCTCCCATTCAGGCCAAGGCCATCCCGCCGGCCCTGATCGGGCGGGACGTGCTGGGTTGTGCCCAGACGGGTACGGGCAAGACCTGTGCCTTTGCAACCCCCATTCTCCAGCGGCTGAACAGTAAGAAAACAGAAGGACGGCCCATCCGTGCCCTGATCCTTACCCCTACCCGGGAACTGGCCATCCAGATCGGGGAGAGCTTTGCGGCCTACGGTAAAAACCTGCCTCTGCGTGCCGCGGTCATATTCGGCGGTGTGGGACAGAGCCCGCAGGTGGATCAGCTGAAAAAGGGCGTGGATATTCTGGTGGCCACCCCCGGCCGGCTGCAGGACCTGTACCAGCAGGGATTTATTGATGTCTCAAAGCTGGAAATGTTCGTGCTGGACGAGGCCGACCGCATGCTGGACATGGGCTTTATCCACGATGTGAAAAAGATTTTAAAGTGGCTGCCGGAGAAAAAGCAGACCCTGTTTTTCTCCGCCACCATGCCGCCGGAAATCACCGCGCTGGTCAACTCCCTGCTTCACGACCCGGCCCGGGTGGCGGTGGACCCCATCTCCTCCCCGGTGGAGGTCATCAGACAAAGCGTTTGTTTCGTGGACCGGGGCAACAAGGTCAAGCTGCTGGCCCATCTGGTGAAGGAAATGCAGGTGCGCAGCGCCCTTGTGTTTACCCGCACCAAGCACGGGGCCAATAAGGTGGCCCGTGATCTGGAAAAGAACGGCATCCCATCCGCCGCCATCCACGGCAACAAGTCCCAGACCGCCCGCCAGCAGGCACTGGCCGACTTTAAGGCGGGGAAGATCCGCACGCTGGTAGCCACCGATATTGCCGCCCGCGGCCTTGATATTGAGGACCTGTCCCACGTGTTCAACTACAATCTGCCCGATGTGCCGGAGACCTATGTGCACCGCATCGGCCGTACCGGCAGAGCGGGCAAGGGCGGTGTTGCCGTTGCCCTGTGTGAATTTGGCGAAAAGGATCTGCTGCGTGACATTGAAAAGCTCATCGGGAAAAAAGTTCCGGTGATGGAAGATCATCCCTTCCCCATGGAGAACTTCGACGCTCCCGTCCGGGACAAGCACGGCAAGATCGTTAATGCCGAGGATGCCGAAGCCCGGCAGGCTGCCCGGGAGCGCAGCCGCCAGCGGCGGGAGGCGGAAAAGGCAAAGCAGGAGCAGCCTGTGCCCCTTCAGCCCCCTGCCCCTGAACAGGAGGAAGCACCCAAAAAGAAGCGCCGCAGAAAGAAGAAAAAGACCGCGGAACAGGCAGCTCCTGTGCAGCTGCCTGTGGTGGACTGTGAGCCGGAGCCCGCGGCATTGCGTCCGGCAAAGCCAAAGCTGACCCGGCCCGGGACCCGGTTTGATACCGGAGACCAGATGCCTGTGGTGGAGTTTGACCGGCCCGACCCCTTGGCCGGGGACCGAATCATGGATGCTACCGCACGACTGCTTGCTCCCCGCAGGCCGGTCCGGCCGGCGGTTGCCCCTGCTGCGCAAAAGGCAGAACAGGAACAGCACAAAAACCGCCGCAGAAAGAAGAAAAAGCCTGCCTCCCAGCCCAAGCCGGAAGTGCCCAAGCAGGAGAAAAAGCAGGAGCCTGCCAAGACAAAGCAGCATGCCAAGCAGGAGCAGCCCGCCCCGCGAAAGAAGGCGCGGCCCGCCCGTCGGCAGGAGCAGCCCACACGCAGCCGCACCAAGGACTCTACCCAGCAAAAGAGCCTGATGAAGCCCTATTATTTAAGTGACGACAGATAAAAAATTGGAGGATATCAATATGGATTATCAGGCTATGTATCAGCAAAAGCTGACTACCCCCGCCGAAGCCGTCAAGGTTATCAAGTCTGGTGATTGGGTAGATTACGGCTGGTGTACCAACCACCCCATCGCGCTGGACAAGGCGCTGGCCGCCCGCCAGAACGAGCTGTACGACGTGAAGATCCGCGGTGGTGTTACCATGTGGATGCCCGAGATCGCCAAGGCCGAGGACGCCGGCGAGCACTTCACCTGGAACAGCTGGCACTGCAGCGGCATTGACCGCAAGATCATAGCCAAGGGCATGGGCTACTTCAGCCCCATGCGCTATTCCGAGCTGCCCCGGTTCTACCGGGACAGCCTGACGGTGGACGTGGCCATGATCCAGGTCACCCCCATGGACAAGCACGGCAACTTCAGCTATGCGCTGGCCTGCTCCCACATTGCCGACCTGCTGGAAAAGGCCAAGGTGGTCATTCTGGAGGTCAATGAGAACCTGCCCTGGGTCAACGGCCTGAACGGCTGCGAGATCAACATCAAGGACGTGGACATGGTGGTGGAGGGTGACAATCCTCCCGTGGCCCAGCTGGGCGGCGGCGGTGAGCCCACCGAGGTGGACCGAGCCGTGGCCAATCTGGTGGTGCCTCAGATCCCTAACGGCGCCTGTCTGCAGTTGGGTATCGGCGGCATGCCCAACACCATTGGATCCATGATCGCCCAGTCTGATCTGAAGAATCTGGCGGTGCACACCGAGATGTATGTAGACGGCTTTGTGGACATGGCCATGGCCGGAAAGATCACCGGCAAGTACAAGACACTGGACAAGGGCCGTCAGGTCTTTGCCTTTGCTGCCGGAAGCCAGCGGCTGTATGACTACATGGACCACAACCCCGATGTGATGGGTGCGCCTGTGGACTACACCAATGATGTCCACGTCATCAGCCAGATCGACAACTTTATTTCCATCAACAATGCCATCGACATGGACCTGTTCGGTCAGGTCAATGCCGAGTCCGCCGGTATCAAGCACATCTCCGGCACCGGCGGCCAGCTGGACTTTGCGCTGGGCGCTTATCTGTCCAAGGGCGGCAAGAGCTTTATCTGCATGTCCTCCACTGTCACCGGCAAGGGTGGCAGCCTGAAGAGCCGCATCGTTCCCACCCTGACTCCCGGCTCTATCGCCACCGACCCCCGCACCTGTGTGCACTACATCGTTACCGAGTACGGCATGGTCAACATGAAGGGCCTGTCCACCTGGGAGCGTGCCGAGCAGATCATTGGCATCGCCCACCCCGATTTCCGCGAGCAGCTGATCAAGGACGCGGAAAAGATGGGCATTTGGAGAAGAACCAACAAGTAAACCCAACAAAAAAGCCGCACATCCGTCGGATGTGCGGCTCATCTTGTCGAAAAAGTCTTTTCGACAAGATGTTGCACATTTTGAACTCTTAAAAAAGTTCAAAATGTGGTTTGATTGAACGCGAAAGACACCCCTCCTGGGTTTCTTTCACACTATCTTCCTTCCCGTCGATGAGCATGTTCCGTGTTTGTTGACAGCCTCAGCCGCACATCCGACGGATGTGCGGCTTTTCTTATTGCTGTGGAGAACTTGCCGCAGGGGCAGGTTCTGCCGGAACTTCAGGCTTGGGCGCGGGGACGAATTTCTGTCCCGGAATGAGCCCAATTTTGCGATAGTAGTCGTTGAACAGGATGCGGCCGGAGTAGTTGACCATCCGCTGGACCTCCTTAAAGGTCTGCTCCACGTAGCCCTCGGGGACGGTGACGCCCTCGTTGGGAATGAAGGTGTTGGTGGTCTTGTAATATTTGCCTAGCTCGGACACGAAGCAGAACTTGTTGGTGGGGACAAGGCCCGGTGCGGTGGACAGGATATCCCGGCCGATGATGAGGCGGGAATCGTATTCCAGACCGAACAGGTTGCACAGGGTGGGGATGACGTCGATGCTGGAGCAGGGCTTTTCCACCACCACCGGCTCGGTCATGTCACCGCACCAGAGGATCAGGGTGGAGCGGTATTTTTCGATGATATCGTCCTCGGTGCCCGGGGCGGTCAGCTCGTCGATGGCTCCCGTGCCGTCCAGACCGTAGGGGTAGTGGTCACCGGACATGCAGATGACGGTGTTTTCCAGCTCCCCTGCGGCTTCCAGCTGAGCCAGAACGTACTCCAACGCCTTGTCCAGCTCCATGTTGCAGGCAAGATAAGCCTGTGCCGCCTCGCTCAGCCCGGAGTTGGCCACCTCCGCCTTGTGCTTCATGGACATGGCATTGCCCACGAAGTTGTAGTTCATGTGACCGCTGACGGTCATGTAGTAGTTGTGGAAGGGCTTGGGGTCAGCCAGCGCCTGAGGGATGGTCTGCTCCATCATTTCCAAATCGGACTCCGGCCAGCTCTTTTTCACATCTAGGCCCGCGCCCACACCATAGTAGTCGTAGCCCATGTTGGGGTGGGACAGGTGGCGGCTGTAATAGGAATGGGTGTGGTTGTGGTAGGCGGTGGTGGGATAGCCCTCCATGGACAGCATGTTGCCCATGCAGAAGTACATGGAGTTTTTGTTCTTGCCCGTAATTTTAAAAGATGAGTCCTTGCTTTGGTTGGAGGGAATCAGGCCGGTACAGTGGGCATACTCGCCGTCGATGGTGGAGTACCACCAAAGGGGGTTGTAGAAGTTCTGGAACACAAAACCCTCGTTGGCCAGCTTGTAGAGGGTGGGGGTATAGGTGGGATGGATGGCGCCGATCCAGAAAGCCTCGCCGGTGAGCATGATCAGGTTCTTGCCCTTGAACATGCCGGTGTACTCGTTTTGCAGGGTGGGTTCCCGACTGCCGAAGTACTGGTGCATGCCCTTGAGGGTTTTGTCGGTTTCCTTTTCCGCAAGGGCATCGAAGTCGATGTCCAGCACGTTGGGCTGATAAACCGTTTCGGGAGGAACATCGGAGGATGCGTCTGCGGAGGAACTGCCGGACACTTCGGGCAGGAGCACATCGTCATCGGGCGCATCCACACCGAACAGGGACTGGCTCACATCCAGCCGCAGGGTGGTCATCACACCGAAGCGGGAGACGGCCAGATCGGGGATGAGCATGCCTTTGTAGAGCTCTTTGGTGGTCAACAGGTCGGCGGAGGGAAGGTTGAGGCACAGCACTGCCAGCAGGTGGAAGACCAGTATGCCGCCTCCCAGCACCAACAACTCCGGCGCATCGGCACGGACAGACAGGGTGATATGATCGCGCAGGAAAAAGAATACGACCAGCGGAGCGGAGAGAAGGAGCAGGCAGGGCAGCGTCTTTCCGATGCCCACCAGCGTTTCCCGCCAGTAGTTGCTCAACGCGTCGCCCGCCATGCCGAAGGATTTGGTGACCAGCACGGTGCGGAAGATGGTGAAATAAACCGACTGGATCATATACCACAGGGTGGCAAGGCCCAACAGCATACCTGCGGCGATGCGGTTGCCCTTTTCGTTCCATACCGAGCACAAAATGGCGCACAGCACAGACAGAGGGATGCTGAACAAAAGGATATATAGAAGCCCTCGGTCAAAAAACCGCTCCACGCAGAACAGCCGATATATGATCTCCAACCACAAAAAGGAGCACAAAAACAGCTCCAGAGGCCGAAGAATGTCCCAGGTTGAGTTGCGATGTCTCATAAAACTCAATTCCTTTGCAGAAAGTGGAATACAAATATGCTTTGGCACAACATATCATATTCCTGTGAGGGTGGCTTGTCCAGAAGAATTTGTATTTTTAAGGAAAAGAAAATCGGCTGCGCATTCCGTGCAGCCGATTTCAGGTCAGTATTGATCGACCCAGCCGGTGATAAACCACGCGGGGAGTAGCCACAGTACCAGATAGACCAGCAGATTGACCGGTGCAATGGAAGCGAATGCGCCTACGGCCGTCAGGTAAGCGGACAGCAACAGGCCGAGCACCGAGGCAACGCAGGCCAGCACCGCGTTCAGCCGAACGGCCAGCCGCAGGCGGCGGGCGCCTACCACCGCTTCGGAGAAGGGGTAGATGCCCTCACGGCACAGTACAGCGGTCAGGGTGGTGTTGTGGGGCTGGTCGGGATCGGACAGCTCCCGGCGGCGCTCCACCGGGGGGAAGTCCATGCGGTTGGCGGCCAGCTTAAAGCGCTGGCGCAGCATGGCGGGGATCAGGTTGAAGTCCCGGGTGGCCAGAACGGGAGAAATTTTCTCCTGAAGCAGGGCGGCCACGCAGGGGAATACCACGTCGGGCAGCGCGTAGTTCAGTGCGAAGATACCGGCAAGGTCGCCGTCAATGGCACAGAACACGGCGTTTTTGACGTTCAGGCCCTGGGGCAGCTCCACATCCATCAGCTTCATAAAAGCGGCCGAACCAACCAGGACCTGATCACCGCGGATGTTGGCGGACAGGCCGCCGCCTTCGTAGCAGCACAGACGCTCCGCCTGGCGATAGATGACACCCTGGGTGCGCAGCAGGTCGCAGAACAGCTTGTCCAGTCCGCTGCCCGAGGCGCGGATAAGGGTGGCGGTATAGCCGATGACCCGTTCGGTGGACCAATCGCCAAAGACCTTGATGCCATTCAGAGATACGCAGCCGGGGGGAAACAGGTCCAGATCGGTAAGCAGGATGCCCGAACCGCTGCGGGAATAGGCCGCGCCGGGCCAGCCGGCCAATGCGCCGCCGCTTTGCACCAGCCGGCGGGACAGGCGGTGGAAGGGGCGGCTGAAAATGAGAGGGGCACACAGGGCGCAGGAGGCAGTAAATACACAGGACCAGGACCAGAGCAGCTGCTCGGGCCGTCCGGAAGTGATACAGGACAGAAGGGGCAGGAGCAGGCAGGCGATGAGCAGGGGAGGGCAAACGACCCGGAAGATACGCTGGGCGCCGTCGTCTGCCTGGATTTGACTTCCAAAGCCATCGGGGGTGCCGGAGTGCTTGGCATAGGTGTCCCGGCCGTTCCATTTGCCCTCGTCCAGTGTGACCAGATAGGGCTCGGCACTGGCGGCGGCTGCGCGGCAGGCCAGCCGCAGACCCCGGCGGCGGTGATACTCCCCCCGCATGGCCAGCCACAGGGCCAGAATGTTCAGCACGCAGCAGGGCAGCTCATCCCGGGGCAGGATAAACTGCATGGACAGGGCATCTGCCAGCGTGAACAGGCAGGCAGGCAGCAGCAGGCTGTCCATACCAAAGCGCAGCTTGGTCATTCGGATAACTGCATGTTTCAACACATCCCAGCACAGCAGCATGGACACGGCCAGCAGGCCCGCGCAGGCCCAGATTTTAATGGACTGAGTGAGCAGAGGTAGGGACAGATCACCGGGGAAGGGGAGCTGAGGCAGAGGGAGCATATGCTCCAGCGTCAGGTACAGGGCGGGCAGCAGAAGCAGGAAAACCAGATGCGTCCGGGTGCGCAGACCTTTCATGCCCTTGCCGTATTTCTGGGCCAGCTCCTGGGGGGACAGATCGGGCTCGGGAGGGTCTTCCCGACGGGGGCGGCGCTCCCGCTGAGGGACGTCCTCCCGGTCAACACCGGGGATGAGCTCCTCCATGCGCTTGACTTCGGGGCTGGAGGGCATGTCCTCCTCTTCAAACATGCGCTCGGCATAGTCGTCTGCCTTTCGGGACAGGTCGTGAAGCAGGGCGGACAGGGGGCTTTCCGGCTCCGGGAAGGCCACTACATTGTCCGGTGGTGTATTGGGGCGGTCGTCTTCGGCGGTGGGCTCGTCCTCTTGATCCTGAAGCGGAAGAACCGGATCTTCGTCTGGGATTTCGTCCTCGACTTCGTCTTCCGGCGGGGGAGGGTCAGGTAGGATGGAGGGGAACAGAAGCAGGTTGTCTTCCTCCTCTTCCTCCTGTGTGGACATGGTAACAACACCGGGCGGCTTTCGGTCGGAATACTCGGCCAGAATGTCGTCCAGAGAATAGTCATCCCCCTGCGCACCGTCTACCAGAGAGTGCAGCTGGGCAAGCTCTTTATCCTGATTCAGTTGTTTTTCGTCCTGCTTGCTCATTTCTGACTCCTTGGGGGGTGAAACTGGTTTTGTTACCCTTGACGTTGCCGGACTGCCTCGTACAGCAGAATAGCTGCGGCGGCAGAGGCATTCAGGGAGTTGATGTGTCCCTTCATGGGAATACTGACTTTGAAGTCGCAGTTTTCCGTGACCAGACGGCCCATGCCGTCACCCTCGCTGCCGATGACAATGGCGGCGGGGCCCTTCAGGTCGGCCTGGTACAGGGTGGTGTTGCCGTCGGCGGCGGTGCCGAACACCCACACACCCTGCTGTTTTAGGTCCTTGAGCAGAGCGGGGATATTGGGCACACGGGCCACAGGCATATGGGCCACGGCACCGGCGGAGGTCTTGGCCACGATGGCGGTCAGACCGGCGGAGCGGCGCTTGGGGATGATGACACCGTGGGCTCCGGCGCACTCCGCGGTGCGGATGACAGCGCCCAGATTGTGGGGGTCACTGAGCTCGTCGCACACCACAATGAGAGGGGGCTCACCCTTTTCCCGGGCGGCATTGAGAATGTCCTCCACGCTGACGTATTCCCGCACCGCGGCCAGAGCGATCACGCCCTGATGGGAGTGGGTGTGGCTCATGCCGTCCAGCTTGCGGCGGTCGGCATCCACCACCACGATGCCCTTTTCCCGGGCGGTGGAGGCGATGTGGCCCAAAGTTGCGTCCGTTTCGCCCTTCATAATGAAAATTTTATCAATGGTCACACCGGCGCGCAGCGCTTCGATGACTGCGTTGCGGCCCTCGATCACGCCGTCGTTTTCCGTCTGGATGGGGGCGGAGCGGCGCAGGGGAGTGCGTTCTTTCATATTGACCTCCGGCAGCTGCCGCCTCTGGGCGGCAAAATAAAACGGTTAGTTTTATAATTATAGCACATCCGCTTCGGAGGGAAAAGGGTAAAATGGTGTGCCGGGGCTGAAAAGTTTTGGTTTTCACAGAAAGTTTACAGGTGCTTTTCTTGTATTTGAGGTTTGCATATGATATGATGCACACGATAGCCTGAGCAATGTAATCCGAACCCGTTTCTAAGCGCGTATACATCAGCATTGCTTCGTTACCGCCTTTTGATGGGCAAAAAAGCCCATCTGCAAGTCGGCGCCTTGCACTGCCTTCCTATACGCACTTAGAAATCTTCGACTGCGCGGGAGCGTATTTTTGTGTCAGGCAAAATTGCGTGATGCGGCCGGGCTTGTTGCCCGGCAAAGAATAAAATGAAGTCTGGCGCGAAAATCCGCCCCGCGTAGCGAGTTCGGATTATATTGCTCAGGCTACACTGAGAAGTGCCCCCGAATTTAGGGGTTGGAATAGAAAAAACAGGAGGAACTGCTCCAAATGAATCAGAAGAAAAGAGGAACCGGCAAAAAGCCGAATCGTTTTGTGGGCTTGATCAGCATTGCGCTGTGGGCCCTGATGCTGACCTACTTGTTCCAGGGGTGTATGATGGGCGGCGCAGCCAACGAGGTGGACGTGGACTACTCTACCTTCCGCCAGTGGGTGGTGGAGAACAAGGTGGACGAGGTCAAAAAGGTCTCTGACTACCGCTATAAATTCACCCTGAAAGACGGGGTGGAAGTGGATCTGGGTGAGGAGGATGAGCAGACTAATCTGCTCATCGAGATCCTGGGTCAGCACGACGTGCCAGTGATCTATTACACGGATGCCATCAATTTGGGTAACGACGGACTGCAGACCCTGCTGGATGAGAGTGGTGTGGTCTATGACGGCCCTGAACTGGAAGAGCCTTCTCTGCTGCTGAGCCTGCTGACCAGCATCCTGCCCATGCTGTTGATGGTGGGCCTGTTCATTTTCCTGTTCCGCGGTATGGGCAAGGGCGGCGGCATGGGCGGCATTGGCGGTGTGGGTAAAGCCAATGCCAAGGTGTACGTGGAAAAGTCCACCGGAGTTACCTTTGCTGATGTGGCCGGACAGGACGAGGCCAAGGAGTCCCTGCAGGAGATCATTGATATTCTCCACAACCCCGGCAAGTATACTGAGATCGGCGCCAAGCTGCCCAAGGGCGCGCTGTTGGTGGGCCCTCCGGGTACCGGTAAGACCCTGCTTGCCAAGGCGGTAGCCGGTGAGGCGGGAGTGCCCTTCTTCTCCATCAGCGGCTCTGATTTCGTGGAAATGTTCGTGGGTGTGGGCGCAAGCCGCGTGCGCGACCTGTTCAAGGAAGCGGCCAAGATGGCCCCCTGCATCATCTTCATCGACGAGATCGATACCATTGGCAAGACCCGTGACAACCGCATGGGCGGCAATGACGAGCGGGAACAGACTCTGAACCAGCTGTTGGCAGAGCTGGATGGTTTTGACCCCACCAAGGGCGTCATTGTGCTGGCCGCCACCAACCGTCCCGAGGTGCTGGATAAAGCCCTGCTGCATCCCGGCCGCTTCGACCGACGCATTACCATCGACCGGCCCAATCTGGCCGGCCGTCTGGCCACGTTGCAGGTGCACACCCGCAAGATCAAGTTGGCGGAGGACGTGGACCTGAAGAAGATCGCTCTGGCCACCGCCGGATGCGTGGGCGCAGACCTGGCCAACCTGACCAACGAGGCCGCGCTGCGCGCCGTGCGCAAGGGCCGCCGCTTCGTCAATCAGGAGGACCTGCTGGCTTCCTTTGAATTTGTCATCGCCGGCAGTGAGAAAAAGAACTCCGTGCTTACCCCATTCGAACGCAAGCTGGTGGCTTATCACGAGGTGGGCCACGCTATGGTGGCCTACAAGCAGAAGAATGCCGAGCCGGTGCAGAAGATCACCATTGTGCCCCATACCGAGGGCAGCCTGGGATATACCCTGCTTATGCCCGAGGAGGATAAGACCAACCTGCGTACCAAGGAAGAACTCATGGCCAAGATCGCCGTGTCCATGGGTGGCCGTGCCGCCGAGCAGGTGGTACTGAATACCATGACCAACGGGGCATCCCAGGACATTCAGGAGGCCACCGACATTGCTCGCAAGATGGTGGCTATGTTCGGTATGAGCGAGGAGTTTGGCATGATGGCGCTGGCCTCCGTGCGCAATCAGTATCTGGACGGCGGCTACGGACTGGACTGCGCTCAGGACACTGCGGCGGCCATGGATAAGCAGGTCAAACTCATTCTGGATGCCTGCTACGAGGACGCGGTCAAGGTCATCCGGGAAAATCTGGAGGATATGCACAAGGTGGTGGAGTACCTGCTGGACAAGGAGACCATCACCGGCGGCGAGATGGTTGCCATCATCGAGGGCAGAGACCCCGCTCTGGTGGAGGATGCCTACGCGTCCACTCACGCCAAGAGCAGCCTGACCGGGGACATTGAGCCTCCCGCCCGGAATATCCACATGGTGAGCGAGCCTGTGACCACCCCGGTATCCGAGGAGGAAGCCGAGCCGGAACAGCCCGCCGAACCGGAGCAGGAAAAGACCGATGAATGAACTTGACCCCATTGTGCTGTGGCTGGTGGTGGTTAATGGGGCAGGCTTTCTGCTGATGGGACTGGACAAGTGGAAGGCCAAACGGAACGCATGGCGCATTCCGGAAAATACCCTGTTCACAGTGGCTGTGCTGGGCGGAACACCCGGAGTTATGGCCGGTATGCAGACCTTTCGCCACAAGACCCGACACCGCAAATTTAAATACGGCCTGCCTGTGCTGTTGGCCCTTCAGCTGGCGGCAGCGGCATGGCTGCTGAACCAAATCTGATAAAAACAGTGCTTTCCGAGGGAAAGCACCGTTTTTGCTGTACCGGGAAAGAAAAGAGAGGTAAAATAAACAAAGAGGTGATTCTATGCTGCACATCTACCACGGTGACGGAAAGGGAAAGACCACCGCGGCCATGGGCCTTGCTCTGCGGATGGCGGGTCGGGGGAAACGGGTGGTGGTGGCCCAGTTTTTAAAATGTGAAGACAGCGGAGAGCGGATGGCGCTGGCACGATTGCCCAGTGTGGAACTGCTGCCGCTGCCCGATTGTCTGCCCTTTACCTTTGAGTTGACACCCGCCCAATACCAACAGGAGCGGGAACGGTACGCGCAGATGCTGGCCCGGCTGGGTGAACTTGCCCCCAAAGCAGACCTGCTGGTGCTGGACGAGGTGTGTGATGCCGTTGACGCAGGGCTGGTGGAACTTTCCGATGTGCTGACCCTGCTAGACAGCTATGAAGGCGAAGCGGTGCTCACCGGTCGACAGGGGCAGCCGCCGCTGCTGGAGCGGGCAGACTATGTGACCCGGATGGACAAGCAGCGCCACCCCTTTGACCGGGGGGTGCAGGCCCGTGTTGGGGTGGAATGTTAAAATACACAAGCCAAACTTGAAAAAACAACACAAAATCATACCAATAGCAGTTGCAATTTTTCCTGCAAGAGGGTATAATATTTGCGCAACTTTGTAATGTGCAGGGATGTGCCCTGCGGAAAAGGTGCGCTGCGGCGGACAAGCTCCGTCGGCAATACGCATCTGAAAAGAGCCGCCGCAAAGGCGGTGCGCCATAGGCGGTGGGTTTTTCAGATGCGTATTCACAGAATAAGAAAGGAATGATTTGCAAATGGCACACAAGTATCTGTACCTCTTCTCCGAGGGCAATGGTTCCATGCGCGAGCTGCTGGGCGGCAAGGGCGCCAACCTGGCCGAGATGACCGGCCTGGGCATGCCCGTTCCTCAGGGCTTCACCATCTCTACCGAGGCTTGTACTCAGTACTATGAGGATGGCGAGAAGATCAATGACGAGATCCAGGCTCAGATCATGGAGTACATCGTTAAGCTGGAGGAGATCACCGGCAAGAAGTTCGGCGACATGGAGAACCCCCTGCTGGTCTCCGTGCGTTCCGGCGCCCGCGCCTCCATGCCCGGCATGATGGACACCATCTTAAATCTGGGTCTCAACGAGCAGGTGGTTGAAGTTATGGCTGAAAAGAGCGGCAATCCCCG
>JAFVVH010000035.1 GCA_017502285.1 Oscillospiraceae bacterium | reverse complement strand
TGGCTGGCGGCACGCAGTTCGTCAATCAGGCCGATGTAGGCGGTGTCTACAACGGTCAGTGGATCATGGCAAACTCTCGCTGGGTGACCAGGGTCTACAAGCCCTCCGCCGTTTTGCCCCGCACCGGCTATTGATCCTCATAGGTAAAGAAAGGAGCGCCATCCGCTGTAGATGGCGCTCCTGTGTTAAGTCAAAGAGAGTAAAGGAGGAAGCTCAAATGAAAAGACTCAGGGTCGCAAAAACGCTCATTGCCACACTCGTCCTTGCCGTGGTTTGCAGCGTGCCTGTTTTCGCAACGGGCGCTGGCACGACCGGCGATGTGGCGGGTGCGGTACAGCAGGCGTGGACAGGTGCGTCCGAGCAGATCAAGACCGTGGTGAACACCGTGGTATTCCCGGCGCTGGACATGATCCTCGCCATCGCCTTCTTCGGCAAGCTGGCCATGTGCTACTTCGACTACCGGAAGCACGGTCAGTTCGAATGGACGGGGCCTGCCATTCTGTTCGCCTGTCTCGTGTTCACCCTGACTGCTCCGACCTACATCTGGAGCATCATCGGCCTGTAAAATGCCTATGAAGAATCCATATCGTATTCGCCTTCGGGCCGATGGAAGATGGGAGGTCTATCATGTTGACCATCCCAAAAGATCCTATCCTCGCAGTGTGGGGTCAAAAGACCGTGCGTTCAATTTTATGGTTGCAAAATTGAATGTGACTCCAAATGAACTTCGTCAGGCGGGCAAAAGGGGCTCTCTCGAGCCAGTTGAGGGTCAAATGAAATGTAAGGAGTGACAGGGCAGGGGACAAAGGGAAAGGGGCGCTTACTGCGCCTCTTTCTTACACCAGAAAGTGAGGAAAACCATGACTTTTTATGAAAAAGAGCTCCGCAGGATCGTGGAGCCGTACCATCCGGACGCGACCTTCGTTGGCCGTGCCTGCTATGTGCGCCTGAGTGACACCAACCGGGCAAAGATCCAGTTCATCACCATGGGCATCGCAAGCCACTATGAAGCTTTGCGGGTGACCATCCTGAACCGGCAGGAGGGGGATGTGGACAACCTCGTCCTGCGCTTCTCTGACCTGCTTGGGAAGAAGGCGGTCAGCAATCCCAACTTCCGGGATGGTGTGGTTCCGCACATCTGGGATGATCACGGAAAGGTGGACTGGTATGTCTATCATCCCACCGAGCAGGATTATGAGAAACTCTCCAACGCTGTGAACGATTATCTGGACATCTTCCAGGAGCAGGTGCAGACCGCAGCCACACAGCCCCAGTGGAGTCAGACGATGCAGTAATACAGAGATAAACAAGAGGCCGTGCCGCTGGCGGGCCTCTTTTCTGTTGGCGCACGGCTTACAGAAAAGAGGTGACAACATCAATGTTTATCTGGGATTTTACAGCCAACCTCATCATGGACACCATCACGGACTGGATATACGGGCAATTGATAGGCTTTTTGGGCAACTTCTTTGCGGAGATGGGCAACATGGGTGTCGAGCTCTTCGAGATGAACTGGGTACAGGCCATCGTGCTGTTTTTCTCCCAGCTGGCGTGGGCGCTCTTCGGCATTGGTTTTGTGGTGGCGGCTTTCGACTTCGGACTCGAATATGCTTCGGGCCATGCCAACATCAAGAAAACGGCGATAAATGTGATCAAAGGATTTCTGGCCTGCAGCCTGTTCACCACCGTGCCGGTGCGTCTGTACGCCCTGTCGGTATCGCTGCAGGGATCACTGACGGCGGGATTGACTGGATACGGAACATCCATCGGTGATGTGGCGACTGATATCGTCACGGAGCTGAGTACGGTGGAAAGTCTGGGCGACCTGACCACCGGAAGCTTTATGGGGTTCGGGTCCATCACCAGTCCGGCAATGTATCTGTTCTGTATCATCCTCATGGCCTATGCGGTGATCAAGGTGTTCTTCGCAAACCTCAAACGCGGAGGCATCCTGCTCATTCAGATCGCTGTGGGGAGTCTTTATATGTTCAGCGTTCCCCGCGGGTACATCGAGGGCTTTGTGCAATGGATCAAGCAGGTGGTCGGTTTGTGCCTGACCGCCTTCCTTCAGGCAACGATATTGGTGGCCGGACTCATGGTGTTTAAGGATCACGCCCTGCTTGGTCTTGGCCTTATGCTCTCCGCGGGAGAGGTGCCGAGGATCGCGGGTGCCTTCGGTGTGGACACCACCACAAAGGCAAACATCATGTCTGCCGTCTACACTGCACAAGCCGCGGTCAATACCACCCAGACCGTAGTAAAGGCGGTCTCAAAATGACCGGCCTGACCATGGGAAGCCTTTTTGATGGTATTGGTGGATTCCCGCTGGCCGCAGTCCGGTACGGTATCACACCGGTCTGGGCCAGTGAGATCGAGGCATTTCCCATCGAAGTCACAAAACACCATTTTCCCGGCATGACCCACGTCGGGGACATTACAAAGCTGAATGGAGCAGAGCTGCCGCCCGTGCAGATCGTCTGTGGGGGCAGCCCCTGCCAGGATTTAAGTGTTGCGGGTGCCCGTGCCGGGCTCTCCGGTGAACGCTCCGGCCTGTTTATGGAGCAGATTCGAGTCGTAAAGGAGATGAGAGCGGCAGATATGGCACGCGGCCGTGTTGGAGCCGAGGTACGCCCCCGCTGGATGTGTTGGGAAAATGTGCCGGGTGCTTTTTCAAGCGGGGACCCGAAATACGAGGATTTCCGGATCGTGCTGGAGGAGATCATGCGGGTCTGCATCCCCGAAGCAAGAATGCCTGGACCAAACCCCGGAGAGAGCTGGCCGGATGCCGGAATGATTCTGAGAGAAGATCATGCCTTTTCCTTGGCATGGCGTTGTTTGGACGCGCAGTTCTGGGGGTTGGCACAGCGAAGAAAGCGTATTTTTTTGTTGGCAGACTTTGCAAGTCTGTATGCTCCGCTGCTCCTGTTCGATGTTCTGGACGAACTGGAAGATAAGGGAGAGGAGGAAACGGAATGTACCAGTGCGACCAATACGGACAATTAATGTTGCTGGAAATCGAGCCGTATGAAGAAATTAAAAAGCCGCCCAGACCCAGGGCGGCGAAACCGGACTCCGTGCTGATCGCGGTCCCGTACTATTACATCGATTTTAAGGACGTTAACCTGTTTGGAACCCCTTATTGGCAATTGCGCTCCCCGTGGCGTGAGGGCAAGTCGCCTTTGAATACCGGTGTTGCGCCCAGAGTGTTGATCCGAGCATCCCTAACGGACATACTGGAGCCGAATCCTGACCCCAAATACCGACTTACAACGACCGCCTGTGTAGGCATCTTGCGAAGGGCAGGGGAGAGAGGCAAGGAACTTCCGGAGCAGCTGGAGATGGCGCTCATGATACAGGCTGGCCTGACGGATGCACCATATATGCCGCTGGAATTGAAAGCCTATCACATCAATCAGAGAGATGAAGGCATTGATCTGGATGGAGTGTCCGGTGCGCTCATGGCGACCAACAATATGCAGATGCAAACTTTCGTGACCCAGGGTGAACCGCCCATCGGTTTCGATGGGTATAACGGTGACCTGACCGGAGGGGTGTCTGCCACGCTTGGCGTCAACCGCGGAATGTCAACGGGTCGAAACGGTGTACTGGCTCCTATTGCCTTTGCTGCCAATCAGCGGGACGAGGTGCGGGATCTGCACGACGTGGCCGGAGCCTTGGGCGCACAGCCCGGAATGAAACAGCAGACCTTCATTGCGGAGGGTGTGGTCACCAAGGGAAACGGCGACTGCTTCCTCACTCATGAGCAGCACACCAGCCTTTCTGCCGGTAGAGGACAGGCGGGGCAGGGGTATCCCTGTGTGCTGACGGCGGGCTTCAGTGCGGGAGCCGGTCCCAATGCCGATGGGATCGGCTGGCAGGAGGAGTGTTCGCCAACCCTAAAGGCTGCAGAAAGTGGCACGAATATGGTGCCGAGCATTCTCTGCCTGAATGACCAGGGTGGGGAACGAATGGACATCACAGAGGACCAAACCACTACGCTCCGGGCGCAGATGGGAGGGCACCAGCCCCTGATCTGTTTGAACGACCAGGGTGGCAAGGTAATGTCCTGTACAGAGAATATCAGCGGTACGTTACGGGCCCAGGAGCATGGACATCAACCCGTCATCATGAGCGAGGGGATGTTATTTGAAAACCATGGCATCGACTCCCGATACACCGGGCCACACTCCGTATCGCCCACCATATCTGCAAGAGCTGGGACCGGAGGAAACAACGTGCCGCTGGTGTCCCAGAATGCCGATACCTTCTGCATCACAGGAAATGCCATCGACCGGCAGCCCTTCAACGGAGGAAACGGTATTGGCTATCAGGAGGATCTGTCATACACTCTGACAGCGACCGATCATCATGCAGTATTCTCCCGGCAACGGGTGGATGTGTTTCGGGATGGTGATGTGGCATCCACACAGAGTGCCAGACAGCACAAGGATGCCACCGACCTGGTGGTGGATGTGGCCGGCCTGGATTGCCGCAATGCTACAGAGAATGGTGACCTCTGTGGTACACTCCAGAAAGGGACCTCCGGCAGCTCGCTTAATTCGCTTCATCCAATACGGTGTGGAATCCTTATCCGCCGCCTGACCCCGTTGGAGTGTGAACGGCTGCAGGGCTTTCCGGACCTGTGGACGAAAATCACACCCGCCTCCGACTCAGCAAGGTATAAGGCCCTTGGAAACAGCGTGGCCATTCCGTGTGTGGAGTTCATTATGGAGGGCATAGAGGTAGTTGCCAGCTATGATTAGCCTTCTCCGTTATGCTTGGTTTTGCT
>JAFVVH010000034.1 GCA_017502285.1 Oscillospiraceae bacterium | reverse complement strand
TGTTCACGGTCTTGCCCACGCGCAGGAGCTGCTCAAGAAAATCGAGGCCGGCGAGGTGGACTACCACCTGATCGAGGTCATGACCTGTCCCACCGGCTGCGTCGGCGGTGCCGGTCAGCCCATCGGCCGCAAGGACAAGAAACTGGAGCGTGCAGCCAGTCTGTACGTTACCGACAAGACCGCTATCTTCAAGCGCGCCGAGTACAACCCTGTTATGGACGACGTGATCGAAGGCTATTCCGAGGAAGATCTGCATCACCTGCTCCACGTCCACTACGGCGACAAGCACTAAAATAAATCAAAATGCGCCCGAGCCATTTGGCTCGGGCGCATTTTTGCTGTTGATCTATTCTTCATCCAGAAGGTCCAGAATATCGTCGATTTGATCTTCCAGATCCTCGTGGGCTTGTCCCCACAGCTCGTACCCTTCGCTGTTCATATCCTCGGGTTCCTGCATGTCCAACTCATCCAGCATGGTACGCAGTTCGTGCAGTTTTGATAAAAGCTCCTCCCGGTGTGCGGGGGAGGGGAACAATTCAATGACATTTCCCATGGCAAGTCCTCAGCGGAAATAGACCAGCGGGTCATCCGGACGCAGGCCGGATTCCACTTCCAACGCATAGAGTACAACACCCTGATCCTCGTAGACGGGGGAATGCTCCCACTTGATGCGGGCGGTAACATGGACCCATTCACCGTTGCGCAGGCCCTTGACGCCAGGATATTTGCACAGGAAGCCAAAGAAACGGATGTCGTCGGCACAGCAGGTCATGGCATTGCGCCCGGGGACAAAGGTGCCTTTGGGCAGCTTGGGGTTGGTCATGGCCTGTGCCTTAAAGGTGATGGTCTTGTCCAGATAAAGCTCGGGATGCTCCTGAATGTGTAGGTACCAGATGCCGTAGTCCGCGTCCTCAAGGGTGATGGACGGCTCATCCAGCGAATAGGGGAGGATGTCCTGCACTTCCAGCTCTATGCCCTTAATATCTTCAAATACGATCTCGGCCATGCGGTTGACCGCGCGGATGGAGCGCTTCCAGCTGGCCAGCGGCTGGTCGGCAGTGCAGCGGTTGAACAGGATCATATCCGCTTCAGACACCATATCCACGATTTTAGACTGCATGTTGTTCAGATACAGGTCAAAGGTGGTGCCGTCAATGACGGTGATGATCTGGAAGATGCCCCAGTCCCGGGGTAGGCGGGCGGACAAGATAGTGTCCATGGACCACATGCCGTTATACTCCAGAAGGATGCGTTCGGGCTTGTGAAGTCCTTTGAGCTTGCTGAAAAATTCCGCATTCAGCTGCTGCTCATCCGCGATGGAGACAAGAACGGTGTTGTGGGCCTTGAGAAAGGCTTCGTCATACTCGCACTCGCCGTCCTCGCAGCGGATGAGCACGGTGCGCTGGCCGTCGTTAAAATAGTCCATGCCCATGGTGTCGTGGAGCAGGGTGGTCTTGCCGCTGTCCAGAAAACCGTTGACCAGATAAATGGCCACAGATGCTTCGCTCATAGCAAACTCCTTTATGCAAGCTGGAACAGCTTTTCCAGCTTTTCCTCATTCAGACCCGCGCCGATGACGCACAGGCGTCCGGTGTACTCCGCACCGCCCTCGCGGATCTCAAACTCACCGGGCACCAGATCAAAGTGCAGCCAGTGACCGCAGTCGGAGCAGGGGACCATGCCCTTGGCCCGTAGCACCGTACCAACGCTTGTGCCCATAGCCAGTTCGGACAAAATATCCTGCAGGTCCTCGCGGGTGTACTTGTTGGGAGTCTCGCGGCCCCAAGAGGTAAACACCTCGTCCGCGTGATGGTGGTGGTTGACGTGGCAGGCGGTGCAGGTGTCGTCACACTGCTCGTGATGATGTTCATGGTCGTGGCAGCCACAGTCGCAGTGCTCATCATGTTCGTGATGGTGTTCGTGGTCGTGGCAGCCACAGTCGCAGTGCTCATCATGTTCGTGATGGTGTTCGTGGTCGTGGTCGTGGCAACCACAGTCGCAGTGCTCATCGTGCTCGTGTTGGTGATGGTGGGTGATCTCATCCATCAGCTCGTGGGCCAGATCGTGACCGCCCTCCATGGCGGCGATGATCTGCGCGCCGGTCAGCTGATCCCACGGAGTGGTGAGGATAGCGGCCTTTTTATTGTGTTCACGCAGCAGGTGCACGGCGGTATGAAGCTTGCTTTCATCCGCATTCTGAGTGCGGGACAGGAGGATGGCGCTGGCATGCTCTACCTGATTGTTGAAAAACTCACCAAAGTTTTTCATGTAGATCTTGCACTTCATGGCATCCACCACGGTGACAAAGCTGTTCAGGGAAAGGGAGGCCCCCTCATCCTGTACCCGCTCCACCGCGGCAATCACATCGGACAGCTTGCCTACACCAGAGGGCTCGATGATGATCCGGTCGGGGGAGTAAGTATCCAGAACCTCTTTCAAGGCGGTGCCGAAGTCGCCCACCAGCGAGCAGCAGATGCAGCCGGAATTCATTTCGGTGATCTGCACACCGGCTTCCTTCAAAAAGCCACCGTCAATGCCGATCTCACCGAACTCATTTTCGATAAGCACCACCTTTTCGCCCTGGAAGGCCTCCTGCAGCAGCTTTTTGATCAGTGTGGTCTTGCCAGCGCCGAGGAAACCGGAGATAATATCAATTTTCGTCATAAAAAACAGATCCTTTCTTACTTGGAGTCAGTGCCAAAGTATGCTGGTTTTGGTAAGTAGTTGACAAATCAGGTCTGCAGCCAGTTCACGGGTGGCAGAGGACTCAGGGGCGGTCAAAGCGGAGAGGTCGACCTGACAGCTTTCCAGCAACCAGGCAGGGAGCTGTGCCCAGTCACTGAAATGGGCAAACTTGGCCATGACCTCATCTGTGGGGGTGAGATTGCGCCGGTTGTAGGCGTACATATTTAGCTGCGTGGACAGGGTGGAAAGAATGCAGACGACCTCCTGCTGAGAAATGGCGCTGTTGGGCTGGAAGGAGCCGTCTTCGTATCCGGTCAGCAGACCCTTTTTGTGCAGGGCATGTACGGCCGGAGCGTACCACTCATCAATACTCACATCAGAGAATGCGCTCTGCGTAACAGTGGGCATCTCTGTGATCAGAAGATTGGCCAGCATGGCGCAGAATTCGGCGCGCGTCACCGGGGCATCGGGACGGAAGGTCCCGTCGCCGTAGCCGGCCACCAGTTTATAAGTGGCGAGGGTGTTAATGGCGGTGGCATAGAGGGAGGCGGAAAGGTCGGTGAAGGTGCGTGGAACATATTCCGTAAGACCGTATTGCTGCGCAACGGCCTGCGCAGTGGTGTTGACATATTTTCCGCTGCCGTTATCCCACTGCAGTTTGGCGGTGGGGGGCAGGGCCTCCAGCAGTTCTACAAAAGCGGGGCGGAATTGGTTGCCGGTGGCGGTGTTCAGATCAATGAAATAGTTGTAATCATTCAGGGTCAGGCGGAGGTGACCTGCGGGAGTTTCCGGATAATCGTCGCACAAAAGCAGGGCGGCATGGTAAGCATTTTCCAAAGAAACCAGCAGGGTGGGTATGATGCCGATTTTATCATTGGTAGCACCGTTGGGAGAGAAAAAGCGGTAAACAGTGACCTTAAGGGCATCGCCGTCAAATAGTTCCGGGTGCGTGCTTTTGTCCAGCGCGATCTGCGCCACGCCCTTTCCGCGGGTGCGCTGACCAATGGCGATGCCGGCCTCGTGATCCCGGATCGCGCCCAGAAACAGCTCGGAGCTGCTGGCGGTGTAGGGACTGGTCAAAACGATAGCGGGGCTTTGTGTTTTTGCCTTGAGAGAGGGGATCGTGTAGGTGTAGTTGTAGCGATCCTGACCATCGCGCAGGTAGAGCATGATGGCCCCGCCAATGAAGCAGCCTGCGGTAGCGGCACCGGACTGGCTGGTGCCACCGGGATTTGCAGTCAGGTCAACGATAAATGCGTTGACTGTGGAGTCGTGCTCTTTCAGTGCCGATACGAAATGGTCCGGGGTTTCGTTGCCGAAGCTGGTGCAGGAAATGACAAGGGCGTTTTCATCGTCGCTGAGGAAATACTGAACAGTTGTGGGGACTACGATCTCGCGGCGGATCAACTCAACGGAAATGGTCGTGCCGTCGGCACGGAGTACCTGTATGGTGACGGCGGTGCCTGCTTCACCGGCCAGCAGCGTCTGTGCCTGTTCCAGCGTGGTCAGGGGCACTCCGTCAGCCGAAACAATAATGTCACCGCTGACAAGGCCCGCTTCCAGTGCGGGAGAATCCTTCAGTACAGAAGCGATGAGGATCCCTAATTCATGGAGCTCGATGGAAACACCGATACCCACCAGCCGTACATCATTCAAGCCGGCCAGAAAAGTCTCGTATTCCTCTTTGGTCACATAGACAGTATAGGGATCACCCAGCGCATCGATCAATTCATCCAGCGTCTGAGCCTGCAAAGCGGCTTGGGGCAGGTCGTCAATGTAGTATTCGTCCAAAAGGGAGAGAGCTTGCTCCACGCTCAGTGCATGGACAGGGACCACAAAGGTAAGCGCGCACAATACCAGCGCGGTGAGGCGACGAAACAGCAGTTTCATATAAGCTCCTTTCCAAGAAAACAGGAAGATAACATCACAAACAGGGATGAAAAACGAATCGTTTAATACAACAAATTATTATACTTTTTTTTCTACCGCGTTGCAAGGACTTTTCATGGTAAAACAGGATGGATTTCACTGTGCGCTGCATTGACAGAAAAAGCCCGTGTCATTATAATAAATCCAATGAGAAAGAGGAGGGCTGTTCATGGACATCCATGTGGGTGACGTGCTGGAACTGAAGAAGCAGCACCCCTGCGGAAGCCGCCGCTGGCTGGTTTTGCGGGTGGGAATGGATTTCAAGCTGCGCTGTGACGGGTGCGGCCATGAATTGATGCTCCCAAGAAGCAAGGCGGAGAAGAGCATCAAAAAGTGGATCCCCGCCGGGGAGGTAACTGAACAATGAAGCAGTTTTGGAGTGAGCGCATCAAAAATCTGGTGCCCTATACCCCGGGCGAGCAGCCCAAAGACCGGGTATTTATCAAACTGAATACCAATGAAAACCCCTATCCACCCTCGCCTAAGGTCATAGCGGCAATTGAAAATGCGGCAGGGGAGGGGTTGCGGCTTTATCCCGATCCGGAGGCCACTGCGCTGCGACAGGCCATTGCGGACTATCATGGACTCAAGCCGGAGCAGGTGTTCTGCGGCAATGGTTCGGATGAGGTGTTGGGACTTTGTTTTTATGCCTTTTTCACCCCGGGAAAAAAGGTGGTTTTTCCCGACATCACATACAGCTTTTATCCCGTCTATACCGAACTGTTTGGCCTTGACTATGAGGAAATCCCTCTGAATGAGGACTTTAGCCTGCCGGTGGATCAATTTTTGGGTGGAAATGGCGGCGTGGTGATTTGCAACCCCAACGCGCCCACCGGCCGCACGCTGCCTTTGGCCGACATCCGCCGTATTCTGGACGCTAACCCAGATGTGGTGGTGCTGGTGGACGAGGCTTATGCCGACTTTGGGGCGCAGTCCGCGGTGGATTTGATCAACGAGTACCCCAATCTGGTGGTCGTGTGCACCATGTCCAAGTCCCGCTCGCTGGCTGGTATGCGTATCGGCTATGCTTTGGGCAATGCCGACCTGATCGCCGGTGTGAACTGTGTGAAGAACTCCTTTAACTCCTATCCCTTGGATAGATTGGCCCTTGCCGCAGGCGAGGCTGCCATCCGGGATGTGGAATACTTTGAGCAGACCCGCCGTAACATTATGCGTACCCGGGACAATACCATTGTCCGGCTGAAGGAACTGGGCTTCTGTGTTCAGGACTCCAATGCTAATTTTATTTTTATCACCCATCCGGACAAATCCGGACAGGAACTGCAGCAGGGGCTGCGAGACCGGGGTGTTTTGGTGCGCTGGTTCAACAAGCCCCGCATCGACCGGTATCTTCGCGTGTCCATCGGAACGGACGAGGATATGGAGAAGATGTGTGCCGCCTGCGAAGATATTTTGAAAGGATAAAGGTATGAGATACGACAGTGACCTCATTTACCGCCCGCCGGGGGAGTGGCGCAGCTATCTGCTCCAGTGTACCATCGGCTGCTCCCACAACAAGTGCACCTTCTGTGCCATGTATAAGGAAAAACAATTCCGTATCCGTCCGCTGGAGGAAATTCTGGAGGACATCGACATGGCTCGGGATTATTACGGCCCTGGAGTGGAGCGTGTGTTCCTGATGGATGGGGATGCCATCGTCATGAAGACGGAGCATCTGCTGAAAATTCTGGAAAAGCTCTATCACAATTTCCCCAACCTGCAAAAGGTGACCACCTATGCCGGACCCAAAAGCACGTTGTCCAAATCCATGACCGAGCTGAAGGAACTGCATGCCGCTGGACTCACCCGCGCCTATCTGGGTGTGGAGAGCGGCAGCGACGCGGTGCTTTCCGCCATCAACAAAGGCTGCACCGCGGCTCAAATGCTTAAGGCGGGGCAGAATCTGGTGGAAGCGGGCATCGACCTGTGGGCTATCCTGATTTTGGGCTTAACGGGACAGGATGGGGATTGGGAGGAGCATGTGCTGTCCTCCGCTAAAATCATCAATGACATGAAGCCGCGGCACCTGTCCGCCATGACCTTTGCTCCCGCCAAGGGAACGCAGTTGGGAGAGGATGTGCTGGCAGGGCGGTTCAAGGTGTGTACCCCCGACCAGATTTTGGAGGAGTGCCGCCTGCTGGTGGAGCACTTGAACGTGGATCCACTGCACTTTACCAGCAACCATGCGTCCAACTACCTGCCTTTGAAGGGCGGGCTTCCGGAGGACAAAGAGAAGTTCCTGTTCCTGATCGATCAGGCGCTGGAAGGGAAGATCCGCCTGCGCAAGACCCTCAACCGAGGCATCTAAAGAGTAAGAAAAAAACTTCGCGCTGTGAATACACGGCGCGAAGTTTTTTTCGAAAAAGGAGGGAAAGGCCATCCTTTTGTCACAGACCGCATATGACTTTTTTTGTGTGGTGCTGCCTGTATAATGACAACAGCTTGACCGGGGAGGAGGGTTGGCGTTGACGGTGATCTATCTGGATACGCTTTTCCTGCTCAACAGCTGTATGGATTATCTGCTGCTGCTGTGTTCGGCGCGGTTGGCAGGTGAGCAGCTGCATCGGTTTCGTATGGCGGCAGGAGGGGTGCTTGGAGGCCTTTATGCGGCGGCGGCGGTGCTGCCCGGCATGGAGTTTCTGCTTCATCCCGTGTGCAAAATAGGCTCGGCGGTACTCATGGTGCTGGTAGGGCTTGGGGCAAGCCGCCGACTGCTGCGGCAAGGCGTGATTTTCTTCGCCTTGTCCTGTGCCTTTGGCGGAGGTGTACTGGCCATCGGACTGTTGGGTGGACAGGGACTGAGCATTGGCGGTGGACTGGTATATTCTGGAATGGATGTAAAAATCGTTCTGCTCTCTGCCGCCGGCTGCTACGTCCTGTTTGCGTTGGCGCTGAGTAGGGTGGGGCGGCATACGGCCGGAAACGGAGATCTGGTGCCCATTCAAATAAAAGTTTTTGACAAGGAGATACACTTAACAGCACTTATTGACACAGGGAATACGTTGTCTGATCCGCTTTCCGGAAAACAGGTGGTAGTGGCAGATACACACAGGCTGGTGGATTTGTTCAAACAAGGGGAGGGACCACGGCGGGAGGAATTAAGTGCTCCGGACCGCGCACTGGGGCGGCTCAATACTGGCCGGTGGCGAGGACGCTTTCGCCTGCTGCCCTACCGGGCGATAGGTGTGGAGTGCGGGATGCTGCTGGCGGTCCGGGTGGACAGCCTGCTTGTGAATGGTAAAGATGAGGGATCGGTTCTGGTGGCCTTTTCGCCTACACCTGTGTCGGACGGGGGCGGCTATGGAGCACTGATCGGGGCGATATCCGGAAAGTGAGGCAGAACGAGATGATTAAGAACTTGGGTCGGTACTTGCGCCGGCTGCTGGTCCGGTTTGGACTGGGTGTGCCGGGCAAGGTCATGTATATTGGCGGCAGTGACACACTGCCCACACCGCTGAGTCGGGAAGAGGAGGCTGCGCTGATTGCCCGGCTGGAGCAGGGGGATCTGTCGGTCAAAAATCAGCTGATCGAGCGAAACCTGCGTCTGGTGGTCTACATTGCCCGGCGCTTTGAAAATACCGGGATCAACATCGAGGACCTGATCTCCATCGGAACGATCGGTCTGATCAAGGCGGTGGATACATACAAGCCTGCCAAAAGCATCAAGTTAGCCACTTATTCCAGTAAATGCATAGAGAACGAGATCCTGATGTATCTTCGCAAGACGGCATCTCAAAAAGCGGAACTGTCCATTGATGAGCCGCTGAACACGGACTGGGACGGCAATGAATTGCTGCTGTCCGATGTGCTGGGGACAGACAGCGACCTTGTGATGCGGCCCATCGAAGCGGATGTGGACCGGCAGCTGTTGGGTCAGGCCCTTGCCAGACTGACCGACCGGGAACGATACATCATTGCCATGCGGTTTGGTTTGGGGGGTAGGAAGGAGCGTACGCAAAAAGAGGTGGCCGACGAACTGGGCATTTCTCAGTCCTACATTTCGAGGTTGGAAAAGCGGATCATCTCGCGCCTGAAAAAGGAAATTATAAAGATGATGTAAAAGAAATTAACAAACAAACGTGCGCAAGTCTGTAAAACACGGATGGCGGCACGTTTGTTATTTTTTTGTTCCGCTATTTTAAGAAAAATTTGGGAAGATTGTTAAAAAAATTGACAAGTTGTGAAGAACGCGGTAAAATAAACGTGAAAACCACATCTCCCTAAAAAGGAGGATGGACATGACATGAAAAAGGAAAATGGAAAAGTCTCCATTGCGGTCATCCGCAGATTACCCCGGTATTACCGCCATTTGTCCGAGCTTCGGCAGCAGGGGGCGGTGCGCATTTCCTCCAACGCGCTGGGCAAGGCAATGGGGCTGACCGCGTCCCAGATCCGGCAGGATCTGTTCTGCTTCGGCGGCTTTGGACAGCAGGGATACGGCTATAACGTGGAAAAGCTGCGCGATGAGATCGGTGACATTCTGGGCATTAACCGGGGACATACCGCGGTGGTCCTTGGCGTAGGTAATCTGGGTCATGCGCTGATCCAGAATTTTAAGTTTGGCAACAATGGGTTTCGGGTCGAGGCTGCCTTTGATATTGACGATGACGTGATCGGTACTACAGTGGGCAACATTCCTGTTTACAGCATTGATGAGCTGGACGATTATCTGGTCCGGCACCGGGTCGATGTGGGTGTCATCACCGTTCCGCGTAACGTGGCGCCTTTAATGGCCGAGCGGCTGGTGAACGGCGGGGTCAAGGGACTGTGGAACTTTGCCAATGTGGAACTGAAGCTGCCGGAGGCAGAGCATGTGGTGGTGGAAAATGTCCACTTTGCGGACAGTTTGCTCACCCTGAGCTACATGATCTCCAAGCCGGAAAACGATGACGGAGAGGAAGAATGAAGCGTTTTGGTAAAAAAGCCGCGGTGCTGCTGGTCTGCGCCGGGCTTCTGATCGGCGGCGTATTGGCTGCCGGACTTGGGGGAGAGGACAGCGTCATCACCCTGAGTTATCTGGAACAGAATTTTATCCCGCAGGCGGTCACTCAAGGGATCGAAAAAGCCAAAAGCTGGCTTGACGAGACGTTTTTGTCGGTCAACGATGTGCTGGATACCCTGAACGACGGCTATTTGCACCGGGCGGGCGCGGGGGAGACGGGCGGCTACAGTGATGCCTATGGCCGCAGAACGTACAGCGCCCGGGATGTACTGACGCTGGACAGCGGCTGCGGCCTGCTTTTGGAGGCCGGGCGCGTGCTACTCACCCATAGCGGAACGGTAATTAACGTGTCCACCGGGCAAAGCGTACCCTCGGGCACAGTGCTGGATGTGAACTGCCGCTATCTGGTGGCGGAGGAAACGCAGGCGGTGTTTGCTGTGGAATCAGACGCGGCCCGGCTCGCGGTGGAAGGAGATTTCGTCCTTCAAACAAGCGGTAAAAAGTCATCTCCCTTTACAGATGTTACCATCCATGACGACTACCGGGATGCAGTGCGTCTGGTATATGAGCGCGGCCTGTTCGCCGGAACGGGGGATGGATCTGTCTTTGCACCCGCCGTCAAGCTGGACCGGGCCATGATGATGACTGTGCTGTTCCATCTGGCGGGTGACCCGGACGAGGAGCGGTTTGCGGCTACTATGACCTTCCCGGACGTGAAGGAAGGGGAATGGTACGAGACTTACGTGCGCTGGGCGGGCCAGCAGGGGATCAGTGCTGGTTACGGCGACGGCAATTTCCGTCCCACCCAGACCATGACCTTCCGCGAGGTGGTGCAGTTCCTTTATAACTTTGCCATCTCCTATCTGAAGCTGGAACTGCCCGAGCGGGCCGACCTGTCTTCCTATGAGGGGGTCGATGTGCTGCGTCAGGACGGCTGGGGCGAGGATGCCATGTCCTGGGCTGTGGGCGCGGGCATCATCGAGCAACTGAAACCCAACGAATACCCCACCCGTGCGGAGGTTGCCGTCATCATGGCGACTTTTGCGCAAAAGTATTTTCCTGAGGATGCACCGGTCTGAGCAATTGGCATAAGATAGATTGAGAAACGCTCAGGCGTTCTCAAATCATCTTTTGTCAAGGAGGTACTTCGTATGGGGTGCTGCAATAACAACGGTTTTGGCGGCGGCGGCTGCCTGTGGATCATCATCCTCATCATCATCCTGTTCTGCTGCTGCGGCAACAACAGCTGGGGCGGCAACAGCTGCGGCTGTGGCTGCAACAACAACTGCGGCTGCTGAGCGTAAATAGCAAGAAAAAGCCATACCCGGAAACGGGTATGGCTTTTATATTTGCTGCCGAGTGCGAAAAAAGTCGAACTGTGGAAACAAACGGAAAAGAAACCAAAACAAAAAAGGGCAGACCCCCTTGCGTTTTTCACATGATTGGGTGTATTATATAATTTGTATAAGTACGATGCCATCGAAAAAGGGCACTATGCCGAAAAATGCGGGGTTTCCCTGATTTTTCGACAGGGTTTGAGATGCGCTCAGATCCATTTCTTCGCGTAAAGAAAGCCCGATTTGAAACCAATTCGGGCAAAACAGGGAGGTAGAAAACGGAATGAGTAACTTCTTCAAGCGTTCCGCACTTGGGGCGAGCGTGCCGCACAACAAGCACACCGCCCACAAGGAAACCGTGGTCATGCCCCTGCCGACCAAGATCGTGCTGTCCATGGGTCAGCACATCGGCGCGCCCGCCGCGCCCGTAGTGGCAAAGGGTGATCAGGTGTACGTAGGCTCTGTGGTGGGCAAGGCCGCCGGCTTTGTTTCTATGGACATCCACTCCGGTGTGTCCGGCACGGTGGATGCCATCACCACCATCACCGCGCCCAACGGTGCACCGCAGACGGCGGTGGTCATTATCCCCGACGGCAAGCAGACCGTGGATCCTGCCATCAAACCCCCAGTGGTCACCGACCTTGCAAGCCTGCAGGACGCGGTGCGTGCCAGCGGCCTTGTGGGTTTGGGCGGCGCGGGATTCCCCGCGGCGGTCAAGCTGGCCCCCAAGAATCTGGATGAGATCGACGTGCTGGTCATCAACGGTGCCGAATGTGAGCCCTACATAACCTCCGACAACCGCTGCATGCAGGAGGACACTGACTACGTCATCAAGGGTATCCAGACCATTATGAAGTATCTGGACATCCCCAAGTGTGTCATTGGTATCGAGGCAAACAAGCCCGACGACATTAAGAAGCTGTCCGAAGAGACAAAGGACATGCCCATTGAGGTCAAAGCCCTGCCCTGTAAGTACCCTCAGGGCGCGGAAAAGGTGCTCATCGAGACCTGCACCGGCAGGGAAGTGCCCTTCCCCGGCTTGCCCTCCGACGTGGGTGTGATCGTGATGAACGTCACTTCCGTGGCCTTTATCGCCAAGTATCTGGAGACTGGTATCCCTCTGACCACCAAGCGTCTGACCGTGGATGGTGACATTGTGAGAAATCCCGGCAACGTGGAGGTCGTCATTGGTACCCCCATTCAGGAGTTGCTGGACTTCTGCGGAGGCCTGACCGAGGAGCCGGGTAAGATCCTCTACGGCGGTCCCATGATGGGCACCTGTGTGGCAAGCGCGGAGCAGCCCATTCTGAAGAATAATAACGCCGTTCTGGCCCTGTCTCGCAAGCTGGCCGAGCCGGTCAAGGCCACCAACTGCATCCACTGCGGCCGGTGTACCAATGCCTGCCCCCTGGGCCTGTCCGCCAAGGAGATCGTCCGGGCCTATGAGACCAAGAATGTGGACCTGTTGGTGGAGCTTAATGCCGATCTGTGCATGAGTTGTGGCACCTGCTCCTTCGTGTGCCCCGCCAAGCGGCCTCTGGCGCCCTCCATTGCTCTGGCCAAGATCATGATGAAGAATGGAGGTAAGAAGTGATGGACAAAAGATTGATCGTTACCGCCGCGCCCCACATTACCGGCGCGGATACCACACAGAAGATCATGGGCCGTGTGTGCATCGCCCTGATCCCCACCCTGATCGCATCTATCTTCATCTTCGGCATCAATTCCCTGATCCTTACCGCCGTCACCGTGGCGGCCTGCGTGGCCTTTGAGTACGGCTACTGCAAGCTGATGAAGCGGGAAGTGCCTGTCAGCGACCTGTCCGCTGTGGTTACCGGCCTGCTGCTGGCCTTCAACCTGCCCGCCAGCCTGCCCTGGTGGATGGCCATCGTGGGTGCATTCATCGCTATCGTCATCGTGAAGCAGCTGTTTGGCGGCCTTGGTTATAACTTTGCCAACCCCGCCATCGTGGCCCGCATCGCGCTGGCGCTGGGCTTTGCCAGCCGCATGACTGCGTATCCCTTCCCCGAGAGCGGTGTGGACGCTCTCTCCTCCGCCACTCCTCTGGCCGCCAATGCCGGTGCCGAGGCCTATCGTGCTCTGTTGCTGGGCACCCACGGCGGTGTGCTGGGTGAGACCTGCGCCCTGACCATCCTGCTGGGCGGCATTTACCTCATCGTGACCAAGGTCATCAGCCCCACCATTCCCGTGACCTATCTGGCCACCGTGGCGGTTCTGTCCCTGTGTGCCGGCCAGGATCCCATTTATCAGCTGCTGTCCGGCGGCCTGATGCTGGGTGCCTTCTTCATGGCCACTGACTACGTTACCTCTCCCACCACCCGCAAGGGTAAGCTGGTGTTCGGCATTGGTCTGGGCATCATTACCTGCGCCATCCGATTCCTTGGCACCATGAATGAGGGCGTGTCCTTCGCCATCCTGCTGATGAACCTGCTGGTGCCTTATATCGAGGTCCTGACCCGTCAGGATAAACTGGGCATCGCCAAGGCGAAAAAGGGAGGTGCCGTGAAATGAGCAATTGGAATAAGATTTTCAAGCCCATCGTGGTGCTGAGCGTCATCTGCGTCATCATTACCGGCGCGCGGGCCCTGACCAACGATGTTACCAAGCCCATCATTGAAGAGGCCACCCGCAAGGCTCAGGAGGCCGCCCGTATGGAGCTGCTGCCCGACGCCACCGGCTTTACCGCTGTGGAGGGCCTCTCCGTTGCCGGTGTGTCCGGTGTGTATAAGGCGGACAACGGTGTGGGCGTGGTCGTTACCAGCTCTGCTAAGGGTTACGGCGGCACCATGGTTGTTATGGTTGGCTTTACCGCCGACGGCACCATCCGCCAGATCAAGGTCACTGAGAATCAGGATACCAAGGGCATCGGCAGCAAGGTGGCCGGTGATCCCGCCTTCTGGACCCGCTTCGAGGGGCTGAAGGCTGAGACTTTGGTTCTGGGTGACGATGTGGACGCTCTGTCCGGTGCCACCGTCTCCAGCAAGGCGCTGACTGCCGCCGTCAACTCTGCCATCGAGGCATACAATGCCATCGGCTGAAAGGAAGGTGAACGAAATGAGTAATAAAATGAAGATCCTGACCAACGGTATCCTCAACGAGAACCCCGTTCTGCGGCTCGTTTTGGGCACCTGTCCCACTCTGGCTGTGACCACTATGGCATCCAACGGTATCGGCATGGGCCTTGCGGCTACCTTCGTGCTGCTGTGCTCCAACATCGTGATCTCTGCCCTGCGTAAAGTTATTCCTGATCAGGTGCGCATTCCCTGTTACATTACTGTCATCGCCGGCTTCGTGTCCGTGGTGCAGATGATCGTCAAGGCGTTCCTGCCCAGCCTGGACACCGCCCTGGGCGTGTACCTGCCCCTGATCGTGGTCAACTGCATCATTCTGGGCCGTGCCGAGATGTTTGCTTCCAAGAACAGCATTATCGACTCCGCTCTGGACGGCATCGGTATGGGCATTGGCTTCACCCTGACCTTGACGGTTATGGGCTCTATTCGTGAGATTCTGGGTTCCGGCACCTGGATGGCCGGGCTGGACGGACTGCTGTCCTTCCTGCCTGAGGGCTTTGCCATTCAGGTCCTGCCTGAAAGCGTGGATCCCTTTACCATTATGACCAGCGCACCCGGCGGCTTCTTCGTGTTCGGTGTGCTCATGGCCGCTGCCACCTGGCTGACTACCCGCCCCAAGAAGGTCAAGGCTGCTGTGGCTGAGAAAGGGGGCAATGCGTAATGGAAATGGCGATGAAGCTTGCCAGCATTTTCTTTACCATGATCCTGGTGGACAACTACGTGCTTGCCAAGTTCCTTGGTATCTGCCCCTTCCTGGGTGTGTCCAAGAAGCTGGACAGCGCCGTGGGTATGTCTCTGGCCGTTACCTTTGTTATGGTCATGGCCACCGCCGCCACCTGGCCCATCTACAGATTTATTCTTGAACCTTTCGGTATGGATTACCTTCAGACTATCGTGTTTATCCTCATTATCGCCATTCTGGTGCAACTGCTGGAGAACATTCTGAAAAAGTATATCCCCACTCTGTATAAGTCTCTGGGCGTGTATCTGCCCTTGATCACCACCAACTGTACCATTCTGGGTGTGACCATCCTGAATCTGGACAACGGCTATGACTTTATCGAGTCTATCGTCTGTGCCGCCGGTGCCGGTATCGGCTTCCTGGTGGCCATGGTGCTGTTCTCCGGTGTGCGCCGCCGTGTGGAGGAGGCCAATATGCCCAAGAGCTTTGAGGGCCTGCCCATCACTTTGGTGGCTGCGGCCATGGTGTCCCTGTCCTTTATGGGCTTTGGCGGCATCGTGGAAGCCATCTTTGGCGCGTAAGAGGAGGGAGGAAAAGCTATGAATCCGATTTTACTGGCTATCATCGTTGTCACCGTCATCGGCGTTATCGGCGCTGTGATCCTGGTGGCCGCCTCCATCCTGATGTATGTCCCTGTGGATGAGCGTGTGGAGCAGATCACCGGCGTGCTTGCCGGTGCCAACTGCGGTGCCTGCGGCTGTGCCGGCTGTGCCGACTATGCCAAGAGCATCGTGGAGGACGGCGCTCCCGTGAACAAGTGTACCCCAGGTGGTGCTGCCTGTGCCGCCGCCATCGCCCAGATCATGGGCGTGGAGGCTGGAGCTTCCGTTCCTATGAAGGCCGTCGTGGGTTGTGCCGGTACTTGCGAAAAGACCTCCAAGAAGTACGAATATGCCGGCCTGTCCAGCTGTCAGGCTGTCAAGGGCCTGTACGGCGGTGACGGCATGTGCAAGTACGGCTGTTTGGGCTACGGCGACTGCGTGGCTGCCTGTCCCTTTGATGCCATCCATGTGGTGGACGGCGTTGCCAAGGTGGACCGGGAAAAGTGCGTGGGCTGCGGTGCCTGTGCTGCTGTCTGCCCCAACTCGGTCATTTCCATCGTGCCCGAGCACAAGCGCAAGCCCGTGGTGGCCTGCCAGAACAAGGACAAGGGTGCGGACACCCGCAAGGTCTGTTCTGCCGGCTGTATCGGCTGCATGAAGTGTGCCAAGGCCTGCCCCAAGGAGGCCATCACTGTGGAAAACAATCTGGCCTTTATTAATCAGGAAAAGTGCGTGGGCTGTCAGCTGTGCGTCAAGGAATGCCCTGTGGGCATCATTCGTGTGCCCGGAGCGATTTCGGAAGCCGCTCCCGCGACAGTTTAAAAAGAATAAAGAATGGCCCTGCGGCATTTGCCGCAGGGCCGTTCTTTATTCTTGGAACATGGGGGTTGAGAAGTAGCGGTCGCCGGAGTCGGGAAGCAGGACCACAATGGTCTTGCCCTCGTATTCCGGTTTCTTTGCCAGCTGCGTGGCGGCCCACAGGGCCGCGCCGGAGGAGATTCCGCACAGCACGCCCTCCCGCTTTGCAAGCTCTCGGCCTGCGGCATAAGCATCCTCCTCGGCTACGGGCATCACACGGTCGTAGATGGTGCGGTCCAGTGCGGAGGGGATGAAGTTGGCGCCGATGCCCTGAATGCCGTGGGGACCGGCCTGACCGCCGGAGAGCAGGGGAGAGGCAGCAGGTTCCACTGCGACCACCTCCACAGAGTCCTTTTGTTCCTTGAGATAGCGTCCGGTGCCGGAGATGGTGCCGCCAGTGCCAACTCCGGCCACGAACACATCTACGCAACCGTTTGTATCTGTCCAGATCTCCGGGCCGGTAGTGGCATAGTGGGCGGCGGGGTTGGCGGGGTTGTCGAACTGGCTGGGGATAAAGCTGTCAGGCAGGGAGGCGGCCAGCTCGTTGGCCTTGTCCACTGCGCCCTGCATGCCCAGCGTGCCGGGTGTGAGCACCAGCTCGGCACCGTAGGCCTGCAGCATGGTGCGCCGCTCCTGACTCATGGTGTCGGGCATAGTCAGAATGACCCGGTAGCCACGGGCGGCGGCCACGCAGGCAAGTCCGATTCCGGTATTGCCGGAGGTGGGCTCAATGATGACACTGCCGGGCTTGAGCAGGCCGCGCTTTTGCGCATCGTCCAGCATGGAGCGGCCTACCCGGTCCTTTGCGCTGCCACCGGGGTTGAGGAACTCCAGCTTGGCCAGCAGACGGGCCTTCAGACCGTGGGCGGCGGAATAGTTGCACAGCTCCAGCAGAGGGGTGTTGCCCATGAGCTGTTCCACACTTTGATAAAGAGCCATATAAAAGCCTCCTGTGGGGAAAATAGATTATAAGTATAGTATCACAGCCAGCAGAAAAGTCAAATGGAGTTTGCAGGGAAACGGTTGGATTTTATTGTTGCCATTTTCACAAAATGACTTAGAATAAAGGTGTAGAAACTCTTGGAGGTGGCGGTATGAAGACTGGGCTTGTTCTGGAGGGTGGTGCTCTGCGCACGATCTTTTCCGCAGGGGTATGCGATGGCCTGCTGGCAGGCGGTGTCATGTGTGACTATGTGATCGGTGTGTCCGCAGGCGCGGCCTACGGTGTCAGTTATATTTCCGGGCAGCAGGGGCGCAATCTGGAGGTAGCGACCCGGTTTGCCCCGGACAAACGCTATATGGGCATGGGTAATTTGCTGCGCCGGGATAACCGAAGCTATTTTGGCCTGGATTTCACCTTTCGACATATCCCGCAGGAGCTTGTGCCTTTTGATTACGACACCTTTGCTGCATGGACCGGCACAATGGAGGCGGTGGTCACTAATCTAAACACCGGAACAGCCGACTATTTGACTGTGCCCCGGGACGCGGAAGGCAGCAGCTTGCTGCTTCAGGCCAGCTGCGCCCTGCCGCTGATGTTCCCTGTTTTTCATATCAACGATCAGCCCTATCTGGACGGAGGAGTGGTCGACGGGATTCCCTTTGAGCGGGCGCTGGAGCAGGGCTGCGACAGGGTCATCGTGGTACTGACCAAACCCAGAGATTATGTACGAAAGCCGGACCGCTTGCTGCGACTGGTGGAGTGTAAATACCGTCAATGGCCCAACTTCTGCCATGCCATGCGTCAGCGTGCGCAGCGGTATAACCAGTGCCGGGAACGACTGTTTCAGCTTGAGCATGAAGGGAAAATACTTGTCATAGCACCGGAGAGCACCAGAGGGGTGTCCCGGACGGAACGGGACGTGGAAAAGCTGCGTCTGCTGTGGGCGGACGGCTATCAGCAGGCCGCTGACCGCATGGAGGAGATCCGCGCGTTCATTGGTTGAACTGCTCCTGACACTTTTGCAGCTTTGGGTCAAAGGCCAGCAGCGCCATAGTGTCACCCAATACCGTGAAGAATGCGGCCATCCGACCGATCTCCTCGGGTGTTCGGTCGTGTGTCAGCGCATCGGCGGTGAGGACTGCCGCTATGGCAATGGCGCGGGAGTTATTCCCCGGCGTGCAGGGACGTGACATTGACATCACCTCTGTATCCAGTCTATGCCGCGGGCAAAACGGTTGTTCGCTCTTGCAATTTTAGTCGAAAAGAGGTACACTGAAAAGGAAATTGGCAGATTAGGATCGTGCGTGTTGCCGTGGACACACGGCTGAGTGCCAAAGGGACAGGGACTGCCCTTCGGACGAAAAGCGGATGCTTGCAGTGCATGGTCTGGCTCCCGCTGCCGCATACCGGAGAAACCTCCTCTGTGCGGCGACCCCAACGGTGTTGGACTGCCGAGATACAGAAGGAGGATTTTTTATGGAACAACACAGTGAAAGCAAGCGCCGTGCCCTGCTGTGGCAGTTGGCGGCTGGACTGTTTTTTGTAGCAGTCCAATTTGCCGCGGTATGGAATAAGAAGGGGGATCAGCCTCTTGCCGTCTGGCTGCAGGACAAATGGACTTCAGATCCGTGGGGAACTGTGGGGATCTGGTCGCTGGGCCTGATCGGTGTGGCCATTTTGGCATATGCCGTGCTGGACTACTTTATGGAGTTTGGAAGCGCGGTCCACTTGGACAGCGCCAACCTGCACAACACCCGGTTGTTGGTGTTTGCGGCCCTGATGGTGGCCATGGCCCGGGCTCTTTCTCTGGTGCCCAGCATCCCCATCTTCCACACCAAGCTGTCCTTCGGATTTTTGGCCCGCGCCCTGTGTGCCATGGTGTGCGGCCCGGTGCTGGGACTGGTATATGGCTTTGTGGAGGATATCCTGGGCTTTATTTTGCAGCCCAGCGGTGAATTTTTCTTTGGTTATACCCTGTCCACTATGCTGGGTGTGCTGATCTATGCCCTGTGTTTCTACCGCCGCCGGGTCACCGTAGTCAGCATTGTGATCGCCAATCTGCTGGTCAACCTGCTGGTCAACGCGGCGCTTGGCTCGGTCTGGAATGTGATGATCCGGGGGGCCACCTTCTGGAGCTGGTTTGTGCCCAGCTTCATAAAGAACATGGCTACCATTGTGCCTAAAGCTCTGCTCCTTTACATCTTGTTCAACAGTATGCTTCCCATTCTGCAGCGCATGGGAGTGCTTCCCCGCGGCGGCCATGAGGACCGCATCAGCCTGTTCTGATATTCGATTATGCGAAAATTGGCTATTTTCTGTTCCGGCTATGCGTTAGCAGTCTTTGGTGCGGTGTTGCTGCTGTCCAAAAGTGTGCTGCTTCCGCTGGCTGGGCTTTGCGCGACTTTGGCTTTGGGTCTGCGTTTTTTGAAAGGGCTTTGTCCGGACCGCATCCGCCGGCGGGCGCTTTTGTGCTGCGCGGGGCTTGCGGTAGGACTGCTGTGGAGCTGCGGCTATGACCAGCTGTTTCTGGAGCCGGCCCGACAACTGGACGATCAGACGGTAAAACTGACGGCAGTTGTTGCTCAGTACCCCCAGCCCACGGACTACGGTGCAAGCGTTCTGGTCCGCACCCGGCTGGAGCAAGGCAGTGCGCTGACCCTGCTCTATGGGGACGAGACGTATCTGCAGCTCCGGCCCGGAGATGAGATTTCTACCGTTGCCCACTGTACCCTTGCCACACACACTTACCACGGACAGGAGATCACCTATTACACCGCAAAGGGGATATTTCTGACCGCGAAAGGGTATGGGGAGTTGAGCGTTCAACGGCCTCAACGTTTCCCGCTGACCTGTGTTCCTGCGGTTTTGGCCCACAGGCTGAAGCAGAGCATTGACCGGGCCTTTCCCGAAGATGCGGCACCGCTGGTCAAGTCGGTGGTCACCGGCAACCGGGACAGCTTGAGTGACAGTTTCACTTCTTCTTTGCAGCGTACCGGACTGGCACATACCGTGGCGGTGTCGGGCATGCATCTGGCCTGTCTGGCGGGATTTCTTGCTCTGTTGCTGGGCAGAGGAAGCCGCCGCTGTGCGCTGGTATCTTTGCCCATTTTGTTTTTGTTTACCCTCATGGCCGGAAGCACACCTTCGGTGGTGCGTGCCGCGGTGATGGTGGCCATGCTGCAGCTTGCACCTTTGGCGGGCAGACAGCGGGACAGCTTTACATCACTGGCCTTTGCACTGTTTGTTTTGCTGGTACATAATCCTTTTTGCGCTGCCAGCGTGAGTTTACAACTGTCTTTCACAGCGGTGGCCGGCATCCTGCTGTTTTCCGGTGGACTGCAGGAACGTATGCTTCCTGTGTTCAGACTGAGAAGGCCGGGCAAAAATCCTCTGCGGTGGTTATGGAACGGCATGGTGCGCTTTGTGGTATCCACCACAGCCACCACCCTTGGCGCGCTGGTGATTACCACACCGCTGACCGCTTTTTATTTTGGTCGGGTGTCGATCATTGCGCCATTGTCCAATCTGCTGACCCTGTGGGCGATCACTGTGGTATTTACCGGTGGTATCGCGGTGGGCGCGCTGGGGCTGATAGTTCCAACGGCTGCGCTTTTTGCGGCGCAGCCCGTGACTGTGGTGGTACGGTACTTGCATATGGTTATTGATTTTTTGGGGAAGATCCCTCTTGCGTCCATACCTGCGACAAACGGCTATTATTTGATTTGGTTGCTGTTTGTGTATGCTGTTCTGGCAGCAGCTTTGCTGCTGCGGGGAAAAAAGCGGCTGCGCATTCCCTCGACTGCTGCTGTGGTTGCGCTGGCGGCAGCAGTGCTGCTGACTAATCTGGACTTTCATGCCGGGGATATGAGCGTGCGGGTGCTGGATGTGGGTCAGGGACAATGTGTGCTCATTCGTTCGGGTACTCATCTTGCCATGGTGGACTGTGGCGGTGACAGCTATGAAAATGCGGGTGATATTGCTGCCGACTGCATACAGGCGCTGGGCCGCTCCGACCTTGACCTGCTGGTGGTCAGTCACTATCATGCAGACCATGCCAACGGAATACCGGAGCTTTTGGATAGAATTGATGTGAAAGAAATTGCTCTTCCTGATGTGCAGGAGGACTCCTCTTTGCGCCGGGATATTCTCAGTCGGGCGCAGCGGGAACAGGTGGATGTGCGGTTTGTTCGGGAGGACACGCGGCTGGCCTTTGGACCGGATGCCGAATTTATCATTTATGCTCCGCTGGGACGGGCGGAGGATACCAACGAGCTTGGGCTGAGCGTGCTGTGTTCCGCGGGAGATTACGATGTGATCATCACCGGGGATATGGGGACATCGGTGGAGAAAAAGCTGGTGGCACATACGTGGCTTCCCGACGTGGAGTTGATGGTGGCGGGACACCACGGATCAAAGTATTCCAACTCGCAGCTTTTACTGGACACAGTCCGGCCGGATGTGGCGGTGTTTTCCGTGGGAGCGGACAATTCTTACGGACACCCCACGCAGGAGGCGATGGACCGTTTCCTGTCGGTGGGAGCGCAGCTTTATCGAACGGATCTGAACGGCACTGTGACCATCACTGCCCGACCGGGATCTGAATAGGAGGAACACTATGGCGGTCAAAAAGAACGCGGATAATTCCGCCTACCTGCAACTGAAAAAAGACCTGTCAGCCGGCACATTGGGCCGGCTGTATGTGCTGCACGGAGAAGAAGTATACCTGCGTGATTTCTATTTGGGCCGCATGAAGGAGCAGCTGGTGGGAGAAGGAATGACGGAATTTAACCTGCATACCATCTCCGGAAAAGACTTTACACCTGAACTGCTGGAGCAGACTGTGGATGCCCTTCCCATGATGAGTGAGCGCACGCTGGTGCTGGTCACCGACTACGACCTTTCCAAGGGAAGCGAGAAAGACAGGGAGGCACTGACGGCGCTGTTTGCCCAACTGCCCGACTACTGCTGTGTGGTGTTTCTGTACGATTTGATCGACTATAAGATGGATGCGCGCACCAAGCTGGCTCTGAGCATAAAGGAGCACGGCAGCGTGGTGGAGTTTGCCCGGCAGGAGCAGGGAGATCTGGTGGATTGGGTCCACCGCAGATTCAAGGCGCTGGGCAAGGAGATCGACTCCGAGCAGGCGCGGTATCTGATCTTCTTGTGCGGAGATCTGATGAACGGTCTGATCGGGGAGATCGAAAAGGTGGGTGCCTATGCCCGGGGCAGCCGCATCACCCGGGAGGATATCGAGGCTGTGGCTACGCCGCAGTTGGATGCGGTGGCATTTGAAATGACCAATGCCATTGGTGCGGGTGACTTTGACCGTGCGGCCCGGGTGCTGGGTGAGCTGCTGCAGATGCAGGAACCGGCTGTGCTGATCCTGTTTACGCTGGGGAAAAATCTGCGCCAGCTGTATAGTGCCAGACTGATACTGGAGCGGCACGGAACGGCAGGGGATCTGGCCCAGCAATGGGGGCTAAAGCCCTATCCCGCGCAGAAACTGATGGACAGTGCCCGCCGCTTTTCTCTGCCGTGGTGCCGGAAGGCGGTCACCCTGTGCGCGCAGGCAGACTTGGCGCTGAAGTCGGACAATCGGGACGAGCGTGAAGTTTTGACGGACCTGCTGCTGGAACTGGCCACACCGGCAAACAAGAAGTGATGGGGGAGTGTGCTGATGCTGCGTATTCGGGAAGCCATCGTGGTGGAGGGCCGATACGATAAAAATACCCTGTCCCAGCTGGTGGATACACTGATTTTGGAGACAGCGGGATTTGGCATTTTTAAAAATGACGAACAGATGGCCCTGCTGCGCCGGGTAGCACAGCAACGGGGGCTGATCGTCTTTACCGACCCGGATGGGGCGGGCTTTGTTATCCGAAACCGGCTGAAAAGCGCCATGCCCGCAGACTGCCTCAAACATGCCTATGTGCCCGATATTATGGGCAAGGAACGGCGCAAGGCCGCTCCGGGCAAGGAGGGGAAGCTGGGGGTGGAGGGCATGTCGCCGGATATTCTGCTGGCTGCTCTTCGCCGAGCGGGGGCAACCGTTCTGGAAGAGGGAGAGGTGGCTGTGCAAACCCTTCGGCTGACCAAGGCGGACCTGATGGCAATGGGGCTTTCCGGCGGCGCGGACAGTGCTCTGCGCCGGAGCAAGCTGCTGCGGGCGATGAGCTTGCCGGAGCACATGTCTGCCAACGCGCTTTTGCAGGTGCTCAATACCTGCTGTACCCAAGAGGAACTGGAGCGGGCATTCTGTTCGATTTCATAACCCGGAGGTCGCAGGTTCAAGTCCTGCCTCCGCAACCATAAGGAAAGCCTCGCTATCTCAGGATAGCGAGGCTTCTTTTTGCTCATTTTCCTGTTTTTTCGGTACTTATTTCTGGTTGTTGATAGTTGCAATTGGTCATGCCTTTTTGTGCCTTTTCTGTCGCTATATCGTCGCTTTCGCAACCCTTGCTCGTCGTTTTGGTCGATAACTCGTCGGCGTCCTGTCATCAACCCGATAATGTTTTATTCACGAAGAAGTTGAAATGTCCCAAAATGTATGCTAATGTTAACTTGCAATAATAACCAGCAGGAGGGGGACTCTATGAAACGTTTGTTATCGTTGTTGCTGTCTGTTGTTTTAGTGGTGAGCATTTGTCCTACCGCCATCGCAAGTAACGCTGAACACAAGGCGGCTGCGGACATTTTGTATTCTCTGGGACTGGTCAGCGGAACCGGAACAGATGCCAGCGGCAATCCTATCTATGAACTTGATCGCGCCCCTACCCGTAGTGAGGCCATTACTGTCTTGGTCAAACTACTTGGTATGTCGGACGAGGCCGGAAAAGGCGGCTGGAACACTCCTTTTACCGATGTTCCTGGTTGGGCGCAGAATTTTGTGGGATACGCCTATGCTAATGGTCTGACTGCCGGAACATCCGCAACCACCTTTGGCGGTGATGATTTGGTTACCGCCTCGCAATATATCACTTTTGTTCTGAAAGCTTTGGGTTATAGTGCTAACGGCGATTTCCAATGGGACAAGGCTTGGGAGCTTTCAGACAAACTTGGTATTACCGATGGGCGTTACAATGCCAGTACTAACACCTTTGTCCGCGGCGATGTGTTTATGATTTCCGAGGCTGCCCTCAAAATCAAAGTCAAGGGAAGCGAGCAAACTTTAGCCGAAAAACTCATCGCCGCTGGAGCCTTCACCAGAGAACAGTATGATTCAATTAGTCCAGCAACTCCGGAACGCATTTTGACTGCACCGGAAATTTCTAAGATGTGTTCTCCAGCGGTTTTCTTGGTCGAAAAATACGACTTGAACGGTGTGTATTCCTCGCTCGGAAGCGGCTTCTTTATTTCCGCCGACGGATTGGCTGTAACAAATCATCATGTCGTTGCTGATGCCCACAAAGTTCATCTCAAGATGCCGGACGGAACCATACTAACGAATGTTAAAGTCATCGGCGGTGACCAGACTGCAGATGTTGCATTGCTCAAGGTCGAAGGACAAACCAATCTTCCGTTCCTCTCGTTGGGCGACTCCGACTCCCTTGTACAAGGTGAAACTGTATATGCCATCGGAAGCCCCATCGGCCTCGAAAACACTATGTCCCAAGGAATTGTATCAAACCCTAGACGCATCCTCGGTGACGAAATAAGAATCCAAATTTCTGTCCCCATCGATCACGGAAGTAGTGGCGGCGCTTTAATCAACCAGTATGGCGAAGTTGTTGGAATTACTAGTGGCGGATTCGAATCTAGTGCAAACCTAAATCTTGCAGTTCCCATCAATTTTGCCAAACAACTGGATATGACTGCAACCGAGCCTCTCATCTTGCATGGTGGTGAAACTTATCCCAACTTCGAGCATGTCCTAGACTTCGGTTCCTTTTCCGGTGTCACTCTAAAAAATAGTTACCGGATTCCTCTTGGCTATTTATTGGAGTACGATTTATATGACTTCCACGCTTTGGACGGAACAGACGGAGGAACTCTCTTTAGTTTCGCCTGCTATTTTTACCATAATGCGTTGATCAAGCAAGGGCTTGCCAAAGTTCAAGATGAACAGGACGAAAGCTTTTTCGGGACGTTTAGAAATGACAAAGAGTCCGTCCTATTTTATGCAGATTTTGACAAGGGTGTTATATATGTTCTTGCCGAACGCACGCCAAACCACTACGCACGATTTCCGAAGCTTTTAGACTTGGGCTGGTATCTCAATCTTGCTTGCTCTGACTCTACCGATTTCGATGACGGCGCAACGATGTACAGATATAGCTATACTTCTCGCTTCTCGCTTAATTCCCTTCTTGACGAACTGGATTTGTATTTTGAGCACTTGGAAGAGCAAAAGTTCGCTTGTTTGTATGCGGAAGATGGTATGTTCCTCTTTGAGGGAAACGGCTTGTCTGTGGTAATTATGATCAAAGATAACAGCATTATTGTAGATATCAAGCCTCAATCTTTTTTAAATTAACAACCTCTCGCGGTGGTGCGGATTCCGATCACACAACAACTCCTGTTGCAGCTTTGCAAGGGACTTGGAAAGAAACGTGGACAAACGGGAAATATTTTGGATATCGCTCGTTTACTTTCGCTGGAAATTCATTCCGGTGGGAACAGCGTGCAGCAGGATCGGATGCGCCCCTACAAATAACAACTGGAACATTCTCTGTCGAAGGAACAACTATCCGCTTCATTCCCGACAGGTACACAGAGAATGGTGTGGCGATTGATTCTTATATGATGGACCCCTTCTCAAAAGAGATTATGGAAGTTAGCAAAAACAAACTTGCTTTATCCCCGGGGTTCGCCCTCATTAAGCAATGAGTTCACGCTGACAAAGTAAATGCAACCTTGGTATTCCACGCTGATTGAACATAACAAAGCGCCTGACCTTGATTGTGGTCAGGCGCTTTGTTTCTTGTCTGAAATTACATAAGAACACAATATCTTGTGTGCGATTTCTGCCGAGAACAAAATCTTGTGACAATTCCTTGACGTAGAAAAAAGGATTTGGTATACTTAACCGACCAGACAAAAGAAAACAGCACTACGGGTACCAGCCGCAGTGCTGTAGGTGCATCGGCAAGAGATCCAAGCTAAATCTCGAATCACCACGCCCATGACCATGTATGTAGTGATTGTACCACGAGATCCTCTTGACCGCAAGTTGGGATGTTGCACAAAACGGTGCCTTCTGCCGATTCCCTTTCTAATGACTTGGTCCGTATAAAACAATATTTAATAGGAGAAGCTTATGGGTAAAAATCAGCATGTAAGTACACACCCCTCTGGTGGTTGGCAAGTCAAAGGTGTCGGAAATGTTCGCGCCACCAAACGAACTACCACCCAGGCAGAGGCTGTTGCAATCGCACGTCAAATCGCCATCAATCAAAAGTCTGAATGCGTGATTCATGGGCGTAACGGTCAGATCAGAGCAAAAGATTCCTACGGTAACGACCCATTTCCACCGAAAGGTTAATCCTTGAGATCCTGCGCCGTGGCTGGTACACGCGGCGCAGGTCTTTTTTATCGTTCACGGCGTCTCACCGTCGGCATCGGTTGCAGCTACCACCGATTCTCTCTCGATTTTGTGCAGATTTGCGCCCTGCGGCATCGTTCTTCTATCCCCAAGGGGTAGAGATGCTCCCGCAGGACAGAGCCGGAATTTTGCGGAATTTCGCAATTATTAGGAGCAACGCAAAATTGACGGGAATCCGGGAACTTTGCGACTCGCCAGTCCTTTTGCCGTTCCTTGTGTCGCTGTTTTGGGAAACGCTTTTCCCGATCACCTTTCCCGATTCCGGGGCATCCCCGTCCCTTTCCCGACACCTTTATTCCCATTTGACCACCGTGCGGCAGGGAAGAAGGCTTGCGACGGCAGCACGAGAGACCCTCGTCGGCGTCTGGTCGGCGTTATCAACACAAAAAGTGCGCTTTTCTATCGCTTTTGTCGCAATTTCCGAACTTCTTGGCCGTTCTCATAAAAAGACGGTCTGTGTATGAGGCACAGACCGTCTTTATCGTTTTGCGTTTTGCATAAGGCTGCTCTTGTGAAGCATAAGATGAATATGGGAAACTTTTGCGTGGAAAGGGGACTGCCATGGACACACGGATGGGTCAGCTGCGGCTGAAGGAGGTCATCAGCATCGGGGACGGCAGCCGATTTGGTTATGTAGGGGATCTGGAGGTGGAGCTGGACAGCGGACAGGTGAGTGCGCTGATCATCCCCGGACGGCTGCGCTTGTTCGGGCTGCTGGGCAGGGAGGAGGATGTGGTCATCCCCTGGCAGTCGGTGCGCCGCTTTGGGGAAGATACGATACTTGTGGATGGGGTCAGTGTCCCCGCAAGCAGGAGGAGAAAACCCCGGGTTTCGTAGAAATATCAGAAGATTTTTTGAAAAAAGTACTTGCATTTCCTGTTTTCCTGTGGTAACATAACTGGGTCTGAATAAAGGGTGATCCTCTGCGGTGTGCCGGCCAAAGCTGCGCGGCACGAAAAAGCCGGTATGAACGCCTATAAAAAACAGGAGGAAATTATTATGGATTTGTTGCAGGCTTTTACCCAGAAGCACCTGAAGGCTGAGCCCCCCGTGGCCGCTGTGGGTGACACCGTCCGTGTGCACATCAAGGTCAAGGAAGGCGCTCGTGAGCGTATCCAGATCTTTGAGGGCACTGTGATCGCCAAGAAGCATGGCGGTATCGAGGAGTCCATCACCGTCCGCCGCCTGTCCTACGGCGTGGGCGTTGAGAAGGTGTTCCCCATCCACGCTCCTTCTCTGGAGAAGATCGAGGTCGTCCGTCACGGTAAGGTGCGCCGCGCCAAGCTGTACTACCTGCGCTCCCGCGTTGGTAAGGCTGCCAAGCTGCAGGAGAAGCTGTAAAATTCACTCAAAAAAGCAGCACCGAAAGGTGCTGCTTTTTTGCTGCTCTTTTCGTGTAAATTCCCGTTGGAAAATACCATATCTTGTGATACAATAGCTTGATGAAAAAGAAAGGGGAGGGTTGCTCATGAATATCCAGTGGTATCCCGGCCACATGACCAAGACCCGGCGGCAGATCGAGGCCGATTTGAAGCTGGTGGACATGGTGGTGGAGATCATTGACGCGCGCATCCCCATTTCCAGCCGCAACCCGGATATTGACCAGATCGTGGGTACGAAGCCCAGGCTGGTGGTGCTCAACCGCTGTGATCAGGCGGATGCCGGCATGAACCGCGTTTGGGCGGAGTTCTTTCAGGGAAAGGGCTATACTGTGTTGGAAACAGATGCCAAAACCGGAACCGGCGTGAACCACTTTTCCCAGGTCATCCAAACCGCACTGAAGGACACCATCGCCCGCTGGCGGGAAAAGGGGCAGGTGGGCCGTCCAGTCCGTGCCATGGTGGTGGGGGTGCCCAACGTGGGCAAGTCCACCTTTATCAATAAAGTGGCCAAACGCAAGTCCGCCAAGGCCGGAGACCGGCCCGGTGTGACCCGGGGCAAGCAGTGGGTCAATGTGGACTCGTCTTTGGACCTGCTGGACACACCCGGCATCCTGTGGCCCAAGTTTGAGGACGAACAAACCGGTCTGCATCTTGCCTTTACCGGTGCGGTGAAGGATGACATCATGGATGTGGAGACGCTGGGCTGCTATTTGATGTCCTTTATGGGTCGGCGCTATCCACAGGCGCTGATGACTGCTTATAAGCTTAACGAGCTGCCTGAGCGAGAGGACGAGGAAAACGAGATCGCTTACGGCTATCGTCTGCTGCAGGCGGCAGCCAACCGCCGTGGCATGCTCATCTCCGGCGGCGAGTTTGACACGGAACGCATGGCCCGGGTTCTGCTGGACGAATACCGTGGCGGCAAGCTGGGACGCTTTACACTCGAGTTGCCGGAGGACCTGACGAGGGAGGGAACAGACCATGCCTGAGCAGGATATGTGGGAATTTGAACGGGAATGCGCTGCTCGCGACTTGAAGGCTGTGTGCGGCTGCGACGAGGCGGGAGCCGGACCGCTGGCCGGACCGGTCTATGCTGCCGCGGTCATCCTGCCGTTGGGACTGGACATCCCCGGATTGAACGACTCCAAGAAGCTGACCGAAAAAAAGCGGGAACAGCTGTTCCCCATCATCAAGGAACAGGCTGTTGCATGGGCGGTGGCCCGGGTGGAGGCGGAGGAGATCGACCGCACCGATATCCTCAGCGCCCGGATGAAGGCTATGCAGCTGGCCATTGACGCGCTGGCTGTCTCGGCGGATTTTGCCCTGATCGATGGTAACCGGGACAGGGGGAAATGTGCCGCTATCACCACACCTCATGATCTGATCGTCAAGGGTGACAGCCGCAGTGCCAGCATTGCGGCGGCATCTGTCCTCGCCAAGGTAAGCCGTGATCACTGGATGGTGGAGACGGCGAAGCAATACCCCGAATATCAGTTTGAGCAGCACAAGGGCTACGGCACCAAGCTGCACTACGACCTGCTGCGGCAGTATGGACCCAGTCCCATCCACCGCCGTACCTTCCTGAAGAACCTGTGAGCGGGGGAGAGCGCAGGCTGCTTGGCCGCTGGGGCGAGGCGCTGGCAGCGGAAGAACTCAGACGCAGAGGTTACCGCCTGGTGGCCGCCGGGTGGCAGTGTAGATTTGGTGAGATCGACCTGATTGCAGAAAACGAAAAGTATATCTCCTTTACAGAGGTTAAGCTGCGCAGGGATGACCGGATCGCCCAAGCCCGTGAGTTTGTGGACCGCCGCAAACAGGAGCGCATCCGTACCACAGCTCAACTGTATCTGGCTGAGCACCCAACGCATCTTCAACCCCGCTTTGACGTGGTGGAGATCTATGCCCCAGAGGGGCTGCAGACCAGACGTCCCAAGCTGATCGTTTTGGAGAATGCATTTGAATAGTTTTTCAACACAACAGCTTGACCGGCAGGCATTTTACTGCCATAATAAAAGTTCAAGGCAACTATGGGCTTAGAAGCCCCAATATACGTGAGGATCGTGAGTAATTATGCAGTACATAAGCACAAGAAACAAAGAATACGGTCATACAGCGGCTCAGGCTATTGCGCAGGGACTGGCCCGAGACGGCGGTCTGCTGACCCCGGCCTATCTGCCCCGCCTGCCCAAGAACGCGCTGAACGACCTGTGCAAGATGTCCTATCAGCAGCGGGCTGTGTACGTTATGAATCTGTTTCTGGAGGATTTTTCCGCCAGTGAACTTGCCGCTTTTTCTGCCAAGGCCTATGGCCCGGACAAGTTCGATACACCTGCCGTGGCCCCTGTGCACACGCTGGAGGACGGCCTGCACTGCCTGGAACTGTGGCATGGACCTACCTGCGCGTTCAAGGACATGGCGCTGCAGATGCTGCCCCACCTGCTGACCGCGTCCCTGAAGAAGACGCAGGAAAGCAAGACTGTCTGCATTCTAGTGGCCACTTCCGGCGATACCGGCAAGGGTGCGCTGGAAGGCTTTAAGGACGTGGAGAATACCCGTATTCTGGTGTTCTATCCCAAGGACGGTGTGTCCGCCATTCAGGAGCTGCAGATGAACACCCAAGAGGGCGGTAACGTAGGGGTGTGCTCCGTCTACGGTAACTTTGACGATGCCCAGACCGGAGTAAAGAAGCTCTTTTCTGATGAAGAACTGCGGGAGGAACTGGCCAATCGGGGCTATTTCCTGTCCTCTGCCAACTCCATCAACTGGGGCCGTGTGCTGCCCCAGATCGTCTACTACATCTCTGCTTACTGCGACATGGTGCGGGATGAAAAGCTGGAGATGGGTGATCTGCTGAATATCTGCGTGCCTACCGGAAACTTTGGCAACATTCTGGCGGCCTACTACGCCAAGGAGATGGGTGTGCCCATCGGCAAGCTGATCTGCGCGTCTAACAGCAACAACGTGCTGACCGATTTCCTGACCACCGGCGTATACGACCGCAACCGCACCTTCTATAACACCATGTCCCCCTCCATGGACATCCTCATCTCCAGCAATCTGGAGCGCCTGCTGTTCGCGGTGACCCAGAGCGACGAGGAGGTGCGCGGCTATATGGAGCAGCTGGCTGCTTCCGGCCGTTATCAGGTCAGTGACAAGGTGGCAGGGCGCATCAGCAGCCTGTTTGCCGCCGGCTGCTGTGACGATGCCAACACCCAGCGGGTCATCGGCGAGGTATATGATAAATACGACTACCTCATCGACCCCCACACCGCCGTGGCTTTTGATGTGCTGGCCCGTTACCGCAAGGAAACAGGGGATGAAACGGCGGCTTTGGTGGTGTCTACCGCAAGCCCCTTCAAGTTCTGCGACAACGTGCTGGGAGCGCTGGGCCATAAGGAAATCGCCTCCGGTCTGGGTGTGCTGGACCAGCTGAGCGAGGCCACCGGTCTGAACGCACCCAAGCCTTTGGCCTCTTTGAAGGATAAGACCATCCGCTTTGACCAGTCCGTGACCAAGGAAAAGATGGTGGACATGGTTCTGGGGATGCTGGACTGATATGGCACTGTATACCATTGGCGATACCCATCTGTCCCTGAGCAGCAACAAATCCATGGAGGTCTTCGGCGGCAGCTGGGACGGGTACGTGGACAAGCTGGTCAAGGGGTTTGAGCGGGTGCAGCCGGAGGATACCGTGGTGCTGTGCGGCGACCTTTCCTGGGGCATGTCGCTGGCAGAGTCCCGGGAGGATTTTGCCTTTCTCAACTCTCTGCCGGGCAGAAAGTTACTCATGAAGGGTAATCACGACTACTGGTGGACCACCGCTGCCAAGATGACAGCCTTTTTCGAGGAAAACGGCTTTGATACCTTTTCACTGCTGCACAACAACTGCGCCCTATACGGTGACATTGCCCTGTGCGGCACCCGGGGCTGGTTTTATGAGGAGGAACGGGGCGAGCACAGCCAAAAGATATTTAACCGGGAGCTGATCCGGCTGGAAGCGTCCTTGAAAGCAGCGGGGGAGCGAGAGAAGATCTGCTTCTTCCACTATCCGCCCCTGTGTCAGGGCTTTCGCTGTCAGCAGATCATCGATCTGATGGAGACCTACGGTGTGAGCACCTGCTGTTACGGTCATCTGCACGGTCCGTCCCATCGGTTTGCCATCCAGGGCAGGCAGGGAAATATCGACTATAAACTGGTCTCTGCGGATTTTTTGGGCTTTCAGCCGGAAAAAATTTGTGATTAAGCAGTAAAAATAGTGAAATACATATGGAAATATGAAAACAAATCTGCTAAAATAAATTGGATAAAGCAAAAAGGCGCGTTTCGCGCAAATAAATCGGCGTGAAATTCGCCCACAGGAGGAAGAAAAACATGAAGGTCACCAGCGTAGAGAAAAAGGAAAAGAGCACTGTCGAGCTTGTTATCGAGGTCGGTGCCGAGGAGTTTGAGGCCGCGGTCCAGAAGGCTTACCTGAAGAACCGTGCCAGCATCAACGTGCCCGGCTTCCGCAAGGGCAAGGCCCCCCGCAAGATCGTGGAGAGCCTGTACGGCACCGGTGTGTTCTATGAAGATGCCATCAACGAGGTCTATCCCACCGCTTATGCCGAGGCTGTGGCCGAGCAGAAGCTGGACGAGGTTGGCTATCCCAAGATGGAGATCGTCTCCGTGGGTAAGGAGGGCCTGACCTTTAAGGCTCTGGTCTCCGTCCGTCCCGAAGTTAAGCTGGGCGCCTATAAGGGCCTGACTGCTCCCAAGGAAGCGGTCAAGGTCACCGAGAAGGATGTCGAGGCTGAGCTGAAGCCCTATATCGACCGCGCCACCAGCCTGTCTGCTGTCAAGCGTAAGGCCAAGAAGGGTGACACCGCTGTCATCGACTTCGAGGGCTTCATGGACGGCAAGCCCTTTGAGGGCGGCAAGGGTGAGAACTACAGCCTGGAGCTGGGCTCCGGTGCCTTCGTTCCCGGCTTCGAGGAGCAGATCATCGGCATGAAGGCCGGTGAGGAGAAGGATCTGGACATCACCTTCCCCGAGAACTACCACGCCGATCTGGCCGGCAAGGCTGTTGTATTCAAGGTCAAGGTCAACGAGGTCAAGGAGCCCGTCAAGCCCGAGCTGGATGACGAGTTTGCCAAGGACGTGTCCGAGTTTGAGACTCTGGAGGCCTTTAAGAAGGATCTGGAGGACAAGCTGATCGCCAGCCGCGAGGAGAAGGCTGAGCGCGACTATGAGGAAGCTATTATCGAGCAGCTCATCGCCAACATGGAGACCGAGGTGCCCGAGACCATGATCGACGTCCAGGTGGACAAGATGATGGACGACTTTTCCAGCCGCATCAGCGCTCAGGGTATGAAGATGGAAGAGTACCTGCAGATGATGGGCATGAATGTGGACATGATGCGCATGAGCGCCAGACCCAATGCCGAGAAGCAGGTCAAGGTCGAGTTGGCCCTGTCCGCAGTGGCTGAGGCCGAGAAGTTCGAGATCACCGCCGAAGAGGTGGAGGCCGAAATCAACCGTCTGGCCGAGCTGTATAAGCTGGAGGTCGAGCAGGTCAAGAAGTTCGTGGGCGGCGGCGAGGAGCTGGCTCACGACATGAAGATGAAGAAGGCTTCCGACTTTGTGTTCGACAATGCCAAGGTTGGAAAGGCCAAGAAGCCCGCCGCCAAGAAGGCTGCCGAGGCCAAGGAAGAAGTCGCCGAGGAGATCAAGCCCGCCAAGAAGACCACTACTAAGAAGGCTGCCGAGCCCAAGACCGAGGCTGCTGAGAAGAAGCCCGCTGCCAAGAAGGCTCCTGCCAAGAAGGCTGAGGCTGCTGAGAAGAAGCCCGCCGCCAAGAAGCCTGCTGCCAAGAAGACCACCAAGAAGACGGAGGAATAATCTTCCGTACGGCGGGCATACTGTATTGACAGATTTGCCCGGAAGGAGATTTACCAATGAGCTTTATTCCTTATGTTGTGGAGCAGACCAACCGGGGGGAGCGGTCCTATGACATCTTTTCCCGCCTGCTCAATGACCGTATCATCTTCCTGTCGGAAGAGGTGAACGACACTACTGCCAGTCTGGTAGTGGCCCAGCTGCTGTATCTGGAGGCTCAGGACCCCGATAAGGACATCCAGTTCTACATCAATAGTCCCGGCGGCTCCGTTACTGCGGGTATGGCCATCTACGACACCATGCAGTACATCAAGTGTGATGTGTCCACCATCTGCATCGGTATGGCGGCCAGCATGGGTGCGTTCCTGCTGTCTGCCGGTACCAAGGGCAAGCGCCTTGCCCTGCCCAATGCGGAGATCATGATCCATCAGCCCTCCGCGGGCACGCAGGGTCAGGTCACCGATATGGCCATCCACCTCAAGCGTCTGGAGATCATCAAGCAGCGTATGAATCGCATCATGGCTGAAAACACCGGCAAGAGTGTGGAAGAAGTTACTGCCGACTGCGAGCGCGACAACTTTATGACCGCGCAGCAGGCGATGGAGTACGGTCTGATCGACAAGGTAATCGAGAAACGATAAGCAGCCGGGGAGTGGAGGCAGGCGTCTGCCTCCACTCCTTTGAGCAATGAGGTGTCATTATGGCAAAAAACGACGATAAGAAAAGCCTGCGCTGCTCCTTCTGCGGCAAGCATCAGGATCAGGTACAGCGGCTGATCGCCGGACCTGGCGCGTATATCTGCAACGAGTGTGTGCATCTGTGTATGGGTGTGCTGGGGGACCGCATGGGGGAAGAGGACAGCTATCTGCCCGCTCCTGAAGTGCCCGATGTGATCCCTGCCCCCAAGGAGATCAAGGAGTACCTTGACCAGTACATCATTGGTCAGGAGCAGGCCAAGATCGCCCTCTCCGTGTCCGTTTACAACCACTATAAGCGCATCTACTTCGGCGGCGCGGAGGATGTGGAACTGCAGAAGAGCAATATTCTGCTCATGGGCCCCACCGGCTGCGGCAAGACCCTGTTTGCCCAGTCTCTGGCCCGTATCCTGAACGTGCCCTTTGCCATTGCCGATGCCACTACACTTACGGAAGCCGGCTATGTAGGCGATGACGTGGAGAACATTCTGTTGCGGCTGGTGCAGGCAGCGGATTACGATGTGGAGCTTGCCGAGCGGGGCATCATCTACATTGACGAGATGGACAAGATCGCCCGCAAGAGTGAGAACACCTCCATCACCCGTGACGTGTCCGGCGAGGGTGTGCAGCAGGCTCTGCTCAAGATCGTGGAAGGCACCGTTGCCAACGTGCCCCCTCAGGGTGGGCGCAAGCACCCCCATCAGGAATTCATCCAGATCAACACCAAGAACATCCTGTTCATCTGCGGCGGTGCCTTTGAAGGCATCGAAAAGATCATCGAAAGCCGTCTGGACCGCAAGAGCATGGGTTTTGGCGCGGACATTCAGAGCAAGAAGGATCAGAACGTGGGTGAGCTGCTCAAGGAGATCCAGCCTCAGGATCTGCTGAAATTCGGTATCATTCCCGAGCTGGTGGGCCGCCTGCCTGTGATCACCACGCTGCAGTCTCTGGACCGGGATCAGATGGTACAGATCCTGACCGAGCCCAAGAACGCGCTGGTCAAGCAGTATCAAAAGCTGCTGGACTACGATCAGGTGGAGCTGGAGTTCCAGCCCGAAGCGCTGAATGCCGTGGCGGACCGGGCGGTGGAGCGCAATATCGGCGCCCGTGGCCTGCGTGCCATTCTGGAGGAGGTCATGACCTCCATCATGTACGAAGTGCCCTCCGACCCCACCATCGTGCGTGTGGTCATCACACCCGAGTGTGTGCGTGGTTCCGGTCAGCCCGAGCTGCACCGTGACCCGGAGCGCACCCAGCGGCCCGCTCTCGGCGGTGCCGCCCTGCGTGCCCAGTAAGGCGTTATCCTGTCAACAACACGCGCCCCACAGAGCACGCTGTGACTGTGGGGCGTTTTGCATATTTCCCGAGAGGAAGTGATTTTATGGAAGAACTGAGAAAAACCGCCGTATATCCTGCGGTGGCCCTGCGCGGCCTGACCGTCTTTCCCGGCTCAATGATCCATTTTGATGTGGGCCGCAAGTCCTCCATTCAGGCCCTGGAACAGGCCATGACGGATGGACGGCCCGTGTTTCTTGTGCCTCAGATAGATCTGCGGGTAGAGGCACCGGTACAGTCTGACCTCTATCAGGTGGGTACCATCTCCAACGTGCGTCAGATCCTGCGTCTGCCGGGCAGCAACGTGCGGGTCATGGTAGAGGGTATTGCCCGTGCACGTTTGGTGAGCCTGACCAAAACCGAGCCCCATCTGGTGGCCGAGGTGGAAGAGATCCCAGCCCAGCCCACAGGACGCAATTCCGCAAAGACCGAAGCGCTGATCCGCAGTACCTACGAGCTGTTTCAGCAGTATGCCGAGGTGGGGCCACAGACCTCTCCCGACCTGCTGATCAACATTCTGGCCAGCGATGACCCCGGCTATATTGCCGACTATGTAGCCCAGAATATTTCCATGCGCAATGAGGACAAGCAGCTGGTGCTTGCCGAGCTTCGCCCGGTACGCCGTCTGGAAAAGCTGCACAAGCTGCTGTGCCGCGAGGTGGAGATCCTGACCATCGATCAGGACATCCAAAACAAGGCCCGGGAGCAGATGAACGACAACCAGCGGGACTATTACCTCCGCGAGCAGATCAAGGCCATTCAGAACGAGCTGGGTGAGGGAGAAAATGCCGACAGCGAGCTGGCCGAGTATCGGGAAAAAATCGCTGCGGCCCAACTGCCCGACGAGGTGCGCGATAAGCTGAACAAAGAACTGTCCCGATTGGCAAAGCAGCCCTTCGGTTCTGCCGAGGCGACGGTGATGCGCAACTATCTGGATGTGTGTCTGGAATTGCCTTGGGGAAAAAAGAGCAGAGACCGGCTCAATGTGGACGCTGCCCGCCGGGTGCTGGACAAGGAGCATTTTGGTCTTGATAAGGTAAAGGAGCGCATTCTGGAATTTCTGGCGGTCAAGCAGCTTGCCCCCGATCTGAAGGGCCAGATCATCTGTCTGGTTGGACCTCCCGGTGTGGGTAAGACCTCCGTTGCCATGTCTGTGGCCCGGGCGCTGAACCGCAAGCTGGCCCGTATCTCACTGGGCGGCGTCAGTGACGAGGCAGAGATTCGAGGCCACCGCAAGACCTACGTGGGCGCTATGCCAGGCCGTATCCTTTACGCGGTCAATCAGGCGGGGACCTCCAATCCCTTGCTGCTGTTGGACGAGATCGACAAGCTGGGCCATGACCACCGGGGCGACCCGGCTTCGGCCCTGCTGGAGGTGCTGGATGGGGAGCAAAATGCCACCTTCCGGGATCACTTTGTGGAGTTGCCTTTCGATTTGTCCGATGTGCTGTTTATTACCACGGCCAACACCACCTCCACCATCCCCAAGCCCCTGCTGGACCGCATGGAGGTCATCGAGTTGTCCAGCTATACGGACGAGGAGAAGCTGCAGATCGCCAAGCGCCACCTGATCCCCAAGGAGATGAAGCGCCACGGCATCAGCAAAAACAATCTGCGCTTTGAGGACAGTGCCATCCGCGAGATCATCTGTGCCTATACCCGGGAATCGGGTGTGCGTATTCTGGAACGTGAGCTTGCTTCTGTCTGTCGTAAGGCAGCAATGCACTTTGTGTCGAGTGGTGTAAAGAAGATTACCATTACAGCAGATAGCCTGAAGGAATGGCTGGGGGTGCCCAGATACTACCCCGAGCGTCAGGTGCTGGAGGAGCGCGTGGGTGTTGTCAATGGACTTGCGTGGACCAGTGTGGGCGGCGAACTGCTGGAGGTAGAGGTCAATGCTGTGCCCGGATCGGGCAAGGTGGAACTGACCGGCAATCTGGGTGACGTGATGAAGGAGTCTGCCCATGCGGCCTTGACCTATATCCGAAGTCGAGCCGAGCAGCTGGGAGTGAGCAATGAGTTTTATAAGGAACTGGACATCCATGCCCACTTCCCGGAGGGCGCAGTGCCCAAGGACGGACCTTCTGCCGGCATTGCCATCACCACCGCCATGGTATCCGCACTTACCGGACGGGCTGTGCGCCGTGGGATTGCCATGACCGGCGAGGTCACCCTGCGTGGCCGTGTCCTGCCTATCGGCGGCCTGAAGGAAAAGACCATGGCCGCTCTGCGTAACGGAGTCAAGACTGTCATCATTCCCAGAGATAATGAGAAGGATCTGGAAGAAATCGACCAGACGGTCCGCGCCGCGCTCCAGTTTGTGCTGGTGGATCAGGTGGATCAGGTGCTGGCAGCAGCGCTTGTGCCCCAATTGGTGGAGGAGTCCCTGCCCGAGGCGGATACATGTATGGCGCTGGAAGGGAAGAAGGCAGACGGAACCGTTTGCCTGAGACAGTAAGGAGGGAACGTTCATGCCCATCAATCTGCAAAATGCGGAGTTTGTCCGTTCCGCCGTCAATCGGAAGGACTTTCCCCGGGACGGCATGGTGCAGGTGGCCTTTGCCGGTCGCTCCAATGTGGGCAAGTCCTCTGTCATCAACCGGATTCTCAACCGCAAGAACTTTGCTCGGGTAGGTGCCGCACCTGGTAAGACTGTCCACATCAATTACTTTAAGATCGACCGTGCCTTTTATCTGGTTGACCTGCCCGGATACGGCTATGCCAAGGTATCAAAAGGGGAGCGGGACCGCTGGGGCAAGCTGATGGAGGAATACTTTGCCGACCCGGAGCTAATGAGTTTGGGCGTTATGATCGTGGATTCTCGTCATAAGCCCACGGCAGATGACTGCACCATGGCTCAGTGGTACAAAGATGCTGGACGTCCCTTTCTGGTGGTGGCCAACAAGCTGGACAAGCTGAAAAAGAGCGAGATCGAGCCCAATCTGCAGCAGATCCGACTGACGCTGGAACTGGATGAAGATGTAAAGCTTATTCCCTTTTCAGCAGAGAAGGGGACGGGCCGGCAGGAGCTGCTCAACGAAATCTTTGCCCATGTGGAGCAGGGGAGATAAATAGTGTAAAAGCTGCCTTGGAATTCAGGTTCCGGGGCAGTTTTTTTGCTTGTAATCGGACAGAGGATTTGGTATACTAAAATAGTATTATTTTATGGAGGAACGGTATGGATCTGCTGCAGGATTTCTTAAACAATTTTGATCTGTACGCGCTGCTCCAGTTGGCCATCCGCACTGCCGCAGTGGTGCTGTGCATTACGGTGCATGAGTTGTGCCACGGCTATGCTGCTTACGCACTGGGCGACCGAACGGCAAAACGGGCGGGTCGGCTGTCATTTAACCCGCTCCGGCACATTGACCCGGTGGGATTTTTGATGCTGCTGGTGGCACATGTGGGATGGGCAAAACCGGTCCCTGTGGATATGAGACACTTTAAGCGGCCTAAACGGGACATGGCGCTGACCGCCCTTGCGGGCCCTTCGTCCAATTTTCTGCTGGCTTTGGCCGCACTGGGTTGTGGAGCATTGGTGTTCAAAATTTGGCCTGAATCCGGCGGAGCGGCCTTTGCCTATGCAGTGTTCTTCCTAAGCTACATAGCAGTGCTTAGCGTGGGTCTTGGTCTGTTCAATCTGATCCCCATTCCACCGCTGGACGGTTCGCGGCTCATGTCCTGCGTGCTGCCCGATCGGCTGTACTACAAGCTGATGAGCTATGAGCGCTGGCTGATGCTGGCGGTGATCGCCCTTGCGTGGTTTGGGATTTTATCCGGGCCGCTGCACATCTGCATGGGCTGGGTGCTCAGGGGTCTGTGTACCGTGTCGGGCTTTCCCGTTGAAATCTTGAGTTATTATTTCGGCTTTTAAGGAGGTGCAAAACAAGTGGAGACTCCCGTATATCATCTGGAAGGTGTTGTCAAGTCCAAGGAGACGGACATGGAGGACTTTGTCGGACCTCTTGACTTGATTTTGCACCTTTTGAGCAAAAACAAAATGGAGATCAAGGACATTCAGATATCCCTGATTCTGGAGCAGTATCTGGAATGGATGGACCAGCGCAAGGAGTTGGACCTTGAGGTTGCCAGTGAATTTGTCACCATGGCCTCCCACCTGATCTACATTAAGACGCGTATGCTGCTGTCCATCCACGATGAGGAAGCCCTGTCCGAGATGGAACAGCTGATCGCTTCGCTGGAGGCCCATCAGCGCAACGAAAACTACATCAAGATCAAGCAAATCGTGCCCCGGATGGATCAGCGGTACACCTATGGTCGGGATTATCTGACCAAAGGCCCTGAACCGCTGAAGAAGGACCAGACCTACCGCTATGTGCATGAGCCCTCCGATCTGTACCGGGTCATGACGCAGGTGCTGGAGCGGGTCGACAACAAGCTGCCTCCGCCGGTGGCGGCCTTTCAGGGCATCGTGGGCCGCGAGCCATATCCGGTGGCGGACAAGGCCACGGAAATTCTGCACCGGCTCATCAATTTCGGAATTACCCGCTTCCGGGCCTTGTTCAAGGGGACCCGCAGCCGCTCGGAGATCGTTGCCACCTTCCTTGC
>JAFVVH010000006.1 GCA_017502285.1 Oscillospiraceae bacterium | reverse complement strand
CTTCGTGATACCTGCGCTTTCCCTTGTGGCTCTAAGCCTTGCGTCAGCTCTTGCCAACCCCGCTCAGCCGCCCCTCGTTCAGGCGCTCGCTTATATTACCACCCCGCTCCCCCTTTGTCAACACCTTTTTTCGCTTTTTTCGAAGTTTTTTTCATGAATTCACCTTTGTCCACAATGGGCGGACAAACGGCCGTCAAAAAACCGGTTGCGCCGGGCAGAAAACTATGATACTCTAATGAAGAACACATAATATATATAATGTATGCCTATCAAATACACGAATCAGGAGGTGCTCACGTGCCCATTCGTATTCCCGATTCGCTGCCGGCCCGCGCGGTGCTGGAAAGCGAGAATATTTTCGTCATGACCGAATTTCGAGCCATGCATCAGGACATCCGCCCGTTAAATGTTCTGATCTTGAATTTGATGCCCACTAAAATCGTGACGGAAACGCAGCTGCTGCGAAAGCTGTCCAATTCTCCGTTGCAGGTGCATGTGGAGCTGCTGCAGACCGCCAGCCACACCTCCCAGAACACGGACGCCGACCACCTCTCCTCCTTCTATACCACCTTTGACCAGATCAAGGACAAGAGATACGATGGCATGATCATCACCGGTGCACCGGTGGAAAATCTGGATTTTGCCGATGTGGACTATTGGGATGAGCTGTGTCAGATCATGGAGTGGACCAAAACCCACGTCCATTCCACCCTACACATCTGTTGGGGTGCTCAGGCCGGCCTGTACTACCACTACGGCATCCCCAAATATTCATTGGATGAAAAGCTGTTTGGCGTGTTCCCCCACAAAGCACTGAAAGTCCAGTCTCCCCTGTTCCGCGGCTTTGATGACGAGTTCTTTGTCCCCCACTCCCGTTACACAGAAAACCGAGCAGAGGACATTCTGGCCCGCCCGGAATTGGAGCTGCTGTCCGTCTCCCCCCAAGCGGGTGTTTTCGCAGTGAAGAGCGAGGATAACCGCCGTTTCTTTATCACAGGCCACCCGGAATATGATCCTGATACGCTTGCTAACGAATATTTCCGTGACATAAACAAGGGCTTGGACATTCAGGTGCCCGACAATTACTTCCCCGATAATGACCCCAAAAAGGCCCCTGTGGTACGCTGGCGTTCTGCCGCCCAGTTGTTCTATTCCAACTGGCTGAACTATTATGTGTACCAGACCACCCCCTACGACCTGCGCACCCTCAAATAAAAGCGTAAACGCGGTGGAGCCTTCTGGCTCCGCCGCGTTTTATATACATTATAATAATAGGGACAAAAAGAACTGACCCTCTGCTGTCTTATCCATCAGCAGAGGGTCAGTTCTGTTCGTTCTTATTATCTAACATCAATTGTTTACCTCTCTTTCTATTGAATCACGCTAAGCCGGCGCTATGCAGTTTCCAGATCAAAACACACAACCTAATTTCATGCTGCCATACCTGGCACATATGCCTCCAGCTGAGGCCTCGCGATCGGGTCTGTCTTTCTTTTGCCAATGATTCGGCTCGGCGTGTTCAGATGCCTGTCGGTCAGGTTGCCTCGTTTTTGCATTAGATTATATTTGCAATGCGTTTGATCCGAAACTCGCTGGGAAATTACGCTGAGGTTTGCTTGTTTTCTTGCTACCGACTTTGGCATCTGGCTGGGGTAAGCTTCTTAGTACATTGGACTCATCCTTTCTGGCTATAATGTACCACACCTTTTGCAATTTGTCAACTGTATTTTATTCATTTTTTCCGATTTTTTCAAAAAAACAAAATCGAGAGCCTATCATCGTGCAGGCTCTCGATTTTCTTCTTTCATTTTTAGCCGTTTTTCGGCTCCGGGTCTGCATCCAGAGAGCTGAAATAGTCAAAAAAGGGCATCAAAAAATCTACCCCATCCGCAATTTCCCGCACCAGACCCGGCTCATACAAACTTCCTTCACAGACCCTGTCCCAGCTGATAGCAATACTTTTTCGGTTATACCACGGATTCAGCAGCGCGCCCTTCTGTCCTTTTGGGCGGTGATATTGCTCGCCCTCCAGCACGAAGGCCTTCTGTCGGTTCAGGCGGCGAGCCAGCGTTTCCATGGGTTTGGGGTCACGGTCAATACGGGCGCGCAGCTTGGCCATGGTCAGCGGGGTAGCCGAGTAAAACCCCATGCCGATGCTGTAATACTCCGGCGCGATCTCGAAATAGAATGCCGGCGCGTTGCGGCCGTTGGTATCCTGCGACGGGAGATGGAGCACCAGCCACATATGATCTTTATATGGCCCTTTGCCATGCAGCCGCCGGGCATCTCGGTAGATGCGCGAAACATGCAGGTTGAACTGCCGTTTCGGATGCCGCCGGGCCACCTCCTGCTGCACCTGTACGCCCAGTTCGCGCAGCGGCTTCTGGATCAGATCGATATATTGCTGTTTGTGTGCTTCAAACCAACTACGCTCATTATTGAATCGTATATTCCACAAAAACTCGATGCTTTCCGGGGTAAATCCCTGAAACATATCAAACTCCTTCTGTCGTTGTATCCTGCTGCACCGGAGTTTCCTGCGCGTCCGACTGCACAGGTTCCTGCGCGTCCGACTGCACAGGTTCCTGCGTTTCCGTCTGCGCAGGCTGCTCCTGAGTCGGTTGTTCCACTTCAGGCTGAGGCGCTACCGCCGGAGTCTCCGGCTCCGGCTGCACCGGCGCAGGCACCGCCGGCTCAGGCTTCTTTGGCTGCACCGTGGTGTGCACCACACCATTCTCGTCTACCAGCCCCAGCTTTTCTGCATCCGCAGGGTTATACAGGATCACCTTATCCCGATGACGATAGTTGTTCATACTCTCCTGCGTGCGGCTGACCAGGTTGCCCTGGGCATCGTATACACACCGGAACACCCGGACCTTGCGTCCTGTGTAAGCCGTGGTATCCACCACCGTCTTTCCCACTCCCACGGTGGCATCCGGCTTGTAGGTCACCTTGTAGGGTGTGGTAGACAGTGTTTCCGTCTCCATTTTCACGGTGAAGTGCCGGGTATCGGTCCCGTGAAGTTTGATGGTGATTTTGCGTCCGTTCACCTTAACTTCCATGCGAATAGGGTGCTCGGTATTGTTGCGGAACTTATAGTCCAGCGCGTTGTATGCCACAGTGGCATCCAGTCCGTCCGGCACGTACCCCACGGTATACATATGATTGGTACGCTCCACGATCTCCAGATTGGCTCGCAGAACAGCCAAATACAGGGTGGACGAGTTCTGGCAGATGCCGCCACCCACTTCATCCACGGTCTTTCCGCCAATATAGGCAGGCGCAGGCTGATAGCCGTTGGCAACGGTTCGCGGCCCAAGGGTATCGTTGTAGGAGAACACCTCTCCGGGCATCAGGATCTTTCCATCCATAGCCTTTGCCGCCACGATCACATTATTCAGGCGGAATTCCGTTCCGCCAATGTTGGTGGTGCATTCTCCCAACACATCCGCAAAAAGCAGTCCTTGCAGTCTGGACTGAGTGGTGTCGGGCACAGTGAGCGTCAGAGGGATCGTCACCACAGTTCCCTCGGCCGCGGCATCAAATTGCCGCTGTGCCTGAGCTGCATCAAAATCAACGCCCACTACGTGAGGAACGACTTGAATCTCTCCCGCCTCGTCCCGCTCTACATAGGCATCCACCGCTTGTGCGTAGATTTGGGTGTGTACCTGCTGCAGGTCCAACGGCGCAGGCTCTGTTTTGATCACGGAGACCTCTACCGTCCGGCTGCCCGGCTGCTGCAAGGCCTCCAACAAGCCCTGCATAGCCTGCTCCCGATCCACCTGCACTCCTGTGATGCCCCGAACGACGCTCAGCTTGTCGCCCTTTACCGTCCAAACAGTTTCCACAAGCGCCACACTTTCGGCCTCGCTCAGTTCCAGCAGCGCCCGCTCCATCTGCTCTTTTCCGGAGTTGTTCAGTTCCACCGGGCAGTCCACCCGGGTTTTTCCACCTAAAAGATGAGCCAGGATCACCGCGCCCCGCTTCAGGAACATCTCAGACCGCCCCACCATGTAAGCATCCTCTGCTACGGCGGCGCTGTCCAGATATGCAATGTTACCGTTTAAAAGGGCCGTGCTGTCTGCACAGCGTAGGTCATACACCGCATCCGCGTACGCTTGCTCTATCCACAAATCCATGGTGGAAGCCGCTTCTTCTTGGGTCAGTCCCCCCAGATCCACCTGAGAGGCCCACACTCCGGGGAGTATCCCGCGGGACGCACCCACATAAATGCACAGGCCCAGATAGACCAGCACGATCAGGGCCACAATGCCGCCAGATACCGCAAGTGCCATCTTTTTGCCATTGCCCATGCCTTTAACTCCCAAGTTCTCTTCCATACAGTTCCCTCCCACAGGTTGCCGCACAAGACCAGCCGCCCGCAGTTAATTATATGATGGTATTATACCAGTTCGCCCCGTCCATGTAATTACAGAACGGTTACAGCCACAACATATTTTATTATAGTATACTTCTCGCCACAAAATCAAGGGGTCCATCCCCACCATTCCAATGTCTGCTCCGCTTTTATTTTGCATGACAGTCGGATTTTACTCTTTTCACCGCAAAAAAACAGGTATATAATACCTTTGTTGAAAGGAGGGGTCTTCCATGGACTATAACGGTCTGCTGAATCTGGGCACGGAGCTGGGCTGTCAGCTCATGGCCAGCGGCGCGGAGATCTCCCGTGTTGAGGACTCTATTCAGCGTTTGATGCAGGCTTACGGCATCAGCAACGCTCATGTATTTGCCATCCCAAACTGCCTCATGGTCTCCCTCACCCCACCTACAGGTGAACCCATCACCCGTATTTGCCGTATCCCCGCCCACGGGACCGATCTGGATCATCTGGAATTGTGTAATGCCCTGTGCAGAACTTTGTGTCAGGACACTCCCCCTTTGGAGCAGGCTCTGGCACAGGTATCCCTCGTCCCTGATGGCCGCCCCATCTACTCGGACCGCGCCATCATTCTGGGGCATTTTCTGGTAGGCGCATTTTTTACCCCGTTCTTTGGCGGCAATCTGCTGGACTCCCTGTGCGGCGGCCTGTGCGGCGTGTCTATCGCCCTGTCCACCCGGTTGCTGCGTCACATTGCCGGTTCAAGCGCTTTTTTCCGCACCCTGCTGTCTGCCGCCGTATCCTCCCTGCTGGCACAGCTTCTGGTCCATTTCGGCAACGCGGGCAATGCGGATGCCATTACCGTTGGCGCACTGATGCTGCTGGTCCCCGGCGTCTCTCTGACCACCTCCATGCGGGAGTTCATGGCAGGTGATATGGTGTCCGGAGTCACACGATTGGCCGAGTCCGTGCTCACCGCTACCGCCATCGCGCTGGGCACCGGTGCCGCGTTGGCACTGGGCCAGTTCCTGTAAGGAGGCACCCCCATGACTGATCTACTTTTCAACTGGCTGCTGCCCTGCACCTATGCTTTTCTGGCCTGTGCCGGATTCTGTCTTGTATTCAATATCCATGGCCCCGGCATCCTCATCTGCTGCACCGGCGGAGCGCTGGGCTGGCTGGTCTATCTGCTGGCCGACTTTGTTACCCACAACGTGATCCTGCGTTTTCTGCTGGCCGCCATTTTCATCACCCTGTTTTCCGAGGTCATGGCCCGGATCCGGCGCTGTCCGGTGACTGGCTACCTCATCATTGCCCTGCTCCCTCTCGTTCCCGGCGGCGGCATTTATGAAGCCATGCTCCACTGCGTCCGCGGCGACACGCAGATGTTCCTGTCCGCGCTGGTGCGCACTATGGGCATCGCCGGCGCGCTGGCACTGGGCACCGTACTGGGTTCGTCCGTCATGCGCATCGCATTTCCTATTTTTAACCGACTGCACAAAGGATCCGGAGGTCCCTCACATGCTTGATTTACGCCCCGCTCTTCTGACCTGCGCCATGGCCGGTCTGCTGATATGCACTGCCTGCGCGCCTGTCCAGCCTGTACTGCCGGCCGATTCGTCTCCCCAGCTTCCGCCGCCGGACAGTTCCGCGCTCACCGGCGCTCCTGCGCCGGACGAATCTTCCCTCCCCGCCATCTTCATCCCGGAAGCCCAGCCGGAATCTTCCCCCGTCAAGGAGTCTGTTCCGGATCCCCAGCAACCGGTCCCCATGTCACCCGCCCCGGCCCAGTCCGAAGCTGAGCCGCCGCAGGCAGAACCTGTCCGTGCCCCCGTTCCCGACGCATCCGCCTCTGACTACGATTTCTCTCAGCCCGTCCCGGAACACGAGGCGGTGGACCTGAGTTACTTTTCCGATGCTGCTTTCGTTGGCGACTCCCGCAGCGAAGGCTTCTACCTGTACGGTGTCAAGCGCGGGAAAAACCTTTCTTCCTCCGGTCTTTCCGTGTTCACCTTCCCTCAAAAGAAATCCTTTACCGTCAACGGTACGCGCTGCACCGCGCTGGAGGCCCTTTCCACAAAGGAATATGCCAAAGTGTATCTGGGCTTCGGTGTCAATGAGCTGGGCTATATCAATGCCAACGCCTTCTATCAGGCCTATTGCGAAACCATTGATGCCGTGCGCGCCTGCCAGCCCTATGCTGTGGTCTACGCCCAGACCATGGCCCCTGTAAACGAAGAAAGGGTGGCTGCAACCGGCGGCAAAAAACACCTGAACAACGAACGGGTGCAGCTGTATAACGATTTGATCCGTAAAGCCGCACAGGAAAAGTGCATCCCCCTTCTGGACATATACTCCGCACTTGTTGTGGACGGCAGTCTGCCCGCCGATGCCACCCGGGACGGCGTTCACATCAACCGTGAGTACAGCCAAAAGCAGCTGGACTATCTCCGGTGCCATACCATAGACTTCGATACTCTCTACCCCCAACCCAAACCGGAACAGGAGATCACAGAACATGAAACCACTGACGTCCCTGCTGGTGACAGCAGCTCTGGCCCTGACCCTGACGGCCTGCTCCCCGGCCCAGCCGAAGGCGCCGTTCCAATCGAGCCTCCCCCTTCAGCTTCTGGAAACTGAGGCCTTTTCCGAGCCGCTGGAACCACTGGAAACAGACCTTGTCTGGGTGCTTTTCGGTCTGGAGGATGCCGGTCTTGCCCGGGAGTCCCTGACCGATGCCCAGGCCTTCCGTTCCACCGGTGCCACCTGCGAAGAATTGGCCCTGCTCACCTTCGCCGACGAGGCTTCGGCTCAGACCGCGGCCAATGCGCTGGACCTGTATATCACCAACCAGATCCAGATCAACAAAGATTACCGCCCGGCCGAGCTTGCAAAGCTGGAAAAGGTGTTTCTGGAGCGCCGGGGCACCGCTGTATTGCTGATGGTAGCCAACGATTACAACGCAACCTACAAGTTGCTCGCCCCCTGACCAAAACGCGCCCGTCATAGACGGGCGCGTTTTTTTGCGCCGCAACGGTTTGCTCCCCTTTCCAGTATTTACAGCTTGCCCTTCTCCCGCCAAAAAGGTTACAATTTGGTTACAAAGACAGAAAGGAGACCCCCAATGAAACCGCCTATCTTCCGCCGTGCCGCCGCACTGGCTTGTGCTTTGCTCCTGCTGTGCTGCGCCGCGCCCCCCGCAAGGGCCGCTTCAGAGCAGGTACAGGTACATACCCCCGCCGGACCTCTGTCCGGCGATGCCGCCCCCTTTATCGAAGACGGCACCGCCTACGTTCCGCTGGTCGCTTTTGCCCAAACCATGGGCGAGCACACCGCCCACTGGGATGGCCGGCAAGCACAGATATCCTCCCCTGACGTAACCATCACCGCCGCTCCCGGCGAACAGTGGGTGGAAGCCAACGGCCGCTGTCTGTATGTTCCCGGTGAGGTTCGGCTGGTATCCGGTCGAACCATGGTCCCCATACGCACGCTGGCACAGATCTACGGCGCGCAAGTCAGCTGGGACAGCCTGACCCGCACCGTCACCGTCACCGAAGGCGAACAATCGCTGGAGCACGGTGACCGCTTTTACGACCCGGACACCCTGTACTGGCTGTCAAGGGTCATATCCTCCGAAAGCCGGGGCGAGGTGCTCACCGGCCAGATCGCCGTGGGCAACGTGGTGCTCAACCGGCTGAACAGCGATATTTTCCCCGACACCCTCTACGGTGTCATCTTCCAGAAGGACCAGTTCGAACCGGTGGAGAACGGCACCATCTACAACGACCCCTACCACCTGTCCGTCGTTGCCGCCAAGCTGTGTCTGGAAGGCGCTCAAGTGATCGGCGACTGCATGTATTTCTTTGCCCCCGACCTGTCCCCCGGCACATGGATCGTTAACAACCGCACCTATTACACCACCATCGGCTGTCACCGGTTTTACCTGTAAAGAACACGGCTTTTCTTCGGAAAAGCCGTGTTCTTTACGATTGTGGTATTGCTATTTTCTTCCTGTCGCTGTATAATCGTTGCAAATGCAACTTTCAGGAGGGATGATATGTCGCAAATCACCCGACAACTCAGTATTCTGGGCCGGTGCCAGCTTATGTACCGGGCCAACCGCCTGCGGGAAAGCGGTCTGCTGCCGCCTCATTACAACTACGTGATCCCCATTTGCCGCAACCCGGGGCTTTCTCAGGAACAGCTGGCCCGGCGAGTCTATTTTGACAAGTACAATGTGACCCGCCATCTGAACAAGCTGGAAGAAAACGGCTTTGTGGAGCGCCGTCCCAGCGACAACGACAAGCGGGTCATGCTGGTCTACCCAACGCAAAAAATGCTGGATCTGCTGCCTCAAGTGCGCCAATGTATCGATGAGTGGGATTCCCTGCTGTTCGAAGGGTTGTCCGACGAGGAGCTGGAGCAATTGAATGCCATGCTGTTGAAAATCACCCGGCGGGCGCAGGAATATGTCAATTCAAAGGATGTGATTGAGGGATGAAACTACTTGCCAAATACCTGAAGCCCTTTGTTCCCCGGATGCTGCTGGGGCTTTCCATCAAAATCACAGGCACCATGGCAGAGCTGCTGCTGCCCATGATCCTGAGCCATGTACTCAAGGAAGTGGTCGCCCATCAGGATGTTTTCGCCATTCTGCGCTGGGGCGCCCTTATGATCCTGTGCGCCGCAGCGGCAGTCATTATGAACATCACCGCCAACCGCATGGCCACCCGGGTGTCCTGCAACTTCTCCCGCGCAGTGAGACACGACCTGTTCAAGCGCACCCTTCACCTGTCCCCGGCCCAAACCGACCAGTTCACCATCCCCTCTCTGGAGTCCCGTATCACCACAGACACCTATAACGTCCACCAGTTTGTTGGCATGATGCAGCGCATGGGTGTGCGCGCCCCTATCCTGCTGGTGGGCGGCGTGTGTATCACCCTGTTCATGGACCGGCATCTTGCCATGGTCATGCTGGCCACCATGCCCGTAGTCTTTATCCTCATCTTCTTCATCTCCCGCAAGGGTGTCCCCCTGTTCAGCCGGGTGCAGACCTCCGTGGACAATATGATCCGCGTGGTCCGCGAAGACACTCAGGGCATCCGGGTCATCAAGGCCCTGTCCAAGCAGGACTATGAGCACCGCCGCTATGACGCAGTCAACCGCGCCCTTGTAAAGGACGAGATCCGGGCCAGAACCATCATGAGTATGATCCATCCGGTCATGAGCATCCTGATGAACTGCGGCATTGTGGGTGTAGTGGCTCTGGCCGCTGTGCGGGTATCGGCCGGCGCCTCCGACCCGGAGACCGTGATCGCCTTCATGCAGTACTTCACCCAGATCTCTATGGCGCTTATGACGGTCACGCGCATATTCACAGCCTACACCAAGAGCGCCGCCTCCGCCCGCCGCATTGCCGAGGTGCTGGAAACCCCCGAGGACCTTCAGGTCCTTCCGGAGGCAGACCTCCCCTGCAAAGACACCACTGCCCACATTGAATTTGACGACGTGTGCTTCTCTTATCTGGGCAAAAAGAACAATCTGGACCATATCAGCTTCTCCCTGCCCAAGGGCGGCTGGCTGGGCATCATCGGCGCCACCGGCAGCGGCAAGTCCACCCTTGTCAAACTGCTGCTGCGCTTCTATGATGTAAGCTCTGGCGCGGTACGCATCAACGGCCGGGATGTGCGCACCATTCCCAAACCCGAACTGTACGACATGTTCGGCACCGCTATGCAGTTCGATTTCCTGTATGCCGACACCATTGAGGAAAATATCAAATTTGGCCGTCCCCTGACCCATGAGCAGGTGGAGCAGGCCGCTATTACTGCGCAGGCCCACAACTTTATCACTGGCTTTGCCGACGGCTATGGGCACATGCTGGCCCAGAAGGGCACCAACATTTCCGGCGGTCAGAAGCAGCGTCTGCTCATTGCCCGCGCGGTGGCTGCCGATCCGGATATTCTGGTGCTGGATGACAGCTCCTCCGCGCTGGACTATAAGACAGATGCCGCCTTGCGGCAGGCACTGGCCCAGCGCATGCAGGACACCACCGTGGTCACCGTTGCCCAGCGGGTCAGTTCCATTAAAAACTGCGACCTGATCCTCGTCCTGGATGAGGGCAATGTCATCGGCGCAGGCGACCACGAGCATCTGCTGGCCACCTGTGCGGAATACGCGGAAATCAGCGAATCTCAGATGGGAGGTGCTTTCGTTGAGTAACGGTTTTGGCGGGCCGGGCGGCCCCGGCGGTCGTGGTCCCGGTGGGCGCAATCCCGGCGCTCCCAACGAAAAACTCGATGCCCAGCGCACCAAAAGCGTCATGCTGCGGCTGAGCAAGTACATTCTGCAGCACTGGTTTCTGTTTCTGATCGCCATCTGCCTGACCCTGCTTTCCAACCAGCTGGCCCTGCTTGGCCCCGGCTATTCCGGTGACGCGCTGGATGCCATCGCCGCAGAAGGCGGCGTCCAGTTCGACATCGTGTGGGAGAATGTACGCAAAATGCTCATCTGCTACATTCTGTCTGCCGTACTGTCCTACGGCCTGACCCAGTTGATGATGCGGCTGAGCCAAAAGATCGTGTACACCATGCGCAAGCAATTGTTCGAAAAACTCAGTTCCCTGCCTGTAAGCTACTTCGACACCCACGCCACCGGCGACATCATCAGCCGCATTTCCTATGACATTGACACGGTGAACGCCTCCCTGTCCCACGATCTGGTGCAGGTGATGACCAGTATTTACACCGTGGTCGGCTCCCTGGTCTTCATGTGGCGCATCTCCAGACCGCTGATTCTGGTGTTTGTGATCACCGTCCCCATCTCCATCTGGTATGCCAAGTTCCGCTCTACGAAAATCCGCCCTCTGTTCCGCACCCGCTCCCGCAAGCTGGGCGAGCTGAACGGTTATGCCGAGGAAATGCTGTCCGGCTGCCGCACCATTCAGGCTTACGGACGGGAGGATGAGATCGACCACCGCTTTGATGCCCGCAACGGCGAAACCATGGATGCCTATTACAACGCGGAATACTACGGCGCCACTCTGGGCCCCATGATGATGTTCATCAACAACGTATCCATCAGCCTGATCGCCATGTTTGGCGGCATTCTGTACCTGTACTCCCAGAATGGCACCGTGGCTGCCACCTCCATCTTCTTCATCTCGCTGGGCGGTGTGGCCAAGTTCGTGCAGTACTCCCGCAAGTTCGCCGGCCCCATCAACGAATTCGCCAACATCATGCACGAGTTCCAGTCCGCCTTCTCCGCCGCAGAGCGTGTGTTCCGCATTCTGGACGAGGAGCCTGAGCCCGCCGATGCCCCCGACGCCATCACCCTCACCGATGTGAAGGGTCAGGTAGACATTGACAACATCACCTTCGGCTACACCGAAAAGAAAACCATCCTTCACGATGTCACCGTCCATGCCCAGCCGGGCAAAACCATTGCCATCGTAGGCCCCACCGGCGCAGGCAAGACCACCATTATCAATCTGCTCATGCGGTTCTATGACGTGAACGACGGCGCCATCTATGTGGATGGCGAGGAGATCCGTCAGGTGACCCGGGACAGCCTGCGGGGTGCGTACACCATGGTGTTGCAGGACACTTGGCTGTTCCACGGCACCATCTTTGACAACATCGCCTACGGCCGCGAGGGTGCCACTCGCGAGGAAGTGATCGCCGCCGCCAAGGCCGCGCGCATCCACTCCTATATCGAGCACCTGCCCAACGGCTATGACACCATCTTGTCTGATGACGGTGTGAACATTTCCAAGGGTCAGCGTCAGCTCATCACCATTGCCCGGGCCATGCTCAGCAACTCCAGCATGCTCATTCTGGACGAGGCCACCTCCAACGTGGACTCCCGCACGGAGATTCAGATTCAGAAGGCCATGGACAAACTCATGGAGGGCCGCACCTGCTTCATCATCGCCCACCGGCTTTCCACCATCAAGAATGCGGACACCATTCTGGTGCTGCAAAACGGTGCCATCTCCGAACAGGGCACCCATGATGAACTGCTGGCCAAGGGCGGCTTCTACGCAACTCTTTACAATTCCCAGTTCTCCTAACATAAAACGGTGTGCATCCATCGGATGCACACCGTTTTTCAGCTTTCCTTTCTGGGATAGGGCTTCTTTTCATCGGTCAACCCAGCCAGATAATCCATGCTGGTTTCAAGCGCCACCGCCAAACGGCGGCACTGTTCAAATGTCATATACCGTTTCCCGGCCTCCAATTTGGAGTAATCGCTTTGATCGATGCCGGTCAGCATTTGCATTTTCACTTGCGTATATCCCTTGGCTATCCGCAGTTCTTTTAATCGGTTCATTTGAATCACCCATTACAATTATGGCAATCAGACCTATTGACAATAGGGTGTTTTTGACCTATCATATTGCAAAAGGCAGGTGTTTTGTATGACCGATTATAAGCAACTGTATTTTAAATTATTCAACAAACTAACCGATATCACCGAAGAAATTAAGCAAATCCAATCAGAAGCAGAAGATTTATTCCTTGATAGTGCTGACGAAACAACGCCCGAACAGTAACCTGTTCGGGCGTTGTCTTACTTCTGATATTCAAATTCCAGATCATACAGGGACACAATATCCCCGTCCTTGATGCCCATTTCCTCCAGCTTGTCAAACAGACCGGACTCCCGCAGCTGGCGGTCAAACCAGTTCCGGGACTCGTAGTCGCCAAAGTTGACGTTGGCAATGAGCCGCTGCAGCCAGGGGGCTTCGATGACCCAGGTATCGTCGTACTGCTCGATGGTGACCTCACCCGTGGTGTCCACCACAGGGGGACGCTCCACATAGGTGGCCTCATACACGGTGACCGGAGGCAGTTGAGCCAGCTCCTGCGCCGCCTTCTTGACCAGCTCACGGGTGCCCTGATGGGCAGCAGCGGACAGTTCAAACAGCTCCAGACCCTTGCTCTCCACGTGGGCACGCAGACGCTCCAGCAGTTCCGGGTCGGTCATAATGTCCATCTTGTTGGCCACCACCAGCATCTTGCGCTGGGCAAGCTCGGGCGACCAACCGGCAAGCTCGGCATTGATGGTCTCAAAGTCCTCCACCGGGTCGCGGCCCTCGCTGCCCGATACGTCCACCACGTGGATGAGCAGGCGGCAGCGGTCGATGTGCCGCAGGAAATCGTGTCCCAATCCCGCGCCTTGCGCCGCGCCCTCAATGATGCCGGGAATGTCGGCCATGACGAAGGAAACACCCTCCTCCACATAGACCACACCCAGATTGGGAAACAGGGTAGTAAAGTGGTAGTTGGCGATCTTGGGCTGGGCACGGCTGACCACACTGAGCAGGGTAGACTTACCCACATTGGGGAAGCCCACAAGACCCACATCCGCCAGCAGCTTCAGTTCCAGCACCACGTCCCGGGCCTCACCGGGCATGCCCGCCTTGGCAAAGCGGGGCACCTGCCGGGTGGGGGTGGCAAAGTGCTGGTTGCCCCAGCCGCCCTTGCCGCCCTTGCACAGGATAAAGGGCTTTTCATCGGCCATATCGTGAATGATCTCGTTGGTTTCCGCGTCCCGGATAATGGTGCCCCGGGGCACCTTCAGCACAAGATCCTCGCCGTCCCGGCCGGTGCAGCGCTTACCGCTGCCGTCCATACCGTTTTTGGCCACGTACTTGCGCTTATAGCGGAAATCCATCAAAGTGGACATATGGTCATCGGTGGTGACCACCACATTGCCGCCCCGGCCTCCGTCACCGCCGTCCGGCCCGCCGTTAGCCACGTATTTTTCACGATGGAAGGACACCACACCGTTGCCGCCGTTGCCCGAGCGCACGGTGATCTTTGCCGTATCTACAAAGGGTGCTGCCATAAAGGGCACCTCCTTTAAGGGTCGAATTGAGAAAAAGAAGCCGCAAACGGACTGCGTTTGCGGCTTCTATGTCAGTAAAACGGATTACTGAGCGATCTCCACGATAACACGCACCGACGATTTGAATCGCCGGCCACGCTCTGGCGTGGCTTGCGTGACTACGTCACGCAAAAAGCGTGTTGTCGCATCGCTTGCAATTTCACAGCTTTGCTGTGAAATATCACGGCGAAGCCGTGGCGCAGTAAACCAAAGGGTTACTGCTCAAGCGTTACGATGGAGACCTGCTTGCGATCCTTGCCCAGACGCTCGAACTTGACCTTGCCGGCCTTCAGAGCGAACAGGGTGTCATCGCTGCCCTTGCCCACGTTCACACCGGGGTGGATGTGGGTGCCGCGCTGACGGACCAGAATGTTGCCGGCCAGCACGAACTGACCGTCGCCGCGCTTGACGCCCAGGCGCTTGGCCTCGGAATCACGGCCGTTACGGGTAGAACCAACGCCCTTCTTATGGGCGAAAAACTGCAAACCGATTTTCAGCATGTCTTACACCTCCAAGACAGATATGTTTTCAGGATATTCCTCGTGCAGCTCGGTGAAGTAGACCATGAGTGCGGTCAGGAGTGCCTGACAGGTGCTCTCGTTGGTCTGTCCCAGACTGCCGGGAAGCTTGAGGGAGATGGACGCGTCCTTCTGCCGTACCTTGACCGACGCTTCCAGTCCGAGCACATCGTTGATGGTGCACTCGCACAGGCGGACGGCACTGGTGACGGCGGCACAGACGATGTCGCTGCCCTCGTCGGCATAGCCGCTGTGACCCTTGACCTCAAAGCCCACAATACGGCTGCCTTCCAGATGAAAGGCTACGGTGGTCATCAGGCCTTGATGGCGCCGATCTGCACCTTGGTGTAGGGCTGACGATGGCCCTGACGCTTACGATAGCCCTTCTTGGGGGTATACTTGAAGATCATGATCTTCTTGCCCTTGCCGTTCTTGACAACGGTGGCGGCCACGGAAGCGCCCTCCACAACGGGAGCGCCGAAGGTAGCCTTCTCGCCGTCGATGACAGCCAGGACCTTGTCGAAGGTAATGGCAGCACCGGCCTCGGCCTCCAGCTTTTCGATGAAGAGGGTGTCGCCCTCCGCCACCTTGTACTGCTTGCCGCCGGTCACGATGATCGCCTGCATTTGTTTCAACTCCTTCATTACGGGCTCGCTCTTGCAGGCAGGGGGGTCTCCCCATTTG
>JAFVVH010000033.1 GCA_017502285.1 Oscillospiraceae bacterium | reverse complement strand
CGGCATCACCGAGCCCACCCCCACCTTCTCCGCTTGCTTTGGCGAGGCCTTCCTGGAGCTGCACCCCACCAAGTATGGCGAGGAACTGGTGAAAAAGATGGCCAAGTCCGGCGCAAAGGCCTACATGGTCAACACCGGCTGGAACGGCACCGGTAAGCGTATCTCCATTAAGGATACCCGCGGCATCATTGACGCCATTCTGGACGGCTCCATCCTCAAGGCTGAGACCAAGACCATTCCCTACTTCGGTCTTGAGGTGCCCACCTCTCTGCCCGGTGTGGATCCCACCATTCTGGATCCCCGCGACACTTATTCCGACGCGTCCAAGTGGGAGACCAAGGCCAAGGATCTGGCCGCTCGCTTTGAAAAGAACTTCGTCAAGTATACCGGCAATGCCGCCGGCAAGGCTCTGGTCGCCGCCGGCCCCAAGGCTGACTAAGTCTATTAAATATCGCAGGACCCGGACCAAATAATTGGTCCGGGTCCTGTTTTATTTTGCCAACGGCAGGGAGCAAAGTTCAACCCCTACCCCTGCGGCAACGTTTTCTATTGTAGTCTTCAGCCATTCAAGCTGTTCTTGTGTTAGTTGAGACTGCTTCCCCTCAAATCGGACACAGCCTTCAGACAGGTTGACGCCGTATTCCGACGAGGCAAACTCCGTCTTGACATAGTATTCCGGCAGGCACCGGCAGATCTCGCCGCTGTAATCCAACCAGCGCAGAAAGTCGGTCAGCCCCACAGAGGCACCGCCCCAAAACGAGCGTTCCCACCCTTCTCCCACCTTGCCCATAGGCGCATAGCGGACGCTGGTGACAGTGTTGCCGCAGTATCCCTCCGGCTCATGTTCTACCACGTTGTCTCCCTTTGGGAAAGCATGACTATGGTCGGACTGCGAAGCAGACACAGAGCCATCTGAATCATAAGGACTTCCGCAGGCGACAAGCATCAACAACAGGAACAGCAATAGAGAAATCTTTTTCATCTTATTCTTCCGGCTTTTCCGTCTCAGTGGTCTTTTTTGCGCGTTTTTTTAGCTTGATATATCTGCGTCCGAAGATCACGCCCGCACCGACTGCCGCAGCAAAGACCAACAGTCCAAACAGGTTGTACGACAGCCAGATGAGCATATCCTGCACTCCGTCCACCAGCCCGGTGGCGCTGCTGACCACGCCCGCCATCATGCGGGTAAACAGCCCGGCCTTCTCCCCCGGCTCATCCACGATCTTGATCATCTCATCCAAAGCAACGTGGATGGTGGCAAAGCTCACCAGTCCATCGTAGCGGTTCAGGTCGGAGGTATACTGCTCTATGTGGTACTCCACGTCGGTCAGGGCGCTTTCCAGTGCAATGATGTCCTCCATGCTCTGGGCCTTCTTCAGCAGTTCCAGCAGGCGCTCCTGCTTGGTGCGCTGGGTCTTGAGCCGGGTCTCAATGTCGTGGTAGGCCTCGCCCACGTCTTCGCTGCTCTCGTTCTTTCGGGCCAGATAGCCGATGCCGTCCACCTGAGACATAAACTCATCGTATTTGGCGGCAGGAATGCGGATGGTGTAGTTGCCGGAGCGACTGCTGTTCTGGTTATAGTAGCTTCCACCGCGCAGCTCGGAGTTCTCATAGTACCCGCCCAGACGGATGACCAGTTCCTCCAGCACTGTTAAGGCTTTGTCAAATTCCGTGGTCTGCACCGTCAGGTTGGCCCGGCGGATGAGTTTGACCGCCTCGTCCCGATAGACGCTGCTGCCGGTGCCTGCTGCGGATGAACTTTCAAATTTGGATTCCTCGCGGACACCGCCATCAAAGACCGCACCCGGCTCCATTGGCGCAGCGGAATCTGTCGTGTAAGCAAAGCCGTTTTCCTGCATCTCATAATCTGCGCCTTTGCCCTTCGTCCCGCCCACGCTTGCTCCGCAGGCGCACAAAGAAAAACACAGCACGCCGGCCAGCACACCGGTCCAAAGTTTTTTGCTCTGTTTCATGTCAATTCCTCCTGTTTTTTATTTCCTTCTTACCCATATAGACGCAATTTTGGGACAAAGGTTGCGCACATTGGGGAACTTTTTTGCATAGGATGGAAAAAATTTGCGAGGTGATCCTATGCCCACCATCTACCTGTCTCCCTCCACTCAGGAGAGCAACTTGTTCGTCAGCGGCGGCAGCGAGGAGTATTATATGAACCTGATCGCCGATGCCATGGTTCCCTATCTGAACGCATCGGGCATCCAATACGTGCGCAATACCCCACAGATGACCGCCGCCTCCTCCATTGCCGCCTCCAACGCAGGCAATTATGACCTGCACGTGGCCATCCACTCCAACGCCGCCCCGGAGGGCCGCTATGGCACGGTGCGCGGCTCCATTGTCTTCTACTATCCCGGTAGCGTGCAGGGCCGCCGGGCGGCGGAGATCATGGCCAACAACCTACGTTCCATCTATCCCCTGCCCGATCTGGTTCGCGCCCAGCCCTCCACCACCATCGGAGAACTGCGCCGCACCCGGGCGCCCTCCGTCTTTCTGGAACTGGCCTACCACGACAACTATGACGATGCCGCATGGATCAAGGCAAACATCGAGACCATCGCACGCAACATCGTTCTGTCACTGACAGAATACTTTGGCATCCCTTTTCTGACCCCTGTTCCGCCTCGTTCCGCGGTGGTGGATGTGAACTGGGGCCGTCTGAATATCCGCAGCCGCCCCAGTCTGGATGCACCTGTTATCGCTCAGGCCTATGATGGTGCCCCCCTGACCGTCATCAACGAATGGCAAGGCTGGTATCTGGTGCGCTACAACAATACCATCGGCTATGCCAGCAGCCAGTTCGTCACTCTGACCTGAGGCCTCGCCTATGGAAATTCATGTGGTGCGTCCCGGCGACACTCTTACCTCCATTGCCGGGGAATATGGTGTTCCTCTGTCCCTGCTGCGCACGGACAATCAGCTTCCTGATCCCACCCGTCTTGTGACAGGTCAAACCATCGTGGTCCGACAGCCGGTGGTCACCTACACTGTCCAGCCGGGAGACACACTTCTTTCTATTGCCGAACAAAGCGGCCTGACCACCCGGCAGCTGCTGCGCCTCAACCCCGTTCTGCGCGGCGAACCGGCAGTCTTTGCCGGTCAGACCCTTGTACTGGCTGACGAGGATGAGCGTGCGGGTAATATCCTTGTCACCGGCTATGCCTATCCCTTTGTGGATAAGGGTCTTTTGCAGCGGGAGCTACCCTATCTGTCCGGCCTGATCCCTTTCACCTACGGCATCCGCCCGGACGGCAAGCTGGTAGAACTGGACGATGAAGCGCTCATTGCTGCCGCCCGGCAAGTTGGTGTCACTCCGGTAATGCACCTGTCCACCCTGACGGAAAACGGTGGCTTTGACAGTGCACTGGCCACGCTGGTGCTCAACGACATGCAGGTGCAGGATGCCATCATCACCGCCATCGTTTCCACCATGGAGCAGCGCGGCTACCGGGTACTGGACGTGGACTTTGAGTTCATCCCCGCGCAGGACGCCGTCCCCTATGCCGATTTCATATCCAGACTGCACGATACCCTTGCCCCGCTGGGTATCCCGGTCATCGTGGCTCTTGCCCCAAAAACAAGCGCGGACCAGCCCGGGCTCTTATATGAGGGGCATAATTATGCCCTGCTGGGTCGGGCGGCGGACGCGGTGCTGCTGATGACCTATGAATGGGGCTATACCTACGGTCCGCCCCTGCCCGTGGCCCCCCTGCCCAACGTGCGTCGGGTGGTAGAGTATGCCCTG
>JAFVVH010000005.1 GCA_017502285.1 Oscillospiraceae bacterium | reverse complement strand
GCTGAACTCAAGCTCTTATTTCCATCTGTTATAGTATAAGCTTCATAAGGTGCATAACTTATAAAATCCAAATGTGCATTTTGTGGCCATATATAGTCATATTGATTTGTTTTCGCAACGTGGTGAAGGAGAGCGTGTCCGATGTGGACGCGGTCCTGTTGCTGGTGGAGCCCATTGCCAACATCGGCGCGCCGGAGCAGGAGCTGATTGACCGCATCAAAAAGCTGGGCTGTCCCGCGGTGCTGGTCATCAACAAGGTGGACACGCTGGAGCAGAAAGAGGCTTTGCTGGAGGTCATTCAGGTATACAGTCAAGCCCACAGTTTCAATGCCGTTGTGCCCATCAGCGCCAAAAACAACGAAGGGGTTGAGGAACTGCTGAGCCTGCTGGAAAACTATCTGGCAGAAGGGCCCCAGCTGTTCCCCGACGATATGGTCACCGACCAGCCGGAGCGGCAGGTCATGGCGGAGATCCTGCGAGAAAAACTGCTCCTGTGTCTGGATAAGGAGATCCCCCACGGAACTGCCGTGGAGATTACCAAATTCTCCGAGCGGGATGACGAGGTCATCGAGTGCGATGCCACTATTTACTGCGAGAAAAACAGCCACAAGGGCATTATCATCGGCAAGGGCGGGGCTATGCTGAAAAAGGTGTCCTCCTCTGCCCGGCGGGATATGGAAAAGTTCATGGGCACCAAGGTGTTTTTGCAGACTTGGGTAAAGGTGAAAGAAAATTGGCGAGACAACCCTGCTGCCATTCAGAATTTTGGCTATCGGAAGGATAACTGACAGGATAAAAAAGCCGTACTTTCCATTGGAAAGTACGGCTTTTTTGTTTGTTGTCAGGGCAGGTTTTTGCGGAAGAACTCCTGTGCGTTCTTATACAGGATGCCCTGTGCCAGAGTCTCGGACATACCGCGCCGCAGCAGATGCTCATAGATCCCGGCGGCTTTGGTGGGGGTATTCAGACAATCGGGCAGGGTGGCGCCATCGAAGTCTGAGCCGAGAGCCAGATTTTTCTGTGCGCCCAGAGCGAAGAAATGCTCGATGTGACGGTGCAGGGAGTCAAGACTATCCACGATACCGTCATCTTCCAGAAAATTGACAAAGTAATTCAGACCGATCAGGCAGTCTCGCTTGACCATCTCACGAATCATGTCGTCGGTCAGGTTTCTCTTGTGACCGCAAATGGAGCGGGCATTGGAGTGGGTGGCCACAAAGGGCTTTTTGGCTATGGTCAGAAGATCGGAAAAGCCCGCGTCATTCAGATGGGATACGTCGATCAGGATGCCGTGCTTTTCCAGCTCCGGGATCACAGCCCTGCCAAAGTCGGTCAGCCCTTTCTGGGTGGTGTGGCCGGAACCGATCTCATAATCGCCGTTCCACACCAGAGTCATACAGCACACACCCTGATCGGCAAGGGTCTTGATGCGGGACAGGTCACCGTTGATGGGGGTGCCGTTTTCGATGGTCAGAAACGCGGCGGTCTTGCCCGCAGCCCATGCGGCTTCCATATCGGCAGCGCCCCGGCACGGGGCGACCCGGTCGGAATACAGCTTCATCTGCCGTTGGAAATTGAGGCGGTTTTTCTCGAAATAATCCACAGCGGCCTGACCCTGCTCCTCGTCGGGGATGAACACGGCGTAGAACTGGGCCCAGTGTATTCCTTCGGGTATGGAACTCAGGGAGAGCATGCGCTCCGGGTCATCCAGCGTGTTGGCATATTTCCGATCCGCAAGGGTGTCACAGTGCAGATCGATCAGTGCGTAAGGTTTCATAGCATGACTCCAGTTCAAAAGAAATGGGGAAGGGAGCGTACGTAGCCTTGCGTTACGTCCAATACAAAGCAAATTTATGACAGTACAATTTAATCTATGCTATGACCGGAACGATGTCAAGAGACTGTACACGTTTCATACGGGTGCCGTCGGGGAGCCGGGTTCTTGAAGTGAAAAGGCAGATATGTTATAATAAAACAAAACAGAAGGAGTGAGGCAAATGAAAGGCAAGGAAAACCGTGTGCGTCGGGCGGATCTTCTGCGGGGAGCCATGGGTGTGCTGATCGTCCTTTTGGCTATGGTGGCCCAGGCAAAGCCGGGACCTGTTTTTCTGGTGTTGGCACTGTTTGCCTTACTGGTGTTTCTGGCAGTGGAGTTTTTTATGAACCGCTGCCCGCACTGTGACCGGTATCTGGATCGCAACTGGGGGCAGTTCTGCCAGCACTGCGGCGAACGCATCCGGGGGAATGAAACAGATACTTGATTTTTCCACACATGACACCGCTCCTGTGGGACAGCCTAATGCCAAGGAGGCGGTGTCATGGACGAACAGGGATTGTGGAAGCTGTTTTTTGCTACCGGCTCGCCGATGGTGTGGCTCGCCATCCGGCAGGAGCGGGAAGAAGAGCAGGTAAGGTCTGCCTTTATGGGGCGGGAAGAACGGGAATTGATTTAGGGCGGTTTTCGCCCGTTACATAAACAGAGGTGCTTGCTATGCACATGGTCACCCACGCACTGGTGCTGCGGGAAGTGAATTATAAGGAGTCGGACAAGATCTTGACCGTTCTTACCCGTGAGAACGGGAAGATGACATTGTCTGCCCGTGGCTGCCGAAAAAAGGGCAGCGCCATTGCGGCCGCCAGTCAGCTGCTGGTGTGGTCGGAAATGACCCTGTACGAATACCAGGGTCGCTGGGCGGTGAAGGAGGCCAACACCGACCGGGAGTTTGCCGGGGTGCGCGCCGATTTGGAAAAGCTGGCCTTGGGCTGTTACTTTGCCGAAATGGCGGAACTGCTCACGGTGGAGGATGTGCCCGCGCCGGAGCTGTTGTCCCTGCTGCTCAACAGCATGCATGCCCTAGATAAAATGGATAAGCCCCCTGCACTGGTCAAGGCCGCTTTCGAATTGAAAGTAATGTGCCTTGCTGGGTACGAGCCTATTCTGGACGCCTGTGCTATTTGCGGCGCACAGCCGGAACAACCCCGGTTTCACCTGTCCGAGGGAGTGCTCCACTGTGCATCCTGTCGGGACGAGGTAGGGGAGGGCATCTCCATGCCCCTGGCTCCCGCCGCCCTTTCTGCCATGCGGCATGTGGCTTACGGTGACCCAAAGCGTCTGTTTTCCTTCCAGATGGATGAGGTTTCCTTAAAACAGATGGGAGATGCCTGTGAAGCCTACGTGCTCACTCAGCTGGAGCGGGGATTTGGAACGCTGGATTTTTACAAGCAGATGAGCATACATAACTGAGAAAAAGATACATTAGAATTCCGGCGAGAAAGCTTGCCGGAATTTTATATGGCCTGAGGTTGTCAAAAATACTTTATAAAAAAATCAACATCAAATTAAAATAGATTTAAAAAATATTGAAATCCATATTGACAAGTAGGTATAAATAGTATATTATGCAATCAAGAGGTGATAAACATGAAGCGTCCATTTCTAAAATGTCCGGCGTGCCAAGGGGGGCTCCACATATCCGCGCTGCATTGTCCCGACTGCGACATGGAGTTAAAAAACACATTTAGCTTTAGTGCGTTTGATTGTCTCAATGAGGAGCAATATGATTTCCTTCTTGCGTTTTTACAGTGCAGGGGGAACCTGAAAGACATTCAGGCTAAACTGGATATTTCGTATTTTGTAGCAAGGAAAAAGCTGGATGAGCTTTTGATTGCGTTAAACCTGGCGGTAAAAGAAGAAAAAACGATTGGTGAGGAGATAATTGATATGGCGAATTGGTTCACAACCCCCAATAGCACCAAGGCTTCTGAGATCATCAAAAATAAGCTTAAGGAAAATGGTGGAAGAGTGATTGTCTATACGGCACGAGGCTTGCCCTGTGAAATCCGTGTGGCAGCCGATGGTGTATCCTTTTTGAGTGATAAGTTGCCCATCAACCCGCCGTATGAGTTTAGAGTGTTTGACATGATAGTGGAACTTTTGTTGGCGAATGGAGGCAAGGCCAGAAAGGGAAATGGACGCAACTACAAGTTGGGTGAGCCGGACTGTGATGAAACCACTGTGGTTGGCTATATTGGAAAACACTACGCCGGCAAGTCTTATGGCGACTCCGTTTTTGACCCTGTCTTTGTTTTAGCTGCCGTTCTGGAATGGGCCGGTATAGCCACTAACGGTCGAGGTGAACTGCTTCTCACTGCATCGTATATGGCAAAGCTATGATAAGATTTCTGTTTTGGCTTTTCGTTGGGTTTTGGCGAGGACTGTGGAGCAAGAACTGCAGATAAAAGACAATAAAGCAGCGATTGAAATGTCTGTATTCTGATAACACAAGGCCCACACCGATGGTGTGGGCCTTGTGTTATTTCTGAATCTCGATGGCATCCACGGGGCAGCTCTCCGCGGCTTCCTGCGTCTGGCCCTCATATTCCGGGGCGATCTCGTCCCGGGCGGCGGCCACACCCTCGTCCGTCATGGTAAATACGGCAGGGCAGATACCGGTGCACAGGCCGCAGCCGATGCAGTTGGAATTGACGTGTGCTTCCATTGCTCGCGCTCCTTTCCGCAAAGTAGAATTAGCATACCCGGGCTATAAGGGGCATATACCGAAAAAGCCTGAAATTTCAAAAGAAAAATCAAATTTATACTTGACGGGTAAACGTGGTCATGCTATAATTTCAAATTGCGGTGATAGGGTCATTATGCCCAAAACCGCCCGGTAACTCCGGAAATCGAAGCCGTTGAGAGGTGCGCCATGGCAGCAGAACTGATGACCTCGCCCAAGGTAGTCGGGGCCAAACAAGTCCGCCGTGCCCTGGAAAAAGGCACCGTCGCCAAACTTTACATCGCCCGGGACGCCGACCCCGCTTTGCTTCAGCCTCTGGTGCAGAAAAGTGTGGATCTGGGCGTGCGCGTGGAGCAGTTCGACTCCATGAAGCTGCTTGGCGAGGCCTGCGGCATTGCCGTGGGTGCCGCGGTGGCCGCGCTGCTTAAGTAAACGCTGATTAAAGTCGTCGTCGGCAGCTTGCGGAAATTTTCGGTGCTAAATGCGTTGTGATTTATTGGAATAAACAAATTATTCCTGCAAAATCACGCCTGTTTATCCCTCGAAACTTTCTCGCAATCTGCTCTTGCCGATTTGACCATCGTTTACTCATAACCGGCGGCAAAATTATTCGGTTTTAGCAGAATAAGCCAAGGCTTATTTTGTTAAAATAATATTTGCATATTTGAAGAAAGGAGGAAAATCGAATGCCTACGTTCAATCAGCTGGTTCGCAAGGGCCGCGCTCAGTTGACCGACAAGTCCACTGCTCCCGCCCTGCAGAAAGGCCTGAACACCCTGAAGAACAAGTCCACCGACCTGCCTTCTCCCCAGAAGAGAGGTGTGTGCACTGCCGTTCGTACCGCCACCCCCAAGAAGCCTAACTCCGCTCTGCGTAAGATCGCCCGTGTGAAGCTTACCAATGGTCAGGAAGTTACCGCTTACATCCCCGGTGTCGGCCACAACCTGCAGGAGCACTCCGTGGTCATGATCCGCGGCGGCCGTGTTAAGGACCTTCCCGGTGTGCGTTACCACATCATCCGCGGCACTCTGGATACCCAGGGCGTCAACGGCCGTATGCAGGCCCGTTCCAAGTACGGTGCCAAGCGTCCCAAGGCCGGCAAGAAGTAATCGCAAGATTGCTTAGGACACATGTCCAACCTGAATTGCATTGTGCGTTTGCGCAAGGCAACCGCCTTGCCGAGCGTTTACCTATATATTAGGCAGACCTCGGACAGGCATTACACATCATGCAAAAGCATGATGAGTACCTATGATTTCTAATATTTTAAGAAGGAGGGAAGCAACATGCCCAGAAGAGGTAATGTCCCCAAGCGGGAGATCCTGCCCGATCCCCTTTACAACTCTGTGCTGGTTACCAAGCTGACCAACAGCATCATGCTGGATGGTAAGAAGGGTGTTGCTCAGAAGGTCGTTTACGGCGCTTTTGAGATCATCCAGGAGAAGACCGGCAAGGACCCCATGGAGGTCTTCGCTGCCGCCATGGAGAACATCATGCCCTCCCTGGAGACCAAGTCCCGCCGCGTGGGCGGTTCTACCTATCAGGTCCCCATGGAGGTTCGCCCCGAGCGCCGTCAGACCCTGGGTCTGCGCTGGCTGACCACTTATTCCCGCAACCGCAGCGAGAAGACCATGAAGGAGCGTCTGGCCGGCGAGGTCATGGACGCTGCCAACAACGTTGGTAACGCTGTGAAGAAGCGTGAGGACGTGCACAAGATGGCCGAGGCCAACAAGGCGTTCGCTCACTACCGCTGGTAATACGGAGGAAGTATCATGGCTCGTAAAGTTACTCTGGAAAATACCAGAAATATCGGCATCATGGCTCACATCGATGCCGGCAAGACCACTACTACCGAGCGTATCCTGTATTACACCGGTGTTAACTACAAGATCGGTGACACCCATGATGGTACTGCCACCATGGACTGGATGGCTCAGGAGCAGGAGCGCGGCATCACCATTACTTCCGCCGCTACCACCTGTTATTGGACTGGCACCAAGAGCCAGTTCCCTCAGACTCGTCTGAACATCATCGACACCCCGGGCCACGTGGACTTCACCGTTGAGGTGGAGCGCTCCCTGCGCGTGCTGGACGGTTCCGTTACCGTCATGTGCGCCAAGGGCGGTGTGGAGCCCCAGTCTGAGACTGTGTGGCGTCAGGCCGACAACTACAAGGTCCCCCGTATGATCTACGTCAACAAGATGGACATCATGGGTGCCGACTTCTTCAACGTGCTGAACATGATCCACGATCGTTTGAAGTGTAATGCTGTGCCCATTCAGCTGCCTGTCGGTTCCGAGGACACCTTCCGCGGTATCATCGACCTGGTGGAGATGAAGGCCGACATCTACTACGACGAGATGGGTAAGGACAGACGCGAGGAAGAGATCCCCGCCGACATGCTGGAGCTGGCTCAGGAGTACCGCACCAAGCTGGTGGATGCCTGTGCCGACTTCAACGATGAGGTCATGGAGCTTGCGCTGATGGAGGAGGAGATTCCTGCCGACCTGCTGCGCAAGACCATCCGTAAGGCCACCATCGACAACCTGATGGTCCCTGTTGTGTGCGGTACTTCCTACCGCAACAAGGGCGTGCAGAAGCTGCTGGATGCCATCGTGGACTATATGCCTTCTCCCCTGGACATCCCCGCCATCGACGGTATCGATCCCGACACCGAGGAGGCCGATGTGCGTCACGCTGACGACAACGCTCCCTTCTCCGGTCTGGCTTTTAAGATCGCTACCGACCCCTTCGTTGGCCGTCTGTCCTTTGTGCGTGTGTACTCCGGTATTCTGAATACCGGCACCACCGTGCTCAACTCCACCAAGAAGCAGAAGGAGCGCATTGGCCGCATCCTGCAGATGCACGCCAACCACCGCGAGGATATCGAGTGCTGCTACGCCGGCGACATCTGCGCCGTTGTGGGCCTGAAGAACTCCACCACCGGTGACACCCTCTGCGACGAGAAGGCCCCCATCATTCTGGAGTCCATGGAGTTCCCCGAGCCCGTTATCCGCGTCGCCATCGAGCCCAAGACCAAGGCTGGTCAGGAGAAGATGGGTATCGCTCTGATGAAGCTGGCTGAGGAGG
>JAFVVH010000032.1 GCA_017502285.1 Oscillospiraceae bacterium | reverse complement strand
GGTGATGAAGCACTTGGAGCCATTCAGGATGTAGTTCTCGCCGGACTCGTCCAGAACAGCGGTGGTCTGCTGGCCGGAGGCATCGGTACCGGCGTTGGGCTCGGTCAGACCGAAGGCGCCGATCTTCTTGCCGGACAGCAGGTCGGGCAGATACTTCATCTTCTGCTCCTCGGTGCCGTTCTCATAGATGGGGGCGCAGCACAGAGAGGTGTGGGCGGACACGATAACACCAGTGGTGCCACACACCTTGGACAGCTCCTCCACGCACATGGCATAGGACAGCACGTCGCCGCCGGCGCCGCCGTACTTCTTGTCGAAGTAGATGCCCATCATGCCCAGCTTGGCCATCTTCTCCACGGTTTCCATGGGGAAGCGCTCTTCCTCGTCGATCTCCTCGGCCAGAGGCTTGACCTCGGTCTCGGCGAACTCTCGGAACATTTTGCGGATCATCTCTTGCTCTTTGGTCAGATGAAAATCCATTACTTTCTCCTCCTATAAAAAATTACTTAGGATTACTTAGGAACTGGGGACTGCGGAGTTACTTTGTATAATCGTAAAAGCCCTTGCCGGTCTTTCGACCCAGCAGGCCGCCGCGCACCATTTTGCGCAGCAGCAGGGCGGCACGATACTTGGGATCGCCGGTCTCGGCGTACAGGGTATCCATGATGGCCAGACATACGTCCAGACCAACCAGATCGCCCAGAGCCAGAGGGCCCATGGGGTGGTTGGCGCCAAGGCGCATGGCGGTGTCGATACCCTCGGGGGTGGCCACACCGGTCTCTACCAGACCGATGGCCTCGTTGATCATGGGGATCAGAATCTTGTTGACAACAAATCCGGGTGCTTCCGCCACTTCCACAGGCTCTTTCTCGATGGTCTGGGACAGCGCGAAGATGGCATCGAAGGTTTCCTGAGAGGTGTGTACGCCGCGGATGACCTCTACCAGCTTCATCACCGTGGCGGGGTTGAAGAAGTGCATGCCGATGAACTTGTCCGGCCGCTTGGTGGCGGAGGCGATGGCAGTGATGGAAATGGAGGAGGTGTTGGTGGCCAAAATGGTCTCCGGCTTGCAGATGGCATCCAGTTCGGCAAAGATGCTCTGCTTGACCTCCAGCTTTTCTACGGCGGCCTCGATGACCAAATCCGCGTCGGCGGCGAGGGTAATGTCGGTGGTGAAGGTCATATTGCCCAGAATGGAGGACTTCTTTGCCTCATCCATCTTGCCCTTGCTGACCAGCTTGGTCAGGGAGGCTTCCAGCCGGGTCTTGGCCTTGTCGGCCAATTCCTGACTGATCTCGCGCACCACAACAGTGTGTCCCGTGCGGGCGAAGACGGTGGCAATGTCCAGACCCATGGTACCGCCGCCAATGACAACGATTTTCTTCATGACTGATCCGATCCTTCCATTATAAAATGAGGGGACATATTTCGTTAGAAAATTAACGAAATAATGCTCGAAAAAGCGCAACCCCGAGGAAATTCCCCGTTGTTGCGAACAAAATCTGACATTTTGGAGCAGTCTATTACCTCTAAATTATATCGGTTTTCCACCGGCAAAGCAAGGTGAATAATACTGGCAAAATGCACAGTTTTTGCGTAAAAATTTTATGAAAAAGATAAAAAACGTCGGGAAACCCAAAAACCTGCCGCCGGGACCCCGGCGGCAGGGGGAAAATCAGCGGTTTTTGTAGGAGGTCAGCTTCTCTTTGTTGAGGAAGGCCTGCATAGCATCCTTCTGGTCCTCGGTGGAGAAACACAGGCCGAAAGCCTCTGCTTCGAAAGCGATAGCAGAGCTCATGTCGATCTGCTTACCGATGCGGATGGCCTGCTTGGCCTGTCGGACGGCGACCTGAGCCTTGGAGGCGATCAAATTAGCCAGTTCCATGGCGCGGTCCAACATCTCCTCGGCAGGGTAGAGGTGGTTGATCAGGCCGATGCGCAAAGCTTCCTCAGCGTCGATGGTACGGCTGGTGAGTACCAGCTCCATAGCGGTGGACATGCCTACGATGCGCTGCAAACGCTGGGTGCCGCCAAAACCGGGGGTGATCCCCAGACCTACCTCGGGCATGCCGAACTTGGCCTTGTCGCTGCCGATGCGGATATCGCAGCTCATGGCCAGCTCACAGCCGCCGCCCAACGCGTAGCCGTTGACAGCGGCGATGATGGGGCGGGGAAAACGAGTCATACGCAGCAGAACATTGTTTCCATGGCGGCTGAAAGTCTTGGCATCGGAAGCGGTAAAGTGCGCCATTTCGCCGATGTCCGCACCGGCCACAAATGAGCGGCCTGCGCCTGTGAGGACCAGTACGTAGATGTCCTCGGTGGCCTCTACCTGATCCAGGATATTGTCCAGATCGTGCAGCACCTGCAGATTCAGGGCATTGAGCACCTCGGGACGGTTGATGGTGATGAGGCCCACGTGGCCCCGCTGTTCCAGTTCTACAAAAGCCATACTCATTCCTCCAAACGGATGTTTTACATATGCCTTTCAAATGATATGAGTCCAAATACTCGAATAAATACATTGTAAGTTATTTTATTTTTTCGGGCAAGGGAGCGGGAGCGGAAAGCCACGATAAGTCAGTTTTTTGTCAACAACGGCAAAATGCCGCGCATCGAAGGCATGACCATGCGCTCCGGGGAATAAAAGTGGTAGCAGACGCTTGAAAAGGGAGGCGTGTGTTTTGCGCTTAAAAGACTCGTCGGCAGGTGGGAGCGTGGTGTTTCTAACTGTGTTCAGCGTGCTGTCCCAACTGTTGGGTTTTCTGTACCGGGTATGCCTGTCTCGTATGGTAGGGGCACAGGTCATGGGCCTTTATCAGCTGGTCATGCCGGTATATTCCGTACTGATGTCCATCACAGCCATTGGGCTGACGGCTGCGGTGTCCAACCTTACCTCCCGCTATCTGGCGCTGGATAATGTTCGGGCGGTGCGGCAGACGGTGAAAAACTGTATGATCCTTCTTGGATGCCTGATGATACCGGTAGCGGCTGTAACAGCGGCACTGTACGACCCCATTTCCGTGTATTTGCTGGGGGACGCACGCACCCAAATGGGACTTTTGTTGCTGCTGCCCTGCGTGGCCCTGACCGGGGTGGAAAACATCCATAAGCACTTTTTCTATGGAGCGGGGCAGGTCCGGCCTCCTGCTGTGGTGGAACTGATGGAGCAATTTATCCGGGCCGGAGCTGTGCTGGGCCTGTTGATGCTGTTTCTGCCCCAGAATCCGGAACGGACGGTGGGGCTGATCGTGGTGGGCATGATCGTGTGCGAGATATTTTCCTCCGCTGCACTGGTCATCCTGTACCGGCGGCGGATGAGCCGCATGGGGTCCAACGGTGCGGGGGAGCAGCCTCGCCGCCTATATCGGCGGATGGCAGGCATAGCGCTTCCTGTGGGGGCTACGGCGTTGTTGGGGAATTTGATGGGTGCGGTCAATGCCGCCCTTATTCCGCAACGACTGGTGGCCGGAGGGATGGAACTGGAGCGGGCTATGTCTGATTTTGGTGTGCTATGCGGCATGACCATGCCCATGCTGTCCCTGCCTACTGTCTTTTTGGGGGCGCTTAACCTGATCATGGTGCCCCGGGTGGCCGGAAACTGTGCTTTGGGACGGACGGACCGGGCAAACCGGGAAGTCCTGCGCACACTGGAAACGGTAACCCTTATCATTCTGCCGTGCATGGCACTGATGACGGTAGTAGGTCCTGATCTTGGAGTGCTGCTATTTGGGGAGTCGGGGGCAGGACAGTACATGGTGCCGCTGGCGGTGGCCACGGCCTGCGGCTGTTTTCAGGCTGTGCTCAGCGGCGGTTTGAATGCCGCCAATCACCAGGGAACAGCGGCTTTGATCGCACTGATATGCGATGTAGTACAGCTGGTGCTGACCGCCCTGCTCATGGGGCGTCCCGGCGGGGGAATGGGCGGATTTGTGACCGGAGTGGTGGTGTCGTCTGTGCTGGGCCTTGCGCTGTGTGGTTTGGCGATCAGGCGGCACACGGGTCTGCAGGTGAAGCTGTGTAGAATGCTGGTTCTGCCCGGACTTGCTACGTTGCTGAGTTGGCAGCTGGCCCTGCTGCTGTGCAACTGGCTGCGGCAGGCACAGGCACCGCAGGTGGTGCAGGTAGGCGCGGTGCTGGCCTTCGGTGCGGTGGTCTATTTGAGTGCTCTTTGTGCCATGGGGGTGGGGCAGGGCGGATTTTTCCTGTCTGCCGGGAAAAATTGCGTTGACAAGTCCGGACAGGGCCGCTATAATAGCTAAGCAGTCTTTTCAAGAGTGCGTTTTGCGGCTGTGCTGGAATTGGTAGACTGGCCAGCTTGAGGTGCTGGTGCCCCACGGGCGTACGGGTTCGACTCCCGTCAGCCGCACCAAAAACGCCAACCCCCATTGAGGGGGTTGGCGTTTTTATTGTCCGCGGAGGAGAACCCGGTTCGATTTAGTGCCCCTTGACGGATTGTCCGCCTTAGGGGCACTTAATGCATGCGAGCGAAGCGAGTCGTACTCCCGTCAGCCGCACCAAATACCGTCACCCATCGGGTGACGGTATTTTTGTTTGTGGAAAATAGTGATTTTGGTTGTGTACCGGACACAGATGTGCTATACTTTACCCCATCAAATTGTTTTTACATAAGGAGTGTTTTCCATGCGTTCCGACGTGATCAAAAAAGGTATCCCTGCCGCCCCCAACCGTTCCCTGCTCTACGCCCTCGGTTATACCAAGGAGGAACTGGAGCGGCCCCTCATCGGTGTGGTGTGCTCGTATAACGAGATCGTACCCGGCCATATGAATCTGGACAAGATCGCCGAGGCGGTCAAGGCCGGCATCCGTGCTGCCGGCGGTACGCCGGTGGAGTTCCCTGCCATTGCCGTTTGTGACGGCATCGCCATGGGCCACGTAGGTATGAAGTATTCTCTGGTCACCCGCGACCTGATCGCCGACTCCACCGAGGCTATGGCCATGGCCCATCAGTTCGACGGCCTGGTGATGATCCCCAACTGTGACAAGAACGTGCCCGGCCTGCTCATGGCTGCCGCCCGTGTGAATGTACCCACCATCTTCGTTTCCGGCGGTCCCATGCTGGCCGGTCACCTCAACGATGGGCGGCGTACCTGCCTGTCCCATATGTTTGAGGCGGTGGGCTCCTACTACGCCGACAAGCTGGATGAGCAGGGGGTGGAGGAGTACGAGAACAACGCCTGCCCCACCTGCGGCTCTTGCTCCGGCATGTATACCGCCAACTCCATGAACTGCCTGACCGAGGCTATCGGCATGGGTCTGGGCGGCAACGGCACCATCCCTGCGGTCTATTCCGCCCGTCTGCGACTTGCCAAGCACGCGGGCATGAAGATCATGGAGCTGGTGGAAAAGGACATCCGGCCCCGTGACATCATGACCGAGGCCGCATTCCACAATGCCGAGACTATTGATATGGCGCTGGGCTGTTCCACCAACACGATGCTCCACCTGCCCGCCATCGCCCACGAGTGCGGCATCGAGCTCAGCTTCGACCTGTCCAATGAGATTTCCGACCGCACCCCCAACCTGTGCCATCTGGCCCCTGCGGGAAGCACCTATATGGAGGATCTGGACCGAGCCGGCGGCGTGTACGCCGTCATGGCGGAACTGGCCAAGAAGGGCCTGATCGATACCTCACTCATCACCTGCACCGGCAAGACCATTGCGGAAAATCTGCAGGGTGTGGTTAACCGCAACCCCGAGGTCATCCGGCCCATTGAAAATCCCTACTCCAAGACCGGCGGCATCGCCGTGCTCAAGGGCAACCTTGCCCCCGACGGCTGTGTGGTCAAACAGTCTGCAGTTGCACCCGAGATGATGGTACATGAGGGGCCGGCTCGGGTATTTGACAGTGAGGACGAGGCCATTGAGGCCATCTATGCCGGCAAGATCGTGGCCGGCGACGTGGTGGTCATCCGCTATGAAGGTCCCAAGGGTGGTCCCGGCATGCGCGAGATGCTCAATCCCACCTCCGCCATTGCGGGCATGGGGCTGGACAAGGATGTGGCTCTGATCACCGACGGCCGCTTCTCCGGCGCCACCCGTGGCGCCTCCATCGGCCATGTGTCCCCCGAGGCCGCCTCCGGCGGCAACATCGGTCTGGTGGAGGAGGGCGACGTTATCGCCATCAATATCCCCGCCCATACCATTGAATTGAAGGTGTCCGATGAGGAACTGGCCGCCCGCCGCGCCAAGTGGGTGTGCCCCGAGCCCAAAATCAAGACCGGCTATCTGGCCCGCTATGCCAAGCTGGTGTCCAGCGCCGATAAGGGTGCAGTTTTGGGCTGATTTGATAAATATGGAAAAGAGCCGTCTTCGGACGGCTCTTTTTGCATCCGGAACGTGAATAAATTGTAAAACAACGGCGCAACGCGGTGGGATCGTGCAAATTATCCTTGCAACTTCACAAGCTATCCTGTATAATTCAATAGTTAAATGCAATTTGAATTGCATTACCCAATGAACGAGAGGAATGAACCAACGTGAGTGCATCCAGAGAAAAGAAGTCCCGCCAGGGTCAGGTGGACCTGTTCAGCGAAAAGCAGCTCAAGGCCCAGCAGGAGGCCGCTCAGGCCAAGCGCAATACCATTTTTTATTCCGTGATCGGTGGTGTGTGTGCCGTGGCAGCCGCTGCGCTGCTGATTTGGAACTCCGGCATCTTCCAGAGCCGCGAGGCCGCTGTGACCGTGGCCGGCAAGGACTATTCTGTTACCGAGCTGCAGTACCACTACAACAGCATCATGAATCAGTACTATATGTATTCTCAGTACGGAATCGACGTGGGGTTTGATCCCACTCAGGACCCTGCCGAGCAGGTGTATAATGAGGAAGAGGGGACTACCTGGCGCGATCAGCTGCTGGACGAGGCCGTTACCACCCTGGCTCAGACCAAGGTGCTGGCCGCTCAGGCTGAGGCCGAGGGAGTCAAGCTGTCTGAGGAGGGCGCTGCCGAGGTGGAGCAGGCCATGGACGATCTGGTGGCCGCTTCCGCCCGCAACGGTTTTTCTACCGTTAACTCCTACCTGAAGGCGGTTTATGGCCGCGGCATGAGCAAGGGCAGCTACGAGAAGTATATGCGTGAAAGCCAGCTGGCTTACGAGTTCCAGACCGCTTATACCGAGCAGCTGACCTACACCGACGAGCAGCTGGACAGCTACTATGCCGAGAACAAGGACACCATGGATCTGTTCGACTATAATTTTGCTGTTTTTAATGCGGACGAGGATGATACCAAGGACACCGAGACCCTGATGAAGGAAGCCAAGGCCAAGGCCGATGCCGTGCTGGCCAAGGTGCAGTCCGGCGTTGACTTTATGGAGGCTTCCGGCGAGGGCGAGCACGAGCACGCCGAGGGTGAGGAGCACGAGCATACCGACGCCTATGAGGAGCGCGCCGTTTCCGGTGCCTATCTGTTCCCCTCCATTGCCGAGTGGTTGCAGGACGAGAGCCGTAAGGCCGGCGACGCGACCGTGATCGAGGACGCGGAAGCTATGTGCTACTACGTTGTGGAGTTTATGGGCCGCACCCGCAACGAGGAAGTAGGCGGCGACGTGCGCCACATCCTGGTGGCCGCCGAGCAGGACGAGGGCGCTACTGCCCCCACCGAGGAGCAGTATGAGGCCGCCAAGACCAAGGCGGAGGAACTGCTGGAGCAGTGGAAGAACGGCGATGCTACTGAGGAATCCTTTGCCGCTTTGGCCACCGCTGAGAGCGCTGATCCCGGCTCTGCCGCCAATGGTGGCCTGTACGAGAACGTGTCCTCTCAGTCCGGCTTCATTGCTGACTTTACCAACTGGGCCATCGATCCCGCCCGCAAGGTTGGCGATACCGGTCTGGTGAAGAACACTGCTAGCAGCACCAAGGGCTGGCACATCATGTATTTCGTGGGCCAGAACGAGCCCGTGTGGAAGGGCGAAGCCCGTACCGCCAAGGCCAGCGAGGACGCTGCCAAGTGGCTGGAAGCTCTGGTAGAGGCCTCTGAGGTCACCCGTCTGGACGCGGTGAACAGCGTCAAGTAAACCAACCAAAACCAAAGGAGCGAGTCGGAAAGCCGGCTCGCTCCTTTTTGCACAAAAAGCCGATGGACAACAGGTCCATCGGCTTTTGTGTGTATTTACATTTTCTCCGGAGCGGAAACGCCCAGCAGGGCAAGACAGTTTGCGATCACGCTGCGCACGCTGTCGGCCAGCTTCAGCCGGGCGGACAGAACCGCAGGTTCTTCGCCCTTGATGCGGCAGGCATTGTAGAAACGGTGGAAATCACCGGCCAGCGCCACCAGATAGCGGTTGATGCGGCTGGGGTCATAGGCCTTGGCGGCCAAATGGATCTCATCAGGTAGCTGAGACAGTGCTTTGATAAGGGCGCGCTCGGTGGGGTCAGTAAGGACGGATGCGTCGATATCTGCCGCCCCCTTCACACCCTCACCCTCAGCGGCCAAATTGGCGATGAGAGAGCAGATGCGGGCATGGGCATACTGGACGTAGTACACCGGGTTCTCGCTGTCTTGACGCACTGCCAGATCCAAATCAAAGTCCAGCGGGGTGGTGGAGGAGCGGGAGTTAAAGAAGTAGCGGGCGGCATCCACGCTGATCTCGTCCAGCAGGTCGTGCAGGGCGATGGCCTTGCCGGAACGCTTGGACATACGCACGGGCTTGCCGTCCTGTAGCAGGTTGACCAGCTGCATCAGCACGATGACCAGACGGTTGGAGCCGTCCAGACCCAGACCGTCCAGCGCCGCCTGCAGGCGGGCCACGTGGCCATGGTGGTCAGCGCCCCAGATGTTGATGACCTTGTCAAAGCCGCGCTTGTCAAACTTATTGCGGTGATAGGCAATGTCGGCGGCAAAGTAGGTGTAGAAACCGTTGGCGCGGCGCAGCACGTCGTCTTTCAGGTCCAGCTTGTCCACCTGCTCTTGAGTTTTGCCTTCCCGCAGGAACTTCTCCTTGAGCAGGGCGGTGGTGTCCAGCCACAGGGCACCGTCCTTTTCATAGGTCCAGCCCTTGGCGGTGAGCATCTGCACCGTTTCCTCCACATAGCCGGATTCGTGCAGTTCAGACTCCATGAACCACAGGTCGTACTCAATGCCGTAGCGGCGCAGGTCGGCCTTCATCTTGGGGATGTTGACAGACAGGCCGTACTCAGCCAGCTTTTCAAGACGCTCCTCCTCGGGCAGGTCCTTCCAGCTGTCGCCGTGCATATCGTAGATGGCCTGAGCCAGTTCCTTGATGTCGTTGCCGTGGTAGCCCTCCTCGGGGAAGGGGAAGTTCTCCTCACCCAGAAGCAGCTGCATGTACCGGGCATTGATGGACACCGCGAACTTGTGCACCTGATTGCCTGCATCGTTCACGTAAAATTCCTTCCACGTGTCACAGCCGTCACGAGTCAATACGTTGGCAAGGGTGTCGCCCAACACACCGCCACGGGCATTGCCCATGTGCATGGGGCCGGTGGGGTTGGCAGAGACGAACTCCACCATGACCTTTTCACCCTTGCCCTCGTCGGTGGATCCGTAATTTTCACCCTCATTCTCAATGGCGGAGAGTACCTCGCCGTACCACTTGGCACCCAAAGTGAAGTTCAGGAAGCCGGGGCCTGCGATCTCTACCTTGTCAAAGTAGCTGCCCTCCAGCTCCAGATTGTCTACGATGGTCTGGGCGATGGCACGGGGGGCCATGTGCAGGGCCTTGGCACCCGCCATGGCAAAGGAGGAGGCATAGTCACCGTGGGAGGTATCCTTGGGGATCTCGATGGTGGCCTTTACTTCCGCGCCCGCGGGCAGCGCCCCTGCGGCTGCGGCCTTTTCATAGGCGGCGGCGGTCAGTGCGGCCACCTGCTGCTTAGCCTGCTGAATCATGTTACTCATTTGTATATCACACCTTCAAAGATAAAGTTTACTGTTTGATGGGGAAGCTGTCCGCCTGCTTGACGTTGATTTGGAACACGTTGCGGCCCACGATGGCATGGTCGATCTCGATGGCATAATCGATCTCCAGATCGCCGCCGGTCTCGTCCAGTTCCGCGTACAGATGCCGGGTATTCACACCAACTGCCATAGCCCCGTAGGGGGTGTTATACATGGACAGGTGGCGGCGGCCTTCCTGAAAGACCATCTGGGTATTCACCTGACCGGTGCGCAGCATGGTGACCCGCTCCGGCTCCACCTGAATGGTGGTCAGAGTGCCCTCCAGCCCGGTCAGCTCGCTCTCCTCGTAAGACAGGGTGAGGACACCTTCCTGTCGGCCCAGATTGCCCCGGGTGACCAGCTCGATGGAGTCCTTGCCGGTCTGTTCAAAATCCTGCATTCCCTTGATGGAAATGATGACTTCCTTTTCCATGACATGAGTCCCTTTCGCATACAAAGTCATAATATTATATACCACAAGGGAGTTTCTGTAAAGTGGGAAATCTGCACGCAATGAGCGCTGCGGGAAAAACAAGGGGGATTTTCCACATAGTTTTACCTGGGTGGCATTTGACAAACCGCGGGGATATACTATAATATACATACACCACATGGGGAAGGAGGACTGCACCGTGCAGATCGAACTGACCAAGAAACAATTTCGCCGGCTGCTGGATATGGTTTATATCGGTAACTGGATCTTAAATTCCACCCGGGGCGAGGAGCGCTTCACCGACTACGATCAGGTGGAGTCCATGCTCTTTGCCCGGGCGGCTCTGGAGGGAATGCCCGCGCTGGCGGAACTGTATGAGGGAGAGGTCATCCCCTCCCGCGCCTTTGCCGAGGGCGGCATTCACGAGGCCATCATGGAGTACGAAAACAACGTATTTTTCGATATTCTGGCCGAAGATCTGGCCCGACGAGACATGAACGATGCACCCATTGACGAGCACAATTACGCGGAGCTTACCAGCCGTATCGATGCCTACATAAACGAGTTTGAACAGCACGGCACCGACCACGTGATGGTGGACATCGAGGAATGATAAGGATAGAAAAGACCGCCTGCCATCCGGCAGGCGGTCTTTTTATGCAAAGGTTTAGTTGGAAGCGGTATCAGGGTCGGCGTCGTCGCCCCAGAGCATGTTCTTGCGCAGCTCAGCGCCCACTTCCTCCATCTGGTGCTTGGCCAGCTGCAGACGCTTGGAGTTGAAGAAGGTGCGGCCGTTCTTGTTCTCGGCGATCCACTTGCCGGCGAAGGTGCCGTCCTGAATGTCGGACAGAACCGCGCGCATACGGGCCTTGGTCTCCTCGTGGGGGATGACGCGGGGGCCGGAGACGTACTCGCCGTACTCGGCGGTGTCGGACACGGAGTAGTTCATCATGGCCACGCCGCCCTTGTTCACCAGATCGATGATCAGCTTCATCTCGTGGATGCACTCGAAGTAGGCGTTCTCGGGGGAGTAACCGGCCTCCACCAGCACCTCGAAGCCGCAGCGCATCAGGTCCACCACGCCGCCGCACAGCACAGCCTGCTCGCCGAACAGGTCGGTCTCGGTCTCGTCATGGAAGGTGGTCTCCAGCACACCGGCGCGGGCGCCGCCGATGCCGGCGATGTAGGCCAGAGCGGTCTTATAGGCATTGCCGGTGGCATTCTGCTCCACGGCCACCAGGCAGGGTACGCCCTTGCCGGCGACGTACTGGGAACGAACGGTGTGGCCGGGGCCCTTGGGGGCAGCCATGAACACGTCCACACCCTTGGGGGGGACGATCTGCTGATAGCGGATGTTGAAGCCGTGGGCGAAGGCCAGAGCGTTGCCCTCCTCCAGGTTGGGCTCGATGTCGCGCTTGTAGACCTCGGCCTGGACCTCGTCGTTGATCAGGATCATGACCACGTCGCCCCACTTGGCGGCATCGGCCACGGTCATGACCTTCAGGCCGGCCTTCTCGGCGGCGGCCCAGTTCTTGGAGCCGGCGCGCAGGCCAACACACACGTCACAGCCGGAGTCCTTCAGGTTCATGGCGTGAGCATGACCCTGAGAGCCGTAGCCGATGATGGCGATCTTCTTACCGTTGAGGTAGTTGATGTCGCAATCCTTCTCATAATACATTTTTCCCATAGTTATATTCCTCCTTCAATTTGTTGTCATCATATATAGTGCTTCGTCCTCTTTCGATGGCGAGAGTACCCGTTTTTGCGATCTCCAGAATGCCGAAATCCTCCAGCATGCCGATCAGTGCGGTGGTCTTGCTTTTCTCGCCGAAGATGGCGATGGTCAAAGACTCGCGGCTTACGTCAATGATATTGGCCCGGAAGATGTTGGAGATCTGAATGACCTCGTCCCGCTTGTTGCGGTCATCGGCCTTGACCTTGATGAGTGCGAACTCCCGGTGGATGGACACGGCTTCGTCCAGAATTTTAACAGCCTGTACCGGCAGCAGTTTACGGCACTGGGCTGCGATCTGGGAGATCATCAGCTCATCGGCCAGCAGCACAATGGTGATGCGGGTGATGCCGGGTTTGTCCGTTTCGCCGGAGACAATGGACTCGATGTTGTAGCCCTTGCGGGAGAACAGGCGGGCCACCTGACTGAGTACACCGGGAATGTCCTCTACCAGCAGGGCCAGTGTATACAGCTTCTTTTCCATGTTGAACTCTGTTTTCATGCTGTGCCCTCCTTACTCCAACAGGAAGTTTGTGATGTGCGCGCCGCCGGGCACCATGGGTCGAACCATGTCGTCCGTGTCAATGACCGCATCGATGACACAGCCCTTGCCGCTGGCCAGCGCGGCCGTGAGGGCCTGTTCCATCTCGGTGCGGTTGGTGACTCGATAGCCGTTGAGACCGTAGGCCTCCGCCAGTTTGACGAAGTCGGGGCCGCGGTCCAGGGTGGTCTCGGAAAAGCGCTGATTGTAAATGAGGTTCTGCCACTGACGGACCATGCCAAGACAGCCGTTGTTGAAGATAACGGTGATGACGGGCAGGTCGTAGTGCTCTACCGTACACAGCTCGTGGCAGTTCATGCGGAAGCAACCGTCTCCGGTGGTGTGGATGACCACCTTGTCGGGGTTGCCCACTTTAGCACCGATGGCGGCACCCAGACCAAAGCCCATGGTGCCGAAGCCGCCGCTGGTAAGCAGCTGGCCGGGATACTCAAAGTGGAAATGCTGGATGGACCACATCTGGTGCTGGCCCACATCGGTGGCGACGATGGAGTTTTCGGGCACCAGCTGTCGGATGGTCTCAAGCACCTGCTTTGGGGTCAGCTGGTCGCACTCCTCCACCACAGTGTCCCGCTTCAGAGACAGGATCTCGTCCTTCCATGCCGCGTGCTCCTGCTGAGTCAGACGCTGGTTGAGCAGTTCCAACACGTGCCGCGCGTTGCCCACGATGTGGTGGTCGGTGAGCACGTTTTTGTCGATCTCGGAGCGGTCAATGTCGATATGTACGATTTTGGCCTGAGAGGCAAAGGTGGCGGGGTTTAGTGCCACACGGTCGGAGAAGCGGCAGCCCACGGCGATGAGCAGGTCGCACTGGTTGGCAGCTACGTTGGAGGCCCGGGAGCCGTGCATACCGATCATGCCGGTGGCAAGCTCATGGCTGCCGGGGAAGCCACCGCCGCCCATCAGGGTGATGGCCACGGGCGCGTCCAGCTTGCGGGCAAATTCCATGAACTGCTTGTCTGCCCGGCCGCGGACCACACCGCCGCCGCAGATGACCAGCGGCTTTTGAGCCTGACCGATCATATCTACCAGAATATCAATATCATCACTGTTTGGCTCCGGGGCCTTCAGCTCGTGGGTGTGGGCCAAGGAGCGGATGCTGGAACATCCCCGGTTTTCCCGCCAGTGGACGAACTCGTATTCAATCATTTGGTCGGGGGCGGTGACGTTTTTCAAAAAGTCGATGAGAACGGGGCCGGGGCGTCCGGTGGCAGCCACGGCAAAGGCCTGCCGTATCACATCGGGGATGGTGGCGGGGTCACGCACCAGATAGGTGGCCTTGGTGATGGGCATTGCGATACCGGTAATGTCCACCTCCTGAAAGGAGTCCTTGCCCAGCAGGGGCTCTGCCACGTTGCAGGTGATGAACACCACGGGGGAGGAGTCCATATAAGCGGTGGCGATACCGGTGGTTAGGTTGGTGGCACCGGGGCCGCTGGTGGCAAAGCACACGCCTACTTTGCCGGTGGAGCGGGCATAGCCGTCGGCGGCATGGGCCGCGCCCTGTTCGTGGGCGGTAAGGATATGATGAATCTTGTCCTTATAATTATAAAGCTCATCATAAAGGTTGAGAATGGTGCCGCCCGGATAACCGAAGACGGTGTCCACCTCCTGCTCCAGCAGGCACTCCATGATGGCTTGAGTGGATCGGACTTTCAAAGGAGAAACCTCATTTCTTGTTAAATCTTTCCGGAACCCTTCTGCACCGCGATCACACCGGTGCGCACCACCTCAAGGATGGAGAAGGGCCGCATCATGGTCTGGAAGGTATCCAAACGCTCGGGGGTGTCGGACAGTTCCAAGGTCATGGAGGAGGGGGAGATATCGTCTACCTTGGCTCCGTAGATGGAGCAGATGGTCATAATGTCCTGCCGGGTCTTGTTGGTGGCATTGACCTTCAAGATCATCAGCTCCCGGCCAATGAGGTTGTTTTCCTCCAAGGTGCGGACTTTGATGACATCCACCAGCTTGTTCAGCTGCTTTTCCACCTGATCCACCATGTTGTTTCCGCTGTCCACGATGATGGTAATGCGGGAAATAGTGGGGTCATCGGTAGGACCCACGGCCAGCGATTCGATGTTGAAAGCACGGCGGGAGAACAATCCGGTGATGCGGTTCAGGACACCGGCCTGGTTTTCCACCAGAACGGAAATGGTCTGTTTCATTTCGTTTCTCCCTCCTTAATCCGTAGTGCTCATGTCGGGATGAACTTCACAGATGAGCAGGCAGCACCCCGGGGTGCTGAGGAAACGGTCCAGCTGAGTATCCAGCGTGTCCTCGTCGTTGACTGTGATGCTAGGGATACCGTAGGCTGCGGCGATGGTGTCAAAGGCGGGGGAACCGTCCAGCGACACACCGTAGGGGCCGTGGTAGGGCGCTTTCTTTTGGATCTCATGCACCATGCCCAGGGTGTTGTTGCGCATAAGGACGATTTTGACGTCCATACCTGCCTGCTGAACGGCGGCCAGTTCATTCATGGACATCTGGAAGGAGCCGTCACCACATACTACAAGCGTCTGACGATCGGGGGCAGCTACCTTTGCGCCCACGGCGGCGGGCAGGGCATAGCCCATGGTGCCAAGACCGCCGCTGGTGAGCAGGCGGCCGTGCTTTTGAGGCAGGTGCTTGCAGGTGAAGATCTGGTTTTGACCTACATCCACGCACACCACCGCGTCATCGGCCAGCTTGCGGCCCAGATGGCGCAACACGGTGCCGGGGAACACGTAGCCCTCCCGCTTGGGGAAGACGCGGCTCAGTTCTGCCTTGCGGTAGTCACGCAGCTGGGCCAGCCACGCATCGGAATCGGTGACGGGCACATCCTTTTCCAAAAGCTGCTGCAAAATGACCTTTACGTCGCCCACCAGAGGGATGGCGGCGGTCATGTTCTTGCCGATCTCGGCCGGGTCTACATCAATATGGATGGTGGCCATGCGCTGCTGGATGTCGGTGGGGTTGACCAGCGCACGGTCGGCGGCCCGGGTGCCCACCATGATCAAAAGGTCGCTTTTGGCCAGCGCCTTGTTGGCGCAGTGGTTGCCGTGAGCGCCGATCATGCCCAGATTGAGGGGGTGGTCGGTGGGCAGTACGGAAATGCCCATCATGGTCTTGACCACGGGGATGTGGCAGCGCTCGGCCAGTTCCAGCAGTTCCTTCTGGGCATGGGCCAGCCACACACCACCGCCCGCGCAGATCAGGGGCTGTCGGGATCTGGCAATGGCCTGTACCACCCGCTTGATCTGCAGGTCGTTGCCCCGGATGCTGGGCTTGTAGCCCCGGATGGATACCTCGTCCGGGCAGGAGAACTTTTTGATTTCCTGAGTCTGCACATCCACCGGAATGTCAATGAGTACCGGGCCGGGGCGGCCGGTGGCCGCGATGTGAAAGGCCTCTGCCACCACGCGGGGTAAGTCGTTGGCATCCTTTACCAGATAACTGTGCTTGATAAAGGGGGCCACAGCGCCGGTAATGTCCACTTCCTGAAAAATGTCGCGACCCAGCAGATGGCTGGGAACCTGACCGGTAATGGCCACAATGGGAATAGAGTCCATATAGGCGGTGGCGATGCCGGTGATGAGGTTGGTAGCGCCGGGACCGGAGGTGACCAAACAAACACCTACCTTGCCGCTGATGCGGGCATAGCCGGAAGCCATGTGGCCGGCATTCTGCTCCGTGCGTACCAGAGTATAACCCATCTCCGGCATAGCGGAAAGAACGTCCATAATGGGGCAGATGGTGGCACCGGCATAGCCGAAGATGTGCTCTACCTTCTGCAATTTCAGGCTTTTAACAAGGGCTTGTGCTCCGGTCATAAAAAACACCTCCAAAAGGGGATAAACAACAAAACGGCTTCGTCCTATCTCTATAGGACGAAGCCGTTTACTCCGTGGTACCACCTAAATTCGCGGAAAACTCCGCGCACTCATTACCCGGTAACGGCGGGGGACCGGCCAAGCCTACGCAGGAAGCGTCCTGTTCGACAAGGCGGCTCGCGGGCGACATTCGGACGGCTTTTCCCGGGAGCTTACACCAACCGCTCCCTCTCTGCGCGTTCCAGCCGACTTACTGACCCGGTCATTGCCTCTTTAGCCAATAAAAGTATTTTCAATGATTGTACCCTAACCCCCATGCTTTGTCAACAGGAAAATCATCGGGGAAAGGGGATAACAGAAAATTTACACATAATGTCGATTTTGCAACTGGACAGAGCGGCGGGTTTGGATTATTATATAAAATTGTAGGATTGTATACAATGAGGTCGATTATACCTCAGACCGGCCCGCGTCTGGCGGTCCAAAGGGAGGTCAACACAACTATGCTGCACTTGATTTTTGGCGGTATCCATCTGGACGGAAGAAAAGAGGGAACCCGGCGCAAGCCTCTGGCCGATCTGGATGTGGAGTCGGAGCAGGTCATTCTTTCCCTGTCTGAGCATGGGGGAGCGGCCTGCGTGCCTGTGGTGGCAGTGGGTGATATAGTAGCACAGGGGCAGCCTGTTGCTAAAAATGAGCAGGGTGTGCTGGTGCATGCCAGTGTTTCCGGTACTGTGCAGGATATCGGGCAGTGGCCCCATCCCCGGGGCGGCACGGCACAGGCTGTGGTAATACGCAACGATGGGAAACATACTCTTTGGCCCGGCTGCGGACAGGAAATAGCCGATTGGAACAGCCTGACTGCGGACCAGATCATCGACCGTATCCGGCAGGCCGGTATCGTGGGTATGGGTGGCGGAGGTTACCCAACAGCCAACAAGCTGGAGACCAACCGGGGTCAGGTGGATACGCTGATCGTCAACGCCGCGGAGAGCGAGCCTTACGTTACGGCTGATCACCGCCTGCTGCTGGAGCGCAGTGAAGGTGTGCTGGTGGGCTTGAATCTGCTGTGCAAGGCAGTGGGCGCCACTGATGGTGTGGTGGCCGTGGAAAGCAACAAACTCAATGCGGCCGAGGTGCTGGAACGCACCGCCAAGCGGTGCGGTCTGCCCGGAAGAGTATGTACCGTTCCTTCCCGCTATCCTCTGGGGGCGGAGAAGCAGGTGGTCAAGTCGGTCACCGGGCGGGAGATCTCTCCTGACCGGGCGGCTGTGGATGAGGGCTGTGTGGTATTTAATGCGGCCACGGCCTTCGCGGTTTATGAGGCGGTGGTCAAGGGACTTCCCCTGACCCATCGGGTCGTTACAGTGACCGGCGGTGCGCTGGTCCGGCCCAGAAATCTGTGGGTGCCTATCGGTACGCCGATGAATGAATTGGTAAAAGCGGCAGGCGGCTTTAAGGAGCAGCCGGCCCTGATTTTGGCTGGTGGCCCCATGATGGGGGTGGCACAGGACGATTTGGCCGCTCCGGTCACCAAGAGCACCAACAGTCTGGTTTGTATGCTGGACTGGGAGCTGGGAGAGAAGAAAGAGGAGACGGTGTGTATCCGCTGCGGTCGCTGCGTGTCCGTTTGTCCCATGCATTTGATGCCGCTGCTGGTAGATAAAGAATTGAAGCTGGGCGGTGATGTGCGTGAACTGCGCCGACTGCACACACAGGACTGTATGGGCTGTGGCTGCTGCACCTATGTCTGTCCGTCCCATATTCCGTTGGTGGAGCGGATGGAACAGGCACAGCAGCTGGTAAAACAGGCTGACAGGAAGCAAGTGGAGGTGACGCCATGAGTCGTGTATACGCCGGGAAAAGCAGTTTTCCCTGTATCAAGGATCGGGCCTCGGTGGACAGCATCATGCTGGACGTTCTGGTAGCGCTGACCCCCGCGCTGGTCATGGGTGCGTTCCTGTTTGGGTTTCGGGTGCTGGTACTGGCGGCCATTTCTGTGCTGTCATGCATGGGTTTTGAACTGCTGTATTGCAAATGGACCAAAAAGCCGGTCACCATACGGGATTTGTCCGCCTGCGTGACCGGACTGCTGCTGTCCATGACCCTGCCTGTTACCGCGCCCTACTGGGCACCGGTACTGGGTGGTGCGTTCGCCATCATTGTGGTCAAGCAGTTTTACGGCGGACTGGGCAAAAACTTTATGAACCCGGCGCTGGCAGGCCGGATGCTCCTGCTGTCTTTCCCGGGCATGATGACCACATGGGTGGATGCGCTGGACCGGCAGGCCGTTGTGGGTGTGGATGCGGTGAGTACCGCTACCCCCATGGCCTACCTCCATCTGGGCAAGCTGCCCGACCTGACTCTGTCTCAGCTGCTGCTGGGCCAGCACGGTGGTGCCATGGGCGAGGTGGCATCCTTCATGCTCCTGCTGGGTGGTGCGTATCTGCTGTGCCGCCGCGTGATCTCATGGCGCATCCCCGTCTGCTTTTTAGGCACGGTGGCCATGTTTTCCTTTGTGTTTCCCAAGGGGAATGATCCGCTGGACTGGGCGGTATGCAATCTGTTCAGCGGCGGACTGATGCTGGGAGCCATCTTTATGGCTACCGATTACACCACTTCTCCGGTAACACCCCGGGGACAGATCCTGTATGGTATCGGCTGTGGCTGCCTGACGGTGGTGCTGCGCAGCTACGGCTCCTATCCCGATGGTGTGGGTTTCTCCATTCTGACCATGAACTGCTGCGTGTGGCTGCTGGACCGGGTGGGGCTGCCCCGGCGGTTCGGAGTCAGGCCGCTGACTGAGACCAGATCGTGGGCGCTTGGCACGCTCAGACGGTTGGGCAAGCTGCGGCCCACTATACCGGAACGCAGGGAGAAAGCAGTCCGGGGGACCATGCCCGGCGAGCGGGATCTGGACCGAATCCGCAGCTGGAGCAAAAATGCCGCCGCAATGACGGCGGTGATCGTTGTTATGGCAATTTGCATTGGCGGGGTGAACCGCGCCACCGGCCGCATCATTGCCGTGCGGGAAAACCGGGAACAGCAGGAACTGCTGGAACAGGTCATGCCTGCGGCGCAGGTGGTCACGGAGACACCGTACATGGCAGAGGATGCGCTGAGTATTCTGGCCGGCTACAACGAAAATGAACTGATCGGCTACTGCGTGGAAGTGGAAGTGCAGGGCTTTGGCGGTGTGGTCACCATGGTAGTGGGTGTGGATGTGAATGGTGAGGTCACCGGTGTGACCGTTACCGGACACAGTGAGCATGCCGGCATCGGAGGACAGGCGCTGGAGCAGGACTATCTTGGTCAATATGTGGGTCTGTCGGGCACGGTGCGTGACGAGGGCCGTAATAGTGTGGATGCCATTTCCGGAGCAACGGATACCTGCCGGGCCATCACGGCCGGAGTCAACAAAGCGCTGTATATCGCCTCGCGGTTGGATGCCGGTGAGGTGGAATATATGGATGGTCAGGTGTAAGGAGGGGATGAGAACATGCTGCAAGTAATTGGATTGGTGCTCATCGCCATTCTGGCTGAGAACATGGTGCTGGTGCGCTGTCTGGGCATGGACTGGCCCAAACGAAAGGACATGACGGAGGACAGGGCCTGGCATATCGGAGTCAGTATTACACTGGTGATGGTGGTCACGGCGCTGATCTCCTGGCTGGTGAATGTATGTATCCTGCGCTTTTTTGGGGTGGAGCACTTCCGGGTGCTGGCCTACACCCTGTCGGTGCTGATGGCGGTGGGCCTGCTGCGGCAACTGCTGCGCCTGTTCTTCCCGGTGCTGTACCGGCATTTGAACGAGGACCTGTCCCAGACAGTGTATAGCTGCGCGGTGCTGGGTGTAGCCTTTATCATTACCCTGCGCAACTACTCCCTGCCCCAGACGCTGCTTTATGCGCTGGCCAGCGGAGTTGGCATTTTGGGTGTGCTGGTCATCTTTACCGGCATGCAGGATCAGGCCAGCTTTGACAACTGTCCCAAAGTGTTTCGGGGATTACCCATCCAGCTGATCACCGCCGGACTGATGGCGCTGGCACTCATGGGCTTCTATGGTTTGAACGTGAACTGAAAAAAGAACGCGGATGATTAACATCCGCGTTCTTTTTTCGTTAGTGGGTGCCGTTGCCTTCCAGACGGAAAGAGGCACACTCGGTGCCCTCGCAGTCGGTCACGTTGCCACAGCAGCAACCCACCTGGATCTCAGGCAGGGAGCAGTAGTTCTGGGTCTTGCTGTGATAGGCACAGTTGGTAACGGTACACTTGATACTGTCGTTGTTCTTCATACTTCACACCTCCGCATGAAAGTATGCCCGAAAAACAACGCATCATACATTGTCATCTGTTCCGAAAGTATGCTCAGCCGCATCGGGGATGCCATCTGCGTCCGAGTCCAGAACTTGAGGGATAAAGCGGCGGGCAAAGCGGCTCCGGCCCCGATTTTTCACATAAAAATAGCCGATGAGGGAGAAAACAACTGCGCCGATAAAGTTGACGAAGAGGTCGTCCATGGTGTCATGCAGACCCAGATCCAGATAGCCGCCCAGTCCAAGGGCCAACTCCTCACCACCGGACAGAATGACGGTGTCCGTGACCTTTCGTAAGATTTGGGGTGTATTTCCTCCGGTTGGGTCAAGAGTGACGGTGGAAATGGTCTGCACGATGGTGTCTTTTTGCATATCCAGCAGAAACACCTGATCCATGAAATATTCAAAAAATTCCCACAGAACACCAATCGTCATAGAAAAACAGAAGGCCACAATGGACATGAACACCGGGGAGAGGGACAGGGAAAAGCGCTCACTTCGGTTGCACATGTCCACCAGACAAAAGCCGATGGCGGCACACAGAAAGCCGTTGAGGGTGTGCAGAGTCGCGTCCCAGTGTGGGAATGTGGCATAAAAAGACTGGATCTCACCCAGAATCTCAGCGGAAAAAATAAACAGGAGAATGATGATCTCCAACGTGTCCGGCAGATCAATCTTCAGCCGCCGTTCAAGGATGGTGGGCAGAATGAACAGCACAAGCGTCAGGCCGCACAGAAATACGTTTTCAAAGTTGCCGTTGAAGAACTGCGCCACCATGGTGAGAAGAACCAGTGCGCGCAGGATAAGATACACGGTGGATACCGTTTTTTTCTTCCGAAGGGTGGCAACGGCACCGTTTTTGATTTTCTCCAGAGATTTCTTTTTCATAGCCGCTCCTTGAAAAAATAGAATATATGTTGCTATCGGTGGGAAGTCAAGATTTTACTCCGGAGACATAGAGTATACCGGAGGTGATTTTGTGGATTTGAAAAATAACCGCATAACCGTTGGCGAGTTGTTGGACAACGAACGCTCCCGGGCGGTGTTTCAGCGCCGGTTCGGCAAGTGGTTGAAGCATCCCATGGTGGCCGCCGGGCGCTCGCTGACCCTGGCTCAGCTGATGGAGCTGGCAAAGGTATACCTGCCCCAAAAGGTCATTCAGGATACATGGAATGAATTGAAAAATTTGTAAAAACAGCCCCTGTGCCGTCAGGCATAGGGGCTGTTTGCGCTTATACGTTGAACCGGAACAGGATAATATCTCCATCCTGCACCACATACTCCTTGCCCTCAGAGCGGATCAGACCTTTTTCCCGGGCGGCGGCCATAGTGCCGCAGGCCATCAGGTCCTCGTAGGACACCACCTCGGCCCGGATGAAGCCGCGCTCAAAGTCGGAGTGGATCTTGCCGGCGGCCTGCGGCGCCTTGGTGCCCCGGGTAATGGTCCAGGCACGGCACTCGTCCTCGCCGCTGGTCAGGTAGGAGATGAGGCCAAGCAGGGTGTAGCTGGCCTTGACCAGTCGGTCCAGACCACTTTCGGCGATGCCCAGATCGTCCAGGAACATTTTCTTTTCCTCTGCGGCCAACTCGGCGATCTCCGCCTCCAGCTTGGCACATACGGGAACTACCTGGGCACCCTGCTGGGCGGCGCGCTCCTCCACCTGCTTGTAGTAGGAAACAGACTGGGGATCGGCAAAGCCATCCTCGTCCAGATTGGCGGCATAGATCACGGGCTTCAGGGACAGAAGCTCGCAGTCGGGATACTCAGCGGCAATGTCCACTTCCTCATAGGTGCGGGCGGACTTGCCGTCGTTGAGCCAGTCCCGCAGACCCTCGAAGTCGGCGGCCTCCTGCAGGAACTTCTTATCACCCTTGGCGGCCTTTTTTGCCTTGTCAATGCGACGCTCCACCATCTCAAGGTCGGCCATGACCAGCTCTAGATCGATGGTGTCGATGTCGCGGATGGGGTCGGTGGAGCCTTCCACATGGATGACGTTGTCATCGTCAAAACAGCGCACCACATGCACGATGGCATCGGTCATGCGGATGTTGCCCAAAAACTTGTTGCCCAGACCCTCGCCCCGGCTGGCACCCTTCACAAGACCGGCAATGTCCACGAACTCAATAACGGCGGGAGTGGTCTTTTTGGGGTTATACATTTCAGTCAGCTTGTCCAGCCGATAGTCGGGCACAGCCACCATACCCACGTTGGGGTCGATGGTGCAGAAGGGGTAGTTGGCGCTCTCCGCACCGGCGTTGGTGATGGCATTGAACAGGGTGCTTTTGCCCACATTGGGCAGGCCCACGATACCTAATTTCATAAAAGCAGCTCTCCTTGCTGTTATTTTCAACATAACATTTTATCACCCCCGGCGCAAAAGCGCAAGAGGCAGCGTCCCAGCATTGGAAGTATTTTGTTTTATAGGTTGCATCAGGGCGAAATCTTGTTATAATGTGGATAACGTTTTGAGTTAGAAAGCAGAGGCGTGGTCATGAAGCATTCATCTGTCAATACAGCTCGGCTGTCCATCATCATTGCCATGTTGATTTTCGGTACCATCGGCATCTTTGTGCGGCACGTGCCGCTGCCATCCAGTGTCATCGCACTGGTACGCGGTGTGATCGGAACCGCATTTTTGCTGGGTTTCAGCGTCCTGCGGAAAACGCCCTTGAACGGTGCGGCCATTCGGAGTAACCTGGGCATGCTGGTTTTGTCTGGAGCCTTTATCGGCTTTAACTGGATCCTGCTGTTTGAGGCCTATCGCTATACCACGGTGGCTACCGCCACCCTGTGCTACTATTTGGCACCGGTGTTTGTCATTCTGGCATCCCCCATCCTGTTTAAAGAAGCACTTACCCTGCGCAAGGGGATCTGCGTGGGAGTGGCTCTGGTGGGCATGGTGTTCGTTTCCGGTGTGCTGGAAACGGGCATTTCCGGCTCCGGAGAGATCGTTGGCATCCTGTTCGGTGTGGGCGCGGCGGTGCTTTATTCCTGCGTTGTGCTCATGAACAAAAAGCTGACGCAGGTCCCGGGTTTTGAGCGCACAATCGTACAGCTGGGCGCGGCGGCACTTTCCCTGTTGCCTTATGTACTTGTGACCGAATGGGGAAAGAACATGAATTGGTCCGGACCGGTGGTCCCTGTGCTGCTGGTGCTGGGTATCGTACATACAGGCATTGCTTACGTGCTGTATTTTGGGGGGATCAAGGAACTGCCCGCCCAGACCTCGGCCCTGCTGAGCTACATAGACCCCGTGTCCGCCATCATCCTGTCCGCAGTATTTTTGCGAGAAGAGCTGAGCGTCAGCGGCTTAGTGGGTGCGGTGCTGGTACTGGGTTCCACCGTGCTCAGTGAGCTGTCCCTGCCTCATAAAGAGCAATAAAAAACCCGCCTTGCCACTGGCAAGGCGGGTTTTTTATATTTAGAACGAAAAACTGGTGATCAACTCTCCGTCCATACTGTAATACTCCCAGACGACAGTTTTGATTGCCGGCACGGACACCTTGAGGCCTTCAGCTACCGATGAGAGCGTGCTCTCAAAGGAACCATACTGAGAATTGAGAAGCTCCTTCGCATTGTCTAGGACCGGCACAGTATAAGTGTACTTGTAAACAAATGTGTCCTTGCGGGCTTCCAGCTGGTGAATCATATTGTTTGTCTTACAATACTCGATGGTGGCCTGCATGTCTTCCATTTGCATCAGTTGGTCGATGTACGCTTCAATGGTCGCTATGCTGTCATCTTCTGTGGCAGAGACGGGGGCGGTACAGGCGGTCATGGATACTATGACCAGTATTGCCAGCAGAGCGGTAAATATTTTTTTCATTTGTATATGCAGATCCTTTACTTTAAATGTCCTATTATTATGCCGTTGCGCACCTGTTCCAACAGCACATCACGCACCTGATTGTGCAGGTTTTCGCCCTTGACAGCCACGGGGATATAGTTGGGAGTATGGCCCCACCACAGGCCATCACGATCTTCCTCGAAAAGGACGGGGAGGGTTTGCCCGGAAAACTGTGTCAGATAATCCTGCTCCATCTGTGCGGCAACCTGCGCGGCCAGATGGGCACGGGCCTCCTTCACGGCATTGGGGACCTGCCCGGGCATATTAGCCGCGGGAGTGCCGGGCCGCTTGGAATAGGGGAATACGTGCATGGCGGCAAAGGCGCACTTGCGGATAAATTCCAGTGTCCGCTCAAATTCTTCCTGCGTTTCACCGGGGAAGCCCACGATCAAATCTGTGGTAATAGCGGGACGGTCAAAGTACCGGCGCAGAAGGGCCACAGACTCCAGATAGCGGGCGGTGTCGTACTTGCGGTTCATCCGCTTGAGCACGCTGTCGCAACCGGACTGCATGGACAGGTGGAAGTGGGGACACAGATTGGACAGTTTGGATGCCCGGACACAGAATTCCTCCGTGATCGTTCTCGGTTCCAGCGAGCCCAGCCGGATGCGGCAGTCAGGGGCGGCGGCACATACAGCCTCCAAAAGATCAATGAGGGAGGTGCCGTTGCGCAGATCCTGACCCCAGGAGGAAATTTCAATACCTGTGAGCACGATCTCACGATAGCCCTGCTCCTGCAGGTCTTTGGTCTGCCGTGCCGCTTCGGTCAGGGGAAGGGAGCGTATGCGGCCTCTGGCATAGGGGATGATGCAGTAGGTGCAGAAGTTGACACAGCCGTCCTCCACCTTTAGCATGGCACGGGTACGGCCCTCCAGCCCGCCAGCGGGGAGCACCTCAAAATCCAGTCGCTTCATGGCATCGTCCAGTGCATTGATGGGCTTTCGTTCCCGGAAAGTCTGCTCAGCCAGCTCCACAAAGCCCAGCCGGTCGCCCGTTCCGGCCACCAGATCGATGCCCAGCTTATCCATATCCTCGGGATGGGTCTGGGGATAACAGCCGCACACGGCAATGACGGCGTTGGGAGCGGTCTTTCTGGCACGGCGAATGACCTGCCGGGACTTTTTATCGCTGACGGCGGTGACGGTGCAGGTGTTGATCACATACAGGTCTGCCTCGTCCTCGAAATCCACCAGTGTGTGCCCCCGCCGGACAAACAGTTGCTCCAAAGCCTGCGTCTCGTACTGGTTGACCTTGCAGCCCAGGGTGTAAAATCCGATTTTCATGGGGTCAGATATTTGCAACACCGTGTTGGGGAACGATGGCAAGGACCACCAGTTCCTCGTCGGTATCGTTGATCAGGCTGTGCTCGTGTCCCATGGGGCAGTAGTGGCAGTCACCGGGTTGCAGGGGCAGATATTCCCCGTCATAAAGCACCTTGCCCCGGCCGGACAGGACAAAGAGCATTTCGCTGTTTCCTTCGTGGGTGTGCAGGCCCAGATGGCTGTGGGGCTGCAGACGGCTACGCATGATCTTGCACTTGCCATCGTCAAAAATTTTGGGGATAAAGGCGCCCTGACCACCTTTGAAATTTTCCAGCACAGTATCGTTGATCTCGTCAAATTTGATCAGCATATGAATTCCTCCTACATAGGGTTGTGAGCCTTGTTTTCTGAATCCATTATAAAAGAAAGGGGCGGTTCGGTCAAGCCAAACCCACCCGGTGGGCAGCGTGAAAAAATACTGAAATTTCCGCTGTGGCAGTTGACGAGACCGCAAAAGAACGGTAGAATAAAGGGGAATAATACGAGATATTGTGTCTCTGGCATAAAACAGGACGGAGGGCTGATGACCATGGCAACCAAACAGGATAACCGACGCACCGATGTGATACGCTGTGAATATTGCGGCGAAGATTATTCCATTACTTACAAGCGATGCCCCTTCTGTGATGACAGAGCCGGCTACGGCGGCTATGGCGGCGCAGACCGAGTCCCCACCCGGGGCGGTAAGCGGGTGGCTACCAACAAGCGCGGCGGTGGCTACGGCGGCGGAATGCAGCCGGTGCAGATCATCGGGCTGGTGTTGTCGTTCATTCTCATCATTGCCGCAATCTACATTGTCTTTTCCGTGCTCAGCCCTCTGTTTAGCGTGGAGGGAGGAAACGCGTCATCCGGCAGCGTTTGGTCCTCTGAGGTGAGCGTTTCTCAGCCGGAAGTCAGCGTGTCCCAGCCCGGAGGCAGCACTTCCGGTGATGTGAGCGCTCCCGTGGTCCCCGATCCCTCGGTGAGCACCGGTGTGATCACCCCCATCGTTACCGCCACCGGCATTACCCTGAGCACCAAGGACGTTACTCTGAAGGCCAACGAAGTGCTCAAGCTCAAAGCAACCCTCTCGCCTGCCGACTGCACCGACACGGTGGTCTGGAGCAGCAGCGACCCCACAGCACTTGCGGTGGCGCAGGACGGCACAGTTACCAATATCAACAAGGGCTCCTCTCAGGTCAACGTTACCGTTACCGCGCAGGTGGGCGATATTAAGGCCACTTGTATTATGCGCTGCAAGGGCGGCAGCACCGGTTCGGTGTCCACCACCCCCACGACACCTACCACACCCAACACACCGACTCCCGTAACTCCCGCACCCTCCGTTGCCGCGGGCAGCAAGGGCACAGTGACCGGAACCACCACCGGTCTGCTGATCCGCTCCGGCCCCGGCCGTAATTACGAGGCACAGGATACCGCCCCCAACGGCACGGAAGTGACCATTCTGGAGCAGACGGCGGACGGCTGGTACAAGATCAACTACTCCGGCGACGCAGGCCGCGTCAAGACAGGCTACGTGTCTAAGGATTACATCCAGGTCAATTGAACAGCACAAAAAAACGGACTGCTCACAGAGCAGTCCGTTTTTTGTGGTTACAGGTCAAAAGGAGGGACGTCTGACTGGGTACGGGGCAGATGGTCATAGAATTTGCACTTGACAATGGTGAGGTAGGGTGTCAGCCAAAAACCCAGAAACAGAAGGCCAAGAAACGAAATTGCTGCGGGAATCATACCGTAGAAAAACGTACTGGTACTGGCGTCAGGGGTGGCCAGAGCATAACCGATAGGAGCCGAGACGCACAGGAGCGTCACGATTGCAAGTACAACTGCCAGCAAGAACCAGCCGATAAAGGACAGATACAGGAGAAGCAAGTCTCCAATGTGCCCACGCATCAGTTGACGGCTACGGCGCATGGCTTGGAACGCGCTCAGTTCCGGATCATCCAGCAGGCAGTAAGCGGACATGGCATACCAAAGCATAAGAAGGTTGGGGATAAGTGCGGCTGTAATAGGGAAAACAATTGCGGCAACGTAATTCAAAACAGGAATCAATAAGAAAGGAAGCATGGCCAGGTGTGCGGCCATTGCAAAGAAGATACTTAGCAACAGCTCGCAAAGAAAGAGCAGGATTGATAGCCACAACACCTTGCCTACCATGGAAAAGCCGGAAACGAGATCACTGAAAGAAGCTTTTTCACCACGGGAAGCGGACAGAGCCCACCGGCTGTAGCCAAAGGACAGTACCATTCCGAAAAGGGCGACCAGAAGATGCAGGAACAGGCCGGTGGGGCCAATGTCGCTTAAGGCTACCAGCAGAGCGTTGCCGGGGGTCAACCCTTGATCGGTCAGCTGCACGAACAGAGTGATGGGATCAGTAATAATAATGCTTATCAATGCGCTCAAACCGGTGGTGAGCAGCAGGTAAAGCAGGGCAACGAGCATGGGGCGCGGGTGCGTGCTGCGCATGGCCCGTCTTGCTTCCGCCTTCAGGGCGGGACGGTCAAAATACATGGGGATCTCCTCTTTCTTTTCTCTATACAAACGGGGGATCAGGCATCCCACTTTTCGATGAGCATCTTGAGCTGGTCGGCCAGCTTGGCCAGATCCTTGTTGCTGCGGCCGCGGCTGCGGCTGATGACCTCCACCACCAGCTTGCCCATCTGCTCCAGACGGCGGAAGGCAGGGGAAGGCGCGGAGGCGCCGCCGGATACCTTTTTGCGTTCCAGCACGATGCCCTCGGCAAGCATGGTGTTGGCGGCAAGGTCATACACCTCTTCATACAAAGGGGCATGGGCGGACAGGCCCAGGTCGTTCAGGGTCTGCGCAAAGATCTCGGTCACCTCGCTGTCGCCGTGGGTCACAAAAATATGCTCGGGCTTGGGCTGGAACTGCTGAGCCCACGCGATCAGATGCTCCCGGTCTGCGTGGGAGGACAGGCCCTTGAAGTTGACGATGCGGGCATTGACAGAAATGTCTTCCCCAAAGAGCTTGACACTTTTGGCCCCTTCCAGCAGACGGCGGCCCAGAGTGCCCTCCGCCTGATAGCCCACGAAGACCACGGCACATTCCGGCCGCCACAGGTTGTGCTTCAGGTGGTGGCGGATGCGGCCGGCATCACACATACCGGAGGCGGAAATGATGACCTTGGAGGATCTGTCCATATTCAGCAGCTTGGACTCCTCACTGGTCTGCACCAGCTTCAGTCCCGGGAAGGTGAACAGATCCTCGCCACCCTGCACCAACGCGATAGCTTCCTCATCCAGATAGCCGTGCAGGTCACCGGCATAGATCTTGGTGGCCTCGGCGGCCAGCGGGCTGTCCACGCACACAGTAAAGTCGGGGGCACTTTTCACCATGCCATTGGCCTTGATCTCGCGGATGAAGTACAAAAGCTCCTGGGTGCGGCCAACGGCAAAGGAGGGGATGATGACGTTGCCGCCCCGGGCAAAGGTCTCGTCAATAAGCTGGGCCAAAGCTTCTGTATAACTCTCAGGGGGTTCATGGCTGCGGTCACCGTAGGTGGACTCCATGACCACGTAATCCGCCTGTTCCACCGGCTGGGGGTCGCGGATGACCGGCTGGTCCACGTTGCCAATATCACCGGAAAAGACGATTTTTTTGGTCACACCTGCTTCGGTGAGCCACAGCTCCACGCTGGCCGAGCCCAACAGGTGACCGGCATCGGTGAAACGCACCTGCACCCCTTCGCACAGGTCGAAGGTTTGGCCATACTCAAAGACAGCCAGCTGCTGCAGGGCTTGCTCTGCGTCGGAAAGGGTGTAAAGCGGTTCTACTGTATTCTTTCCGGCACGCTGGTTTTTGCGGGTCTGCCACTCTGCGTCGCTTTCCTGGATGTGGGCGGAGTCCCGCAGCATGATGCTCATAAGGCGGGCAGTGAGCCGGGTGGCGCAGATCTGGCCCTGAAAGCCCTGCTTGACCAGCAGGGGAATACGGCCGGAGTGGTCGATATGGGCATGGGTGACGATCACATGGTCGATATAGCTTGGGGCGAAGTCCAGCGCGTTGTCATTGTGCTCGTCCCGGCCCTGCTGCAGGCCGCAGTCGATCAGGATTTTCTTTCCGTTGACCTCCAGACAGTAACAGCTGCCGGTAACGGCGTGGGCAGCACCGAAAAAGGTTAATTTCATGGTTCGTCCTCCTTACGTCGCGGTGATTTCTTCCAACTTTATTTTACACGCTGGGGGCAAAATAATCTATAAAATTTTGTAAACAAATCCATCACAGCAGGTCGAGGTGGAGCAGTGCCTGCCGTATCCCGTCTTCGTCCACGTGGGCGGTGACGTAGTGGGCGGCCTGCTTTACCGTTTGGCTGGCATTGCCCATGGCAATCGCTGTGCCCACACAGGCAAACATGGTCAGGTCATTTTCTCCGTCCCCAAAGGCCATGGCTTCCTCCGGGGCAATCCCGGCCCAGTCCAGCACGGCCCGGATACCGGTATCCTTGCCGCCGTCCGTTGGCATGGCATCCAGAAAGGAGGGATGCCAGCGCACAGCCTTGAGGTGGTCGGAACGGTCCAGCAGCAGATGCTCCTGCTCCCGAGTAAGCAGGGTGATGACCTGATAAATGTCATGATCCAATGCCCGACTCAAGGGGTGAACGGGTGGGGTCTTCAGCTTGAATTCTTCTATATACTGCCGGGCGGCTTGGTCGTGTAGGTTGAGCCAGCATTCCTCGCCCTCCAGAAATATGCCGGAAAAACCATGCTCGGTCATGGCGGAAACTATTTCTTTCATGCCCTGTGGGGAGATAGGGTTGCTGTGTACCACGGTATCACCACACAGGCAGTACTGGCCGCTGACGCTGACATAGCCATCGAATTTAAACTGTGCGCGCACATCGTCCATCATACTCATATGCCGTCCGGTGGCGATGTATAGTTTAATGCCTTTACGACGAAGGACGCGCAGACAGTCCAGCGTGCTTTGGGGGATGGTGTGGGTGGTCATGCTGACCAGTGTGCCGTCCACGTCGAAGAAAATTGCTTTGATCACGCAAATGACTCCTTTGTGTAAAAACAGGGCCGTTTTCACGACCCTGTTTCGTTTACATTTTGAGAAGGATGCCCACCAGGGCGGAGATACCGATAAAGGCGATGGGGTGCAGCTTTTTCAGCGGGGTAAACTTCATAGCCAGGAAAACTGCCGCCGCAAGCAGGATGGCGGGCCAGTTCAGGGCGAAGGTGTGCTCTACTGTGCCGCCCACCATCACGAAGATGCTCAGGGCCACGCTCAGACCGGCGGAAACGATCAGGGCGGTGGAGGCGGGACGCAGGCCGTAGAACGTATTGACCACCGACTTGGAGTCGCGGAATTTCTGCAAAAAGCCCGCGATGATGATAATGACGATGACGGAGGGGGTGATCAGGCCCAGCGTGGCGATGACCGCACCCAACACACCTGCCGTCTCAAAGCCAACGTAGGTGGCCATGTTCACACCGATGGGGCCGGGAGTAGACTCGCCCACAGCCACCATGGTGGTCAACTGTTCGTTGGTGAACCAGCCGGTGGACTCGCCCAACCGCTGCAGGAAGGGGATGGTGGCAAGACCGCCGCCCACGGAAAACAGGCCGACCTTGGCAAACTCAAAAAACAAACGCAGCAGGATCATTGTTTCTGCCCTCCTTTTCCAATACCGGACAGCAGACCGGTAAGGCCGGCTACCACCACCAGCAAGACGGGGGACAGCTTCAGGAAGAAGGCAAGAGCCAGCACCGTCAGGAAAATAACGGTAGTCAGCGCATCCCTGACCGCCGTTTTTCCCAGCTTGAGGGCACTGGCGGCGATCATGGCGACCACGCAGGCACTGACGCCGCCGATGGCATGCTGCACCACGGGGATGTCGGCAAAATTGGTCAGAAAGGCGGCAATGACGGTGATGATGACGATGGAGGGAAAGACCACGCCCAGCGTGGCAGCCACACCGCCCAGATAGCCTTTAAACTTATAGCCGATAAAGGTGGCGGTGTTGACCGCGATCACACCGGGGGTACACTGGCCGATGGCGAAGTAGTCGGTAAGCTCTTCGTTGGTGGCCCACCCCTTTTTCTCCACGACCTCCCGCTGGAGCATAGGAAGCATGGCATAGCCGCCGCCGAAGGTACATACTCCCACCTTGGCAAAGGTAATAAACAGGTCCAGATAAATATTCAAAGTGTCACGTCCTCAGTTTAGTTCGTCCAATTCTTCCATCCACAAGGCAGCCACAGCGTCGCTGGGCATGGACCAGTCTCCTCTGGGGGAGAGGGACACGCTGCCCACCTTGGGACCGTCGGGCAGACAGGAACGCTTGAATTGCTGGGTGAAGAAGCGGCGGTAGAAGTTTTTCAGCCACTTCAGGATGGTGGCCTTGTCGTAGTGACGGCCCAGTGCGTGCAGGGCCAGACGGTATACCTTTCTGGGGGGGAAGGCCCAGCGAATGGCATAGTAGAGGAAAAAGTCGTGCAGCTCGTAGGGGCCCACCAGATCCTCGGTCTTCTGGCTGATCTCGCCCTGTACGGCAGGCAGCAGCTCCGGGGAAACGGGGGTGTCCAGAATGTCCTCCAGCACGGCAGACAGGCGCTGGTCCTCCTGAGCCTTGTCTCCGGCTACGAAGGAGACGAGGTGGCGCACCAGCGTCTTGGGGATAGAGGCATTGACACCGTACATGGACATGTGGTCTCCGTTATAGGTGGCCCAGCCGAGGGCCAGCTCCGACAAATCGCCGGTGCCCACAACAAGACCGCCGTTTTGGTTGGCGATGTCCATAAGCACCTGTGTGCGCTCCCGGGCCTGACCGTTTTCAAAGGTGACGCTGTGGTCGTCCATGGACTGGCCAATATCCTTGAAGTGCTGCTTCACCGCAGCACCGATGTCAATACGCAGCAGGGTAGCGCCCAGCCGCCCAGCCAGTTCCACGGCATTGTCTCGGGTGCGGTCTGTGGTGCCGAAGCAGGGCATAGTCACGGCGATAATGTCGGTGGCAGGACGGCCCAGCATCTTCATGGCAAGAGCAGTGGTAAGAATGGCAAGGGTAGAGTCCAGGCCGCCGGACAGACCTACAACAGCAGTTTTCGCACCGGTGTGCTCCAGCCGCTTTTTCAGGCCCATGGCCGCAATGCACAGAATTTCATTGCAGCGCTGCTCGCGTTTTTGTTCGTCCTCGGGCACAAAGGGCATGGGGTTGATGTGCCGGGTGAGCACGGTGTCGGACAGGTTCATGTCAAAGAGCGTGCGCCAATGCTCTGTGTCACATGCACAGGGGGGGACGGGGGTGAGGCGGCGCTGATAGGCAAGGCGGGAAACATCCACCTCGGAAACGGTCAGACCGCAGGCAAAGCGCCGATCGGCCAGCAACGTGCCGTTTTCTGCAATCAGGTTATGACCGGCAAAGACCATGTCGGTGGTGGACTCGCCTTCACCCGCTTCGGCGCTGACATAGGCGCACACCAGTCGGGCGGACTGGGCGGTCAGCATGGAACGGCGGAAGTCGGCCCGGCCCACCACTTCGCAGGAAGCGGAAAGGTGGAGCATCACCGTGGCGTTGCCACAGGTGGTCAAGGCGCAAGCGGGGGACTGAACGGCCCACGCATCTTCGCCGATCTCCACGCTCAAGGCAAGCTCTGGCAGCCCGGCGCAGGAGAAGACGGCACCGTTGTTCACCACATGGGGCTCGCCGAACAGGGAGCACAGGGTGGTGCGGCCATTGGGGGAGGTAAACCACCGGCTCTGGCCGTTGGGGATGTGGGTCTTGGATACAAGACCCAACAGCTGCCCCTTGTGGATGACGGCGGCGCAGTTATATACCCGGCTGTCATTGCCACGCACGGGCAGGCCCAGAGCAGTTACCATATCCAGATTTTTTGTGGCCTCCAGCACGGTGGCAAGGGAATCCTGCGCTCCGGCCAGCAGGGTGTCGTGCAGGAACAGATCGCCGCAGGTGGCACCCGTCAGACACAGCTCGGGCAGGCACAGCACCCGCACCCCCTGCTTGGATGCTTCCCGCATCAGGGTGAAGATCTGCTCGGCATTGAAACGGCAGTCGGCGACCCGGATCTTTGGGGTGCCGGCGGCAACTTTGACAAATCCGTCTTTCATGGCATACGCCTCCATCATTTTCTGAATGTATCATACCCTAAAGCGGCAAAAAAAGCAATCAAAGAAACGGCAGGAGGACCTGCCGTTTGGTGAATTATGGGAGCATGGAACGGACTTGTTCCACGATCTGGGATACATAGCTGTTTAGAGGCAACTCCTGCACACCGGCCACGGACACGCCGCAGCTGTTCATGGGGATGAGCAGCTTTTTGGCCCGGCAGCCGCCTACAGCCTCAGCCATTTTTGGAGTGACTTCACCCAAAATGGCATGGGCGACCACGATACCCATGGGACCAAGCACCACGTCCGCGTCCATCACAGCCCGCACCACGGGATTTTCTCCGGTGGCGCCAAAGTCTGCCCCGGCCTTGAGCATGGTGGCGGTGGCGATGGAGTTGGTGCCGATGGCATACAGCTGTACCTGAGGACAGGCCTGCTTGAGCTGCTCTACCAGCAGCTTGCCCAGCTTGCCGCCCTGTCCGTCCACGATCACGATTTTCATACAGAAGCCTCCTTTGTGAGGTGTAAGTGTATTATAGCACAAGGCGGTGTCTTGTGAAAGTCCCGAAATGTGTGATATACTGAACAAAAGGGGGGCTGACCATGACCGAAGCCATCAAAAAGCTGCAGCAATGGGTGGATGAAAGTGAGCGGATCGTCTTTTTCGGCGGTGCCGGAGTCAGCACCGAGTCGGGTATTCCCGACTTTCGCAGCGTGGACGGACTGTATAACCAGAACTATAAATGGCCGCCGGAGCAGATTTTGAGCCACACTTTTTTCCGCCGCCGCCCGGAGGAGTTTTATCGTTTTTATCGGGCAAAGATGCTCTGCCTGGATGCACAACCCAACGCCGCCCACAGGAAGCTGGCCGAGTTGGAAAAAGCGCGCAAGCTGTGCAGCGTGGTGACCCAGAACATCGACGGTCTGCATCAGGCGGCAGGAAGTCGGCAGGTGTGGGAACTGCATGGCAGTGTGCTGCGCAACTACTGCCTGTCCTGCGGGGCATCCTGTACGGCGCAGGATATTTTGAAGAGTACGGGTGTGCCAAAATGTTCTTGCGGCGGCACTTTCAAGCCCGATGTAGTGCTTTACGAGGAGCAACTCAATGGGGACACCATGGCCGGAGCGGTGCGGGACATCAGCAGGGCGGATATGCTCATCGTGGCCGGGACCTCCCTGACTGTTTACCCGGCGGCGGGGCTGGTCAACTACTATACGGGCAATCGCTTGGTGCTCATCAACAAGTCGCCCACACCCTATGACCACAAGGCCGACCTGCTCATTGAAGGAGCGGTGGGACAGGTTTTGGAGCAGATTTGTATAAGATAAATGCAACCCCCGGGAATTTCTCCCGGGGGTTGCATTCTGCTTTGGGATATCGTATAATGTTCACGACAACTAAATCAAATGTCTTCAGGGCGGGGTGCAATTCCCCACTGGCGGTAAAGTCCGCGACCGAGCATCATGTGTGCTCGCTGACCCGGTGCAACTCCGGGACCAACGGTATAGTCCGGATGGAAGAAGATGTGTGTTACAAACTATGCGCACCTCCTCATGAGTTTTAACACCTGGAAGGCATTTTGGCTTTTTGGTGTCGAAACAAAATGAAGGAGTGTTTTTTTATGTCTCAAAGCGCAAACCGTAATTGGCTCAACAACATCCGCACTATGGTCACATTGGCCATGCTCACTGCCGTGGGGCTGGTGGTCACCTATCTGTGCAAGGCCATTCCCAGCGTCAACGGCTTTCTGGACTTCGAGTTCAAAAGCGTGGTCATTTGCATCGGCGGGTTCACCCTCGGTCCTGCCGCTGCGATCGTTCTGTCTATCCTGATCCCGGTGGTGGAATTTTTCTCCATCAGCGGTACCGGACCCATCGGCCTTATTATGAATATCGCCTCCACAGCCAGCTTTTGCTGCACCGCGTGCTACATCTACAAGCGGGATCACTCCAAGCGGGGGGCGGTGATCGGTCTTGCTGCGGCTACTGTGGTCATGACGGTGGTGATGGTGCTGTGGAACTATCTCATTACACCCCTGTATCAGGGCACACCCCGCGAGGTCATTGCGGGCATGCTGCTGCCCCTGTTCATGCCTTTCAATCTGGTCAAGGGCGGCCTGAATATGGCGGCTACCCTGCTGCTCTACAAACCGGTGGTCACCGCCCTGCGCCGGGCAGGGCTTGTGCCCCCCTCCCGAGGCGGGCAGGGCAAAAAGTTCAGCGGCGGCTTCCTCCTCTTTACATTGGCGCTGCTCATCACCTTTGTGCTGTTTGCGCTGGTGCTGTTGAAGATCATCTGATAACGAAGGAGTGGTCCTTGTGGCCGGAATACTCTATCTTGTCCCTACCCCCATCGGCAATCTGGGTGACATTTCCCCCCGCATGGCGGACACCATGGCACAGGCGGACTTCATTGCCGCGGAAGATACCCGGGTGTCTTTGAAGCTGCTCAACCATCTGGGCCTGAAAAAGCCCATGATCTCCTACTACCGCCACAATACCGAGGCAGGTGGGCAGGCGGTGCTGGAGCGGCTGCTGGCGGGGGAGAGCTGTGCCCTTGTCACCGATGCGGGCACCCCTGCCATCTCCGACCCCGGTCAGGAACTGGTAGCCCTGTGTGCCGCCCACGGTATAGAGGTGGTAGCCATCCCCGGCCCCTGTGCGCTGGTCACGGCATTGGCCGTGTCCGGTCAGCCCACCGACCGCTTTACCTTTGAGGGCTTTCTGCCCATGAACAAGAAAAACCGCAAGGCGCATCTGGACAGTCTGAAGGGGGAGGAACGCACCATGGTGTTCTACGAGGCTCCCCACAAGCTGTCTGCAACCCTTGCGGATCTGGTGGGTACTTTTGGAGCAGAACGCCCCATATCGTTGTGCCGGGAGTTATCCAAGCTCCATGAGGAGGTGCGTCGCACCACTCTGGGCGAAGCGGTCAACTGGTACAAAGAAAACCAGCCCAAGGGCGAGTTCGTTCTGGTCATCCGCGGCGCGGAGCCCATACCGGAGCAGGAAGCCACTTTGGAGGACGGCCTTGCCCGGGTAGCGGTGTTGCGTGAGCAGGGTGCGTCCCTCAAGGACGCGGTGAAGCAGGCCGCCCGGGAGCTGGACCTGTCCAAAAATGAATTGTATGATCTGGCCTTGGGCCGATAACGAAAAGCGGCGCTGCTTATTAAGCAGCGCCGCTTTTTGCATAGAAACAAAAAGACGACATTCTTTCGAATGTCGTCTTTGGTGCGCGAGGTGGGAGTCGAACCCACACGCCCTTGCGAGCACTGGCACCTGAAGCCAGCGAGTCTACCAATTCCACCACTCGCGCATTTGGTAGTGGAGCGCTGTTGTTCAGCGCAAGATGTATATTACCACAGGCCACCCCGGATGTCAACCGCTTTTTTGCGAAAAAACGAAAAAATTTTTATCTTGTCAAAACAGGCAAAAAATCACTCCCCACAGCGCTTTGCGCTGTGGGGAGTGTGTATAAACGGGGAGGAGATCAGCCCACAAACTCGGCCAGCTTGCCGGTGTCCAGACCGTCGCAGGTCAGCAGGAAACGGGCCAGCTCCTTGGCAATGGTCAGCACACCGCCGGGAACGTCGGACTCGATGTTCAGAGGCAGCAGGGGATCGTGCAGGGACAGACGCAGCAGGAACCAGCCGTTGCCATGGTCGGCATCCAGATCAACGCGCACACCCTCGAAATTGTTGGGGGCGATGGACCAGCCGGGCTGCTTGGCGGCGTACTCCTGCAGAGCGTCCAGCACGCTCTGACCGTAGGCCTTGAAGTCCTCGGGGATGATGTTCAGACGGAACTCGCGGCTCTCGGCGGGCTCGGCCAGATCGGCGATGAGGGACTCCAGTGTGTAGCCCTCCTTTTTGCCCCAGGCCAGCTCGATGAGCAGCTTGGTCACCAGATAGGCACCGTCGTCCAGGAAGTAGTTTTCCTTCAATGCGCCGTGGCCGGAGGTCTCGATAGCCAGCTGGCTGTCCTGCCCGGCCTGGTTCAGGCGGATGGACTCGTTGATGACGTTGCGGTAGCCGCGCTTGAAGCGATGATGCACACCACCCTTGTCCGCGATGAACTTGGCAAGACCGGTGGAGGTGATGGAGTCGGTGACGATGGTGGTGCCGGGATGTTCCCGCAGCAGGATGGCGGCCAGCATGGCGATAATGCGGTTGCGGTTGAGTTCGCTGCCGTCGGACAGAACCGCGCCGGCACGGTCCACATCGGTGTCAAAGATGATGCCAAGGTCGGCCTTCTGAGCGGCAACGGCGTCCATAATGGCCTGCATGGCGGTGGCGTCCTCGGGATTGGGGATGTGGTTGGGGAAGGAACCGTCGGGCTCGAGGAACTGGCTGCCGGTGGTGTCCGCGCCCAGAGGCTGCAGCACCTTTTCCACATAGAAGCCGCCCGCACCGTTACCTGCGTCTACCACGACCTTGAAACCGTCCAGAGGGCGCTGCTGGCCGGTGGCGGAGCGGACCTTGTCCACCAGAATGGCGGCATAGTCGTCCATAAAGGTGCCGGTGGACACCGCAGCCTGAGGCAACTCGGTGATCTTGTCGCTGGCGGCATTTTCCAGAATGGCGGTAATATCCTGCTTTTCCAGACCGCCGTCCTTGGTGAAGAATTTGAAACCGTTGCGGTTGAAGGGCAGGTGGCTGGCGGTGATCATCACGGAGGCGTCATAGGGCTTGTCGCCGGTGACGGTGCTCATGAACATGGCGGGGGTGGAGGCCATGCCGATATCGGTCACATGCACACCTTGACAGGCCATGGCATCGCAGATCCACTGGGCCAGAGTGGGGTCGGACAGGCGGGAGTCACGACCCACGCACACGCGCAGATCGTCCTTGCCCAGACGCTCGCGCAGCCACAGGGCAAAGCCGCGGCCAATGCTGCGGCAGACCGTCTCGGTCAGGTTGACATGCTGGCCCTCAATGCCCTCCAGAGCCACACCGCGGATGTCGCTGCCGTTTTGAAGCTTCTTGAAATGATCCATAATGCAGATCCCCTTATATGTAAAAATTTGCATTTGCATGTAACGGTATCATAGCACCAAAAACCAAGGAAAACAAGCGGCTGAGGGCTTAATTGTGGCATATGCGTAAAAATTCTTTCCTCAGAGGAGCTTTAATGGTATACTGATATAAATAGAGCATGTGTGAAGGAGGAAAGATAATGGTCTATCGTACATTTCAGAATATAAAGCTGTCTGCGCTGGGTATGGGCGGTATGCGCCTGCCGGTGCTGGAGGACAAGAGCGTTGATCAGTCTGCCGTGAATGATATGGTGGACTGCGCCATGGCGGGAGGGATCAACTATTATGATACCGCATGGGGCTATCACAACGGCCAGTCGGAGACGGCGCTGGGCGCGGCTCTGCGCCGCTACCCCCGGGAGCGCTATTACATCGCAGACAAGTTCCCCGGCTATGACCTGCGCAACATGGATAAGGTGGAGAGCATTTTCCCCGAGCAGCTGAACAGAACGGGTATGGAGTACTTTGATTTCTACCTGTTCCACAATGTAAACGAGCTGAACATCGACTGCTATCTGGATGATGAGCAATACGGTATCTATACTTATTTGATGCAGCAGAAGGCCAACGGCCGCATCCGTCATCTCGGCTTTTCCGCCCACGGTGACCTGCCCGTTCTGGAGCGCTTTCTGGAAGCCTACGGCAAGGACATGGAGTTCTGCCAGCTGCAGATCAACTGGGTGGATTGGGAGTTCCAGAAAGCCAAGGAAAAGGTGGAGCTGCTGCGCAAATGGAATATCCCCGTCTGGGTTATGGAGCCGCTGAGGGGCGGAAAGCTGGCTGCCTTAAACTCGGAGCACGAGGAAAAACTGCGCGCGCTGCGGCCCGAGGAGACCACCCCCGGCTGGGCCTTCCGCTTTTTGCAGACGCTGGACGATGTGGTAGTCACTCTGTCCGGGATGTCTGATTTGGAGCAGGTGAAGGCGAATGTCTGCACCTTTAATACGGAACAGCCCCTGAATGGACAGGAGTGGGATACTCTGCTGGGCATGGGCAGGGAATTGACCCGTGGTGTGCCCTGTACCGCATGCCGTTACTGCACCACCCATTGCCCGCAGGGACTGGACATCCCCCAGCTGCTGGAGCTCTACAATGAACATGCCTTTGCAGGCAGCGGCTTTTTGATTCCCATGCGGCTGAAGGTGCAGGGCAGGGGAAAGCAGCCCTCAGACTGTCTGGGCTGCCGCAGCTGCGAGGCTGTTTGTCCTCAGAATATTAAAATTTCTGACGTACTCAGCGATTTTGCGCAGAAACTGAAATAAGAAAACCGGACCGTCCTGTGGACGGTCCGGTTTTTTGTGCCGGGAACGAGCATACTAAAGCCACGGAGGTGGTCAAATGGAATTCTTGTGGCAGAAAACAGTGCAAATGCCTGGTTTTGGTGCGTTGGAGCAGGATATAAAAACAGACGTGCTCGTCATTGGCGGTGGGATGGCGGGTATTTTATGTGCCTATATGCTGGGACAGGTGGGAATCGACTATGTGCTGGCAGAGGCGGACACCCTTTGCAGTGGGGTGACCAAGGGAACGACGGCGAAAATCACCGCCCAGCACGGGATGGTCTACCATAAGCTGCTGAAACGGTTTGGAATGCAGAATGCGCGGCTTTATTTACAGGCCAACCAATGGGCGGTGGAGCAATACCACAAGCTGTGTGCGCAGGTGGACTGTGATTATCAGCAGCAGGATAACTATGTCTATAGCCGTGATGCCAACAAGTTGGAGCAGGAAATGCAGGCATTGAAGCGGTTGGGAGCACCCGCCGCCCTTGTGCACAGCACTCCGTTGCCCTTTCCGGTGGCTGGGGCAGTCCGTTTTGAGGGGCAGGGGCAATTCCATCCGCTGAAGTTTGTAGCCGGATTAGCCCCGGGACTGCGTGTTTATGAGCACACAAAGGTGCTGGAACTGAAACCGGGAGAGGCAGTGACCGCCGGAGGGAAGATACGGGCCAACAAAATCATCGTGGCGACCCATTTCCCAACGCTCAACAAGCACGGCAGCTACTTTCTCAAGCTGCATCAGCATCGCTCTTACGTGCTGGCACTGAAAAATGCCCCTGTATTTGAAGGGATGTATGTGGATGAGGAACAGAAGGGGTTGTCCTTTCGCCGCTACGGGGAACTGATGCTGCTTGGCGGCGGCGGCCACAGGACGGGAAAGCAGGGGGGAGGTTGGCGGGAGCTGGAGGCATTTGCCCGCCGCCACTGGCCCCATGCCAAAGTGACCGCCCGCTGGGCGACGCAGGACTGTGTCACGCTGGACGGGATGCACTATATCGGACGGTATTCTCCACGTGCTCACGGACTGTATGTAGCCACGGGCTTCAACAAATGGGGGATGACATCCTCCATGGTGGCGGCACAGGTGTTGACTGAGTTGGTGCAGGGGAAGCAGAGCCCCTGTGAGCAGCTGTTTTCTCCATCCAGAAGTGTTCTGCACCCTCAGCTGGCCGCAAATGTCGCTCAAACGGCCGTGGGGTTGCTCACACCCGGACCCCGGTGCCCGCACATGGGCTGTGTGCTGAAGTATAACGAAGAGGAACATTCTTGGGACTGTCCCTGTCATGGCTCACGCTTTAGCCGGAATGGAGAGCTTATCGATAATCCTGCAACGGATGATAAACGGATGTAAACGGCTTGGGGGAAATAATAGAAAATCGGTCTGGTGCGTTATTTCGATGAAAATTTTACAGTGCTTGGACCAAATTCACATAAAAGATATTTCCTAATTGAAAGTTTTTTGTCGCAATGACGTATTTTGCCGCAACCTATTGATTTGCAAAGGTTTCTATGGTAATCTGTGCCCTGCTAAAATACACTGATGACCATAAGGCATCAAAGATTTTCAGGAGGCACGACCCGTGGACCAGACGCAGGCGACAATTGAATTTGGTACGAAACCACTCATTGAACTGATCGGAATCGTAGTGGTAGGGCTTGTTCTTCTGTTTCTGGTGTTTGGGGTGGCACGGTTTGCTGCCGGGTTTCTGAAAGAATTGCGGTATCTGAACAGTGAGATCGCCCGGACAGACGGCGAGGAGCGCAGATACTACATCCAATGTAAACGCAAACTGCTGCTGTCGTTGATGCCGTTCGTACGGCGATAAACAAATTTGCACACGGACCATCATTTTCAAGCACCCGCCGCTCTCAATGGGCGGCGGGTGCTTTATGCGCCGGTGGCGCATTTTACCATTTCGGGTCCCTTCCTGAACAGGCAAGCGAAACGCGAAGGCTGTTTGGTTAAATGCCCGAAGGGACGCAGCCGCTTGCGCGTCTGCCGTCCTTGAAGCATAGCTTCTGCGGACTTAGCGGCGCACGATATGCCGCTGGCATATCGTGTAATCGCCGCTCACCCTCTCAGGGTTCGAGTCCCTTAGGGGAGGAAAGGACAAAACGACCGCCACCCAAATGGGTGACGGTCGTTTTGGCACGCCCGAAGGGACTCGAACCCCCAACTTTCAGAACCGGAATCTGACGCTCTATCCATTGAACTACGGACGCAAAGGGGCGCTTTTTCGCGCCACATCATTATAACAGGGGTATGAGGAAAAGTAAAGAGGAAAAATGTCAAGTTTTACAGGGAGAAATCCTCGTCCTTCAGCCCGGAAAACTCCGCTTTGGCCGGACGGGGCGGAGTGCGGCGCAGGGGATCGTACCGAAACGCGCGGCAGTGGGAGGTGGCGGTCATGACCCCCTTCTTAGGGCATGCGATCTGCTCGTCTGTCAGAGCTCGGCCGTGTACGCAGTAGGCACAACGGGGCTCGATTTTATCTTGAAACAGTCGGGACATAAAAATGCCTCCTTACGGAAGATGCTTTTTTTCATTATAACGCACATTTGATGAATTTTCCACCTCTTTTTTTGCTGGCACGTATTGCAAGGATGGAAACAACGGAAAAACCGAGCCACAGCAGCCATGCGGATGCGGTAGCCAGGGCAAGAGAACGGTTTATTTCCAATAAGGTCAGGTTTTCAGCCTGTACGGATAGATAACTTGACACCGGCTGAGACAGAGGGAACAGGTGCATCAGCCCTGCGGTAAACAGGGCGGACAGCAGGCCGTGCAGGACCTTGCCCAGAAGATAGGAAAAGGAAGACAGGTCGCTGTCTGCAAGAAAGGACAGAACCTGACAATGCACAGACAGCCCGGCCCATCCCAGCATAAATGCTGCCATTGAAACTCGCTCGTTTAGGGCGCTTTCTCCGATCAATCCTGCAACACCGGATGATACTTCTACAAGACCGATAAGCAGGTGCTGTGCCATAGTCAGGTCCAGATGCAGTGGCAGTGCGGTTAGCAGCCGGGCGGCTACCTCCATGAT
>JAFVVH010000004.1 GCA_017502285.1 Oscillospiraceae bacterium | reverse complement strand
GACTCTTATAGCACGCCGGACTGTCAGACGTACTGGCTTTTGAGTCCGTCACGTCTACCAATTCCATCACACCGGCGTACCATCGTATTATACACGAAGGATGGAAGGTTGGCAAGAGTAGAATTGAGCACAAAGGAAAAAAGTTTCACCGCCGATAGATATGGGTCAGCTTGCGCAGTCGGTCGGCGACATGGGGATTAAGGGCTTCAGAGCGCACCCGCCAGCTCCAGTTGTGGCTGCCCGTGGTGCCGGGCGCGTTCATCCGGGCATCTGCGCCCAGACCCAGCACATCCTGCATGGGGGCAATGGCAAGCCGGGCGGCAGTGGCCCAAGCGCCTGCGATCACGCCCCAGCCCAGCCCCTCATCCTCGCGCAGGCGCAGGTAGGAACGGGCATAGGCGGTGGCTGCGGGGTCACCCTCAGTCAGCCACTGGACGAAGGTGGGGGTGTCGTGGGTGCCGGTATAGGCTACGCAGTCGCCCTGACAGTTGTGGGGAAGATAGGCACTTTCTCCGTTCGGGTCAAAGGCAAAGACCATTACCTTCATTCCCGGCACACCGCAGGTACGCACGAAGTGCAGCGCATCCTCGTCCAAATCGCCCAGGTCCTCTGCAATCAGCTCCAGACCCGGGGCGGCTTTGCGCAGGGCATCCAGCAGTTCCATGCCCGGCCCCTGCTCCCAGTGTCCCTCCATGGCGGAGGCGGCATTTGCGGGGACGGACCAGTAGCTGTGGAAAGCGCGGAAATGGTCAATGCGTACCGCATCGTAGATTTGGTGACACCAGTGGATGCGCTGGCACCAGAAGTCAAACACGGCCTGCTTGTGGCCCTGCCAGTCGTACAGAGGGTTGCCCCACAGCTGACCGTCCTCGGAAAAGGCATCGGGAGGAACTCCAGCCACCGCCTTGAGCCGTCCGTCTTCATCCAGATGGAACAGCTCCGGGTGCGTCCATAGCTCTACGCTGTCGCCGGACAGGTAAATGGGGATGTCGCCCATGATGCGTATGCCCTTTTGGTTGGCATAAGCTTTCAGCGCAAACCACTGGCGGTAAAAGGTGTGCTGCAAAAAGCGGTGAAAATCCATTTTCTGATTATCGGGAACGGCGTGGTTAGGCCAGCTTCGGAAATCGGTCTGATATTGGTCGTGCAGGGCGGCAAAGGCGGCATAGTCCTCCAGCCACGGCAGTTCCGGGGCGTTGGAGGTGTTCTGCGCACGTTCATACGCTTTGTGCAGCAGGGGGATGCGGGTGCGGGCCAAAAAGTCGTAATCCACCCGGTCCGGGTCGTTCCAACGGGCGGACTGAAGCTCCTGCGGGGTGAGCAGCCCCTCATGTGCCAGCAGGTCCAGGTCGATGAAATAGGGGTTTCCGGCAAAGGCGGAGGGGGACATATAGGGCGAAGCTCCGTCACCCGGGGGGACCAGAGGAAGGATCTGCCAGTATGTTTGTCCGGACTGGGCAAGAAAGTCCACAAAATCAAAGGCGGGCTTACCCAAAGAGCCGATGCCGTAAGGACCGGGCAGAGAGGATACGGCCATCAGAATGCCGCTGGTACGCTGGTTTTTCATAGTATCTTCCTCCTGTAAGAGGTGTTGAGTTCAGTATAACACAGGGGAGTGGTTATTCCAAGAAAAACTACTGTACAGTCAGTTCCAGCTGGCCCTGCGACAGGTTCACAAATAGGGTCTGTCCCGCGCAAAGACAGCCGGAGAGCATCCGGTCGGCAGCGGGGTCTTCGATGCCTTCGGTGATGGCGCGGCGCAGGGGTCTGGCTCCGTGGACCGGATCGGAATTTTCACGGACAAGGTAGCCCAACGCTTCGTCACTGACCTCCAGACCAATGTTCAGTTCCTTCAGCCGGGTCTGGGTCGCTTCCAGCAGCATTCGGGCCACGCTGCACAGTGCCAGCTCATCCGGAGGGTGGAATACCAGTGCCCCGTCCAGCCGCCCCCAAAACTCCGGGCGGAAGGTGTGTTTGGCATCGGCCAGCACCGCTTTTTCCGCCGCTGCCCGGCGCTGACTGCGGTCCGTTTCTGAGGCAAAACCCAGATGTCCGCCGGATTGAAAGCGCTGAGAGCCCAGATTGGAAGTCATGACCAGCACCGTGTTGCGAAAGTCGGCCTTGCGGCCCATGGAATCGGTAAGAGTACCTTCGTCCATGATCTGCAGCAGCAGGCCCCACACATCCTGATGGGCCTTTTCGATCTCGTCCAGCAGCACCACTGACCATGGGGCACGGCGCACCTGTTCGGTGAGCTGTCCGCCCTCCTCATGACCTACGTAGCCGGGAGGGGAACCAATGAGCCGGGAGACGGTGTGGGCCTCCATATATTCCGACATATCAAGTCGTATCAAGGCATCCGAACTGCCGAACAACGCTTTTGCCAGACTGCGGCACAGTTGGGTCTTGCCTACACCACTGGGGCCCAGAAAGAGGAAACAGCCTACGGGGCGGTTGGGGTCTTTCAGACCCAGCCGCCCACGGCGCACCGCTTTAGAAACGGCGGTAACTGCTGTGTCCTGTCCGGCCAGTTCCTGGTGCAGGGTGTCCTCCAGTCCGGCCAGACGCTGCTGTTCAGCCAGAGAAAGCTCGGTGACCGGGATGCCGGTCCAGCCGGTCAGGACAGCACGCACATCTGCGGCGGTGACCTGCCGGGGCGCGTGGGTGCTTTGCCATTGCTTGGTTTTGCCCTCCAGCTCCCGGCGAAAGTCCTGCTCTGCGTCCCGCAGCATGGCAGCCCGTTCATAATTCTGTTTTTGAATGGCGAGAAGCTTTTCCTGTGCCGCGCTGCCGGCGCGCCGTTCCAGAGTTTGAAGCTCCGGCGGCAGCATGTGCCGGGCCAGCCGCACCCGGGAGGCAGCCTCGTCCATCAGGTCGATGGCCTTGTCGGGCAGAAAGCGCTGGGGAAGATACCGCCGGGACAGATCTACTGCGGCAATGATCGCTTCCTCCGAGATGGACAGGTGATGGTGGCGCTCGTAACGGGGCTTTAGCCCCCGCAGGATGGACAGGGCGGTGTCCCGGTCCGGCTCGGCGATGGTGACGGGCTGAAAGCGCCGCTCCAAAGCTGCATCCTTTTCAATATAGCGGCGATACTCCTCCAGGGTGGTGGCGCCTAAAACCTGCAGCTCCCCACGGCCCAAAGCGGGCTTTAGAATGTTGGCCGCATCAATGGCGCCCTCGGCGCTGCCCGCCCCAACGATGGTGTGCAGTTCGTCCAGAAAGAGAATGACATTTCCGGCTCGGCGTACCTCGTCCAGCACCTTGCGCAGCTTTTCTTCAAATTCGCCCCGGTATTTGGTGCCCGCCACCATGGCGGACAGGTCCAGCGCGCACACCCTTCGATCCCGCAAATGGGATGGGACGCTGCCGTGGGTAATGGCAAGCGCCAGCGCTTCAGCCAGCGCGGTCTTGCCCACACCGGGTTCACCGATG
>JAFVVH010000031.1 GCA_017502285.1 Oscillospiraceae bacterium | reverse complement strand
CTGCGCCGGTTCCGGGATGAGTATCTGGCCGGAAGCGGTGCGGGACGCAGCTTTATCCGATGCTACTATGCGGTCAGCCCGTGGCTGGTGAAACACCTTGGCGGCTGGTCTGCCGTCCGGAAAGTATGGAAGGCCATGACGGACTTTATGGTCAGAAAACTCACTCAAAGGGGAGTGGAGAATACTCCTTATCCGGGGCCGTGATATGCAAAAGCTCCCGCCGGAAGGCGGGAGCTTTTGCGGGTTTAGGGCATAGGTTTTGCGGACTAATCTTCGTTGTTGGACGAACATACAGTTCCAGCTTTCTTTCGTGGTGGTGTAGGCGTGTCAAGAGAACCGTCCCCTTGACACAAAAAGGCCAAAAAACCCTGATTTTGTGGGTTTTTTGGCCTTTTTTATCCTTCATAAGCAATGGCATTCTTGTTTACAGATACACATACGCCTCCCGGTTCTCGGAGAGGATGGCAGGAAGTGCGGACCGGAGGGCGGTGATGTCTCCGAGGCGCTGCTGCAGATATGCCAGCAGCTCCCGGAGGGTCGTGTCCGCCAGTTCCCGGCAGTTGAGAATATCCGGGGCAAGACTCAGCCAGCAAAGCTTCATGCACCAGACCGCCACCGCGGCGCTGCCGGCGCAAAGAGGATCCAGCGCGGTAAAGTAATCCAGGGCGGCGGCGCAGCCGGCCACGCGGGCGGCAATGCCGTTGCCGCTGCCGTGTTCGCTGCCCCGGTAGAGGGCGGCGGAGCGGTCCAGCACAGGTATACCGGTGCTGTCACCGGCCAGAGCCGCGGCGCAGTAGGCTGCGTCCTCATGGAGCCCCACGGCCTCCAGCATCCAGCGGATGCGTTCCAGTCCCCGGGTCAGGGCTCCCTCAAAGCGATAGAGATCCTCCAGACTTCCGGAGCCGTAAACGCGGTTCAGCTCCTCGCGCTTCAAATCCACGAAGGCGTCCAGCGTCTCGTCGGAGACGCGGATGAGCCGCGTGCCCATCTCGGCGGTAAAGCCGGGGGAAAGAATGGCCCCGGAGATAAAAGCGCTGACTTCGGCCCGGACGGCACTGTACAGGGCCGTGGCGTAGATGCCGAAGGACAGCAACGTTTGCTCAAAGGGGATGCCTGCGTCCATACGGCGGCGCACCAGCGACATGACGGAGAGATCCGTCTGGGTATAGACCGGGCGGCTGCCCCCGGCCCCGACGGAGATCAGCCCCGCCTCGGAAAGGCGGGTGATCTCCTGGGCCGAGAGACGGCTGCGGCGGACGGCCTCTCCCAGCCCAAGCAGGGTGTTGTCTGAGCGGTAGTTCACCTTATGGATCGCGTCCAGCAGGGCCATTTCCCGTTCGCCCTGTCCGCCCTTCAAAAGCTCCTTGATGACGGACAGGGGATAAAAGCGCTCCTTTTGCAGGGCGCGGATGGTACGGATGGTATCGGCGCAGGCCGGGTCGTACCAGGACATGTTTTTCCCGGTTTTGCATTTGGGTTCCAGCAGGCCTTCCTTGACATAGAACTTCAGCGTGGACACGCTGACACCGGTGACCTTGGCCAGCTCACCGATTTTTACAAGGCCTGCGGTTTTTTCTTCTTTCATAGAGAGTCATCCTTTACTGACAGTCTATGACTATTTTAACAACATCCGGCGGATTTTCAAGGGCCAGCTTCAGGGCGTCCTTGTAGTCATCCAGTTTGAAATGATGGGTCACGAAGCCGTCCACGCTGTAGACACCGTCCCGGATCCACTCCTGCACCAGATCGAAGGTATAGAGATCGCGGCCCTGCCAGTGCTCCATGCCGTGGGCGTCCACGCCCACCAGATTCAGTTCCTGCCACCAGATGGGGGTCTCGTCAAAGGAGACGGCCCGCATGTGATGGCCGATCTTCACCAGCGTGCCCCGGGCCCGCAGGAGACGCACCGCCGTATGGTTGGCCCAGTCGCCGCCGATGCAGTCATAGATGCGGTCGAAGCCGCCGAAGAAATACTTGTTGCCCGCCATGCCGGTAAAAACCTCGCTGCCGCCGGTGGCCCTGGACGTGGCTTCGTAGATCTCGCCGGTCAGCACATGGTCGGCCCCCAGCTTTTTGGCGAATTCCTGCTTGCTTTTGACGCGCTCCAGGATCCAGACTTCGCAGTTCGGTTCTACCACCTTGATGGCCTGCACCACGCCGAGGCCGATGGTGCCGCAGCCCATGACCAGGATCTTCTCGCCCTTTTTCGGTGGGGCATGGAGTACCGCGTGGACGGAGACGCAGGCGGGCTCCACCATGACGGCCTGTTCGTCGCTGAGCTCGTCGTAGACTTTGGCGAGACCCCGGGCGGGGTAAATGAAGCTGTCGCTCCAGCCTGCGCCGGTGACCACCTCGCCGTAGGGGGAGGGAGCGCCGTAGTTAAGACAGAAGTTATAGTCGCCGGATTCACAGTAGGGGCAGCGGTCTTTGAGACCCTTGGTGTCGCAGCCGGCCATGTATGCCCGGATGGTGACCCGGTCTCCCACCTTGAGATCGGTAACGTCCGTGCCTACCTCGGTGACAACGCCAATGTTCTCGTGGCCCAGATAAGTGCGCTTGGAGCTGGGGATGGGCTCCAGCGCGGAGTTGGTGCCGGTGGTGGCCTTGAAGAAGCTGATGTCCGTGCCGCAGAGACCACAGGCGATGTTTCTCACACGCACCCAGTCCTGAGCGGGCAGGGGCGGATCCGGCAGATCCGTAACGTATTTCACGGCGTTGAGGCCCGTGAAAAGGAGCTTTTTCGCGCTCTTGGCCGCGGCCTTCGTTGCGAGTATCCGCGGTATGTCCTTGTCAAAATATACTGTTTTCATACCCGCTCCTTTCTCATCAGGTCAGCATGCCCTGCAGAATGGCCATGTAGTCATTGAGATAACAGGCGTATTCCGGGCTGCCCACAGTCTCTACATAGCCCTTTTCCACGCCTTCCACGAACTCGCATTCCTTGCCTAGCACCTTCAGAGCCCCCTCCACGGAGAGGAAGCGGAAGAGAACAAAGGGGCTGCGGCGGGTGTAGACCCCGTGCCCGGACTTGGACTGGCCTGCCTTTACCCGCAGGTAGCGGGCGATGAAGGCCGGGTCGCCGTCCTTTTCCACCCGGAACTGGTAGATGCGGTCCGGCTGGCGGCGACAGAACTCCTGCATGTCCGGGTCGCCCAGCTTGTTGTACTTGGAGAGGGCCCGGGTGATCATGTAAAGGCTGCACTTGACCTTCAGGGCTTTTTCTTCCTCGGTTTTCAGCTTGTCGTTGGGTTTGGTCATGATCTTCAGCCCAAGCAGCACCGCCAGTACATTGGGCAGCATGCTGAGCTTGCCCTTGATGGCGGGGAGGGCCAGACCGCCCTTCAAAAGGGCGTTCATCTTCTCAATGCTGGGGAAAGTCAGCGTAAGATCCGGCTTCTCCGCGCTCCCCTGTACCACGGTGAGCTTACCGTTATCGAAGATCAGGTGGCAGCAGAGAAGCTCGCCGTCGTTTTTGGCCCCAAACTGCACCGTGCCCTGAAAGCTCTCAAACTTTTTATGGAGCTTAAGGTTGTCGTCCAGCAGCACCTGCATGGTGGGAAAAGCCGCGTTCATAAAGAGCTTTGCGGTCATGAGTTCCTGTGCGGATGACATGCTTATCCCCCCTTTTAGTCGTCTTCCCAGTTTTCGTCGGGCTCGTACTCCCTGCCCATCATCTCACGAACCTGATCCACGATGCCGTTGGCATCCAGACCGTAGTGGGCATAAAGGTCCTCGGCGTAGCCGATGGCCGCGAAGGTATCCTGCAGCCCGTGCTTGCGGAAAACGCAGCCCATGCCGCTCTCAGCAATGACGGAGGCCACTGCGTCGCCCAGACCGCCCAGCACGTTGTGCTCCTCCACGGTGAGGATGCGTCTTGTCTCGCTGACGGCCTTAAGGATGGCTTCTTTGTCGATGGGCTTGATGGTGTGCATATTGATCACGCGCACGGAGAGCCCGTCGTTTTCGGCCAGGGTCCTGGCGGCATTGACGGCCTGCAGCACGGCGATGCCGCAGCAGATGATGGTGAGGTCGGTGCCTTCGCGCATGGTGATGGCCTTGCCGATCTCATAGGTGTAGTCATCGTTTTCGTAGCAGGGCGGCTCAAAGCCGCGGCCGATACGGATGTACACCGGGCCCGGCGTGTCCACACAGGCCTGTACCGCCTTGCTGGTCTCGATGCCGTCGGCCGGGCAGATCACCGTCATGTTGGGAATGGCCCGGAGAATAGCGAAGTCCTCGGTGCAATGGTGGGTGGTGCCGGCGTGGCCAAAGGAGATGCCTGCATGGGTGGCGATGATCTTCACCGGTAGATTCTGGTAGGCAATGTCGGTACGAAGCTGCTCGCCCGCCCGGAGACAGGCAAAGACCGCCATGGTGGAGGCGAAGGGGATGAGCCCCGCCTTGGCAAGACCCGCAGCGATACCCAGCATGTTTTGCTCGGCAATGCCCACGTTGAAGAAGCGATCGGGAAACTTATCCGCGAAGAATTTGATGGCGGTGGTCTTTTCAAGATCGGCGGTAAGACCAACGATCTTGTCGTTGCCCTCGGCCAGCGCGGCCAGGGTGCGCCCGTAAATCTCACGGGCGGTCATGGTGGAAGCGTCGTAAGCGTTCCAGTTGGTTCCGGTAATAACAGCCATAACTCTATCCCCCTTAACCCTTCAGAATGGAGGCCTTGGCACGCTCGCAGAGCGCTGAGTCGCCGGAGGCGTAGTGCCAGACCACGTTGTTTTCCATAAAGTCCACGCCCTTGCCCTTGATGGTGTTGGCAAGGATCAGCGTGGGTTTGCCCTTGGCGGCCCAGGCTTTGGCAAGGGCATCGTCCATCGCGTCCAGATCGTGGCCGTCCGTTTCAATGACCTCCCAGCCGAAGGCCCGCCACTTGTCCGCAAAGGGCTCCAGCGCCATGACATCCTCGGTGAAGCCGTCGATCATCAGGCGGTTGCGGTCCACAATACCGATGACGTTGTCCAGTTTGAAGTGGGCAGCGGACATGGCTGCCTCCCATACACTGCCTTCGCAGCATTCGCCGTCACCCATGAGACAGACGGTCTTGTAGTCCTTCTTGCGGTACTTGGCCCCCAGACCAAGACCCACCGCCATGCTGAGACCGTGGCCAAGGCTGCCGGCGGAGGCATCGCAGCCGGTGACCTTGTTGCAGTCGGGGTGCATGGCAAAGGGGCTGCCGAAGTGGTTGAAGGTTTTCAGCGTGTCCTCGGGGAAGTAGCCGCGCTTGGCCAGCACCGGGATATAGCCTGCGGCAGTGTGGCCCTTGGAGAGAATGAAACGGTCGCGATCCTCCCAGCAGGGGTTTTCCGGGTCGATGTTCAGATACTTGAAGTATAGAAGGGTCAGAATCTCTACAATGCTCATGGAGCCGCCCACATGGGCGCCGCCGGACCAACTCATTACGTCGATGATTTTAAGGCGCAGCTCTTTTGCCGTCTGCTCGAGCTGCTGCCTCTCCTGTGCAGGTAATGCCATATCCTTGACCTCCTTTTAAATATAAAAGTGGGTAGTTCCACTCTCTATTTTTATTATAAGGCCATTGTAAAAAGTATGCAATACTTTTCTTATTATTTTATAAAATATGACATATTGCATAAAATGCTGCGCGTATTCTCGCCAATTCGCCGGAAATGAGGGGAAGAAAAAGCAGAGCGGACAAACTCTGTTCTGCATTGCTTATTTTGGCCTTTTTATCCTTCATCTTTGTCTTGAAGATGGAGCAAGCGACACAGATTATACTTGGTGCAACATTCTCTATGGAGATATGATACTCAATCCCGAAAAAGTGAAAGCACACATTTCAGAACTCGTGGATGCCCTTGAATATCTTGCTGAGGATTATGACCATCCAAATGGCTTCAACCTAATCAATGTACTCAACAACCAATTACAGGCAGAGTAAAACAAATTCCAATTTGTCGAACAGATCGTTAGCCTTGAGCTTAATCTAAGAATAGGCTCCCATCAATCCCGATGGGAGCCTCCTATCATATCCGGCGAAAATCCTTAGAGTGAAATCACCGCAGCATCTTGATTTTTGCTCATTTTTGCGAATAATAATTATATCAAGGTAACAACCACCCGGAACAATTACCTTGAACCATTCCGGACCATTTATCACCACTGATAAGATTTTGATAAGCATCCATCGTATAGCTATGATAATATGGATAGTCAAAATAATCAGAATAGCAGGTATCATATTCACTAAACGAATTTGTTTAAGT
>JAFVVH010000030.1 GCA_017502285.1 Oscillospiraceae bacterium | reverse complement strand
TCGGAGTAGCGGCGGAAGAAGGAGCCCACAGCCTTATAGCGGCAGATAACCTCCAAGCCCTTGCCAAAGACCTTTGCGGGCTTGACCTCCATGGTGGTGTTGGCCAGATCGGCGCTGACGTAGTGGGTTTTGATGCCGGCGGCGTTGATCTTCTCAAAGAAGTAGATGGACATGCGCAGGTTCACGTCGCCCACACCCTCGATGGTCAGACCCACGCTGTTCTCGCCGGGATCGAACACACCGTCCTTGCCGGTGCAGTCGTCCTTGAACTTGAGCAGGCAGTTGCCGTTGGGCAGAGCGTAAACGTTCTTGGTCTTGCCGGTGTAAATCAGCTTGTTTTCCATGTCAGATTCCTCCCAAACAATATGTAATTTATTAAGCCTTCAGTTCAGCCTGAAGCTTTGCTTCTTTTTCCGCGATCTGGGCGGCCATGCTCTCGCGGGCGGCATCCAGCTTGGCGGCCAGAGCCTCGTCAGTGATGGACAGCATCTGAGCGGCCAGCACGGCGGCATTCTTGGCACCATTGATGGCAACGGTGGCCACGGGGATGCCGCTGGGCATCTGTACGGTGGCCAGAAGAGCATCCAGACCGTCCACGGCACCGCCCTTCATGGGAATGCCGATGACGGGCAGGGTGGAGTTGCCGGCGAAAGCGCCGGCCAGATGGGCGGCCATGCCGGCGGCGCAGATGAGTACACCAAAGCCGTTGGCGCGAGCATTTTTGGCAAAGTCCGCGGCGGCTGCGGGGGTGCGGTGGGCGCTGAGGATGTGTGCCTCGTAGGGGATGCCGAACTCGTCCAGCTGGGCGCAGGCGGCCTTGACGACGGGCCAGTCGGAGTCGGAGCCCATGATAACAGCGACTTTCTTGCTCATAGAATACCTCCGTGATAAATAAATCAGGCCGCCCGCAGGTATGCAGGCAGCCTGAAACGATTATGACATTATTTTGGACGCAATGGGGCCGGAGAAACACAAGCAGCGCACAGTGGAACGAATGACTGACATGTTGTTGCCTCCTCGCCCGAATTCTATTTCATTCTATCGAAAAAAAGGCTTTTTTGCAAGGGGAAAAATAAAATTCGTAGGCTTGAACAATGTGGGGATGGAAAATGAAAACCAGATTGTGAAACTGGTTCTCACAGCAGCCCCACCGTGTTCAAAATATGCAGTATATCCTCTGCCCGGCGGGACCATGCGGCCTCCTCGCCGTACTTGCGGCGGCGGTCGGCTACCCAGGAGCGGTCCTCGGCCAGCGCACGTTCACACAGCTCTGTAAAGGATTGCTGGGTATACGCACCGTAGATCACGTCAGGGAACTGCTCCACCTGATCGGGCCACAGCATGGACACGATGGGCTTTCCGGTGGAAAGATACTCGTAGATGCGGCTGGGGATGATGTCGCTGTAGGGGGTGTCCTCCCGCAGCAGATTGATGCACACCTGACTGCGGGCCAGATAATCGGGCAGCTCCACAAGGGGACGCTCGCCCACAAATACCACGTTGCTCATACGCTCCAGACGGGCAAGATAAGGGTTGTCCGGATCAGGCTGGCCCACCAGCAGGAAGGTCCATTCCGGATGTGCTGCCGCAGCATGGACCACCGGGTCCAGATTTAAATCGGCGTGGATGGTACCCGTCCAGCAGAAGATGGGACCGGATATCTGGGGCAGGATCCGATCGGTGGTGCTGCTGCCGTGGGAGAACAGGGAGTAATGCACCCCGTTGGGCAGCAGAGCGATGTTGGCGCTGCAGGGGGACAACTGGTCCAGCAGCTCGTGGGAGGCGGCAAATACCACATCTGCGGTTTGGGCAAGGGTGCCTTCCCACAGTTCGGACAGGTCCGCCCAATCCCGGTCACAGTCGTAGACCAGGGCATCGTAGGAGATATGATCCAGAAGGTGCACGTGGACAGGGGAGGTGGTCCACAGCAAGAAGCTGCGGAAACGGTGCTTGTCCAGCTGACGGTTGATGAACCGGGCCTGCTTGCGCTGTCCCATTCTGAACAGGGGCAAATAGCGCTCATCCTGGGTGGAGACGGGAGGGAGTGTGTATACCGTTACCTCAGGACGCACCCGGCGGCCACCCTTGCGCCAGCTGCGGTCTGTGCGGCCGGAGGCAGGCTCAAAGAACAGCACCTGCACACCCTTCATTCGGGTCATCAGCTGCTGAGTGCGGGAGGGGATGCTGCGCCAGGGGGTGTGAGACAGGCAGACGATCTGTTTCAAGGCGGACCTCCGGAGCAGGCAAGGCGGGTCTTGCCTGTTGATGAAAAAAAGTTTATAATCCTATTATAATCATCCCGCTTTGTATGGTCAAGTGCGGGACACAGCTGGGAGGGGAAGTTTTGCCGGATTTTCTGCTTGAATTGGAAGGGGCCGTGCTGCTGTGGATACAGGAGTATCTGCGCGGCCCTGTGATGGATTCGTTTTTCATGTTTTATACCACGCTGGGCAATATGGGGCTGTGCTGGCTTGCCCTCTCGGTGGGAATGCTGTGTATTCTCAAAACCCGCAAAGCCGGTCTTGCCGGTCTGTTGGCCCTGCTGATGGGGTTTTTGTGTACCAATGTGATATTGAAGCCGCTGGTCTGCCGCGTTCGGCCGTGGCTGGTAGTAGAGGGTTTGACCGCTCTGGTGGCGGAGCATGACCCCTACTCCTTCCCCTCGGGGCACACCTGCGCCGCCTTTGCCGCCGCGCTGGCGTGGCGGCCGTATTTAAGCAAAAAGTGGGGGAATATTGCCCTCCTGTGCGCGGTGCTTATGGGATTTTCGCGGCTGTATGTAGGGGTGCATTTCACCACGGATGTGCTGTGTGGAGCCTTGGTCGGGCTGATGAGCGGGGGGCTGGCCGGTCGTCTTGTACAGACAAAACGCAAATGAGGAGGGAGCCTTATGTATACACTGGAACGGACAAAAAAGATGAAAGCGATTTGGGGGTGTATGGCATCTGGCCTTTTTGGCTTGAGCGTGTGGTGTTTTCTGCGGGGCGGGGCGGAACCGATTTTTTACGGCTATATGAATGAACCTCTGCCCTCCATCGTCATGGTTGCCGCATTTTTGGCATCGGTGCTCTCATTGGTCATATGTCTGACCATCTATGCACTGGAAAAGGACGTGGCAGACCACCTGCGCTATTTAAAACATCCGGAATAAAAAATCCGCTTCTCGGTGTGAGAAGCGGATTTTTCTTACAGGTGGAGTACCACTCGGTACATATTGATATAGTGGCACACACTGCCCAGCAGGATGAACACGTGGAAGATCTCGTGGCAGCCGAAGCGCGGGTTATTTCGGCCCGGCCACTTCAGTGCGTACAGCACCCCGCCCACGGAGTACAGCACACCCCCTGCTACCAACCAGACCATGCCCTCCGGCGGCAAAGCGGCGCTCAGGGGTCTCAGGGCGAACACCGCCAGCCAGCCCATGCACAGATAGACTCCCGCAGACAGCCAGCGGGGAGCGGTGATCCACAGCAGAGACAGCAGGATACCCGCAAGTGCAAAAAGCCACACGCCCATCAGCAGAACAGAGCCGCAGCCCGCGCCCAGTGCCAGCACGCAGATGGGGGTATAGCTGCCCGCAATGAGCAGACAGATGGAGCAGTGGTCCAGCTTGCGCAGCCGCCGCCGTCCGGCAATGCCGGTGCGCAGACAATGGTACAGGGCACTGGCGGAATAGAGCAGTATCGTAGACACCCCATATGCTGTAAAGGAAATATACTGCGCAGCAGAATAGGAGTGCAGCAGGAGCAGGATCGTGCCCAATACAGCCAGCACAGCCCCGGCACCATGGGTTATGGCTGACCATGGACGCAGAGCGTCATAGGGGTCACGGCCCCGCTCACCGTGGCGGGTGCACACGGCACTTTTTCGGGTGATGCAGGCAGGGGTGGTAGAAGTCAACGTGCGTTCCATAGGCAACTCCTTTTCCGTTAGAGCAGATGTTAGTGGATATAGTATACGCTTGTTCACTTGTAAATATCAATATACAAAACCACCAAATATAATAATTTAAATTATATTACATCGTAAAAAATATTTGGAAATAAAAAAGAACGCTCCGCACAGCTGTGCGGAGCGTTTAGGTTTAGAAGTGTTTAGAAGGGGAGGATGGACTGCACATAGGGCAGCACATTTAAAAACGCGGTAATGATGATGCCGTTGATGAAGTCGATGAACAGAGAGCCTACCAGGGGCACGATGAAGTAGGCCTGAGGTGCAGGACCGAACTGGGCGGTAAGCACCTGCATGTTGGCCATGGCGTTAGGGGTGGCACCCATACCGAAGCCGCAGAAGGCGGAGGTCATGACCGCGGCCTCGTAGTCCCGGCCCATCACGTTAAATACGATATAGCGGGCGAAGACGAACATCAGCAGGGTCTGTGCGGCCAGCATAACGATCATGGGACCGGCCAGGTCGGCCAGCTGCCACAGCTTCAGGGTCATCAGGGCCACGGCAAGGAAGATGGACAGGGACACGTTGCCCCAGATATCAATGGAGCGGGAGGGGAGCACGATGTGTTTTATATCGCAGAAGTTGCGGATAATGGCGGCGATGACCATGGAGCCGATATAGGTGGGGAAGGTGAGCTTGGCACCCATGATGGTGATGCCATTGAGCAGGCTGGTCAAGACGGTGCCCAGACCGGCGGCCACGATAAGCAGGATGGCGGCATTGGTAAAGGAATTGATGTCTACCCGCTCGGCAGCTTCTTTCTGCTGGGGAGTCTCATCGCTCATTTCCAGAATTTCATCCTGGCTCTCGTCAGAGATCAGACCAAACTTGTTGATAATACCGCGAGCGGTAGGTCCGCCCATGAGGGAGCCGGCTACCAGACCAAAGGTGGCTGCGGCGATGGCAAGCACCTCAGCACCGGCCAGTCCCATCTTCTCCATTTCCGGACCATAGGAGCCGGCAGTACCATGACCGCCTACCATGGGGATGGAGCCGGTGCACAGGCCCATACGCATATCCCAGTTAAACAGGTTGGCCAGCACGGAGCTGAGCACGTTTTGCAGACACACCATAGTAATGGAGATCACCAAGAATACAAAAACCTTTTTACCGCCCCGCTTGAGCAGACGGAAGCAGGCGGTGTAGCCCACGCTGGTAAAAAACAGGGTCATAAAAAAGTTCTTAACATTTTCGTCAAAGGAAAGCTGGAGAATACCGCCCTGATACAGGGCCAGATGGACGATGGCAAAAATCAGGCCACCTACCACGGGGGCAGGGATGCAGCAGCGGCGCAGAAATTCGATCCGGGTGATGAGCAGTCGGCCCAGTACGAACAGCAGCATGGCAAGTCCGGTGGTCTGGAACATGTCAAGGGTAAATGCGGGCATAATATCGTCTCCTTTTCTGCCTTTTTGGTAGTGGCCGCATGCACTTGGAATGCAAAGCTTTTGGTGTAATTGCACATGACGCAATGGATTTTGTTGCGGATAAGCGGCAAAACCACCAAAACGGGCCAAGGAAAGGATAGACAGTTTTCGCTTTTGTGTCAAGCACAGAAAAACGAAGAAGCAAGAATTGCAAAAAGCGGGGCAAGAATTGCATACTGTCCTTAATAGGCAGTAGCAAGCTGCTCCAGACCCACCCCGAGCGCCAACAGAGCGCAGCAGGTTTGTGTGCATTTGCGGTATGCGTCAAAGCAGGTTTGGGCGGTAGGGACGTCTCCGTATACCTTCCAGCAGCCGGAGAATTTGCATGCGGCGGGGTTGCGGATAAAGCCGAGTACATCCTCAGGCGGATAGCCCAGAAACAGACCGATCTCATGGGGGAACGAAACCCCGTGAGCTAGCTGCTTGATCAGGTGGGCGATACAGCGCTCGGGGCAGGGGAGCGGGTAGTGGCGCTGCTTCAGCAGCTGCGCGGTCTGTTTGCAGTTGAAGTCGCTCAGTAGGGCGGAGGAACGGTAGAGATAAATGAGAGTTCTTCCCTTACGGCGGCACAAGGGAAGAACATGCAGGCCTTTTCCGTACAGCTGCCCGTTCCAGTGGCGCAGACAGGAGTGCATTTCTTTCGGCTGGGCGAAAGAACAGGAAAACAGACTGCCGGTTTTCAGGCCGGCCAGCGTGGGGGCGCAATGGCGCACGAGCAGAGCATCATACACACAAAAAACTCCTTTGGGATAGTGTGCGCTATTGCCTTCAAAAAATAAGGAGCAGTTCCGAAGAACTGCTCCTTGCAGAGATGAAATTAAGCCAGGGCCTTCTTGGCGGTCTCCACCAGCTGGGTGAAGGCGGCCTTGTCGTTGACGGCCAGCTCAGCCAACATCTTGCGGTTGATAGCGATGCCAGCCTTCTTCAGACCGTTCATGAAGGTAGAATAATTCATGCCGTTCATCTTGGCGCCGGCATTGATGCGGGTGATCCACAGCTGACGGAAGTCACGCTTCTTCAGCTTACGGCCGGTGTAGGCGTAGGTCAGAGACTTCATGACCGCCTGGTTGGCCATCTTGTAGTGCTTGGACTTGGAGCCCCAGTAGCCCTTGGCCAGCTTCAGGATCTTATTTCTTCTCTTGCGCGTCATCATCGCGCCCTTAACTCTTGCCATTGTTGTCTACCTCCCTTTCCTTACTTGTACAGGATCATGCGCTTGACGGCCGCCTCGTTGGTCTTGTCCGCGTAGGCGGTACCGCGCAGGTGGCGCTTGAGCTTGGTGGTCTTGCCGTGGCCATTGAGCAGGTGACGCTTCTTGGTCATGGCGCGCTTGACTTTGCCGCTCTTGGTGAGGGAGAAGCGCTTCTTAGCGCCGCTGTGAGTCTTGATCTTCGGCATAACAGAAAACTCCTTTTCTTATTTTTTGCTTTCTTTTGCGGATTTGGGGGACAGGAAGATGGACATGTGTCTGCCTTCCAGTTTGGGGGCCTTGTCCAGGACAGCGATGTCATTGCACTCTTCGGCGAACTTGACCAGCAAATCCTGGCCGATCTCGGTGTGAGCCATCTCACGGCCGCGGAAGCGGACTGTGACCTTGACGCGGTTACCCTCGCCCAGGAACTTCTGGGCGTTGCGCAGCTTGACATTGAAGTCGTTTACGTCGATGCTGGGGGACATGCGGACTTCTTTGATCTCAACCACGCGCTGATTCTTGCGGGCTTCCTTCTCGCGCTTGGTCTGCTCGAAACGGAACTTGCCGTAGTCCATGACCTTGCACACAGGGGGATCGGCGTTGGGAGAGATCTTGACCAGGTCGAGACCCTGCTCCTCAGCCAGATTCAGGGCCTCCTGCGCGGACATGATGCCCAGCTGTTCGCCGGATTCGGAAATCAGGCGGACCTCTTTGTCACGGATGTCTTCGTTGATCTGATGACCTGTGTTAGCGATGGGAAAGCACCTCCAGACAAAATAAATGTGCGGCAGCCGAAATGGCACCCGCACACACGTCAAGACAACGCCGGTAAACCGACGAAGTGTTTTCCATGTTGACCCTTGAGCTCGAAGCCTGGGGTGAGGACGGGAACCGTTCCTGCTTTGTTTTGATTGGACAGTATATCAGCAACGAAAGCAACTGTCAAGAGGAAATTTTGAAATCTTTTTACATTTATATAAAGACTTGCACAAGGAGGGGAAATCATGTAAAATAAAATGATTGTTTATGCCTATAAAACGGAAGATGAGAGAGGTCTGCCCATGAGTGAACAACGGGACAATTCCACAAAGACCATCAGCGTGGTCATGATCATCACCCTGCTGGGCAAGGTGCTTGGGCTGGTGCGTGACCGGATGCTGGCGGTGCACTACGGTACGGGGATGCAGGCCAATGCCTTCTACACCGCAAGCCGGATTCCGCGGGTATTTTTCGATGCGGTGTTCGCCTCGGCCATTGCGGCCTGCTTCATTCCGGTGTTCAGCCAGTACCTGACCAAGCAGGGCAAGGGAAAGGCGTTCCACTTTGCCGGTACGTTCCTGACGGTGATGGCGGCGCTGACGGCGGTGCTTTCGCTGGCGGGCATGGGCTTTGCCGGGCCGCTGGTGGAGCTGTTTGCTGACGGCTATGACGAGGCTACCGCCCAGCTTGCTGTCCGACTGACCCGCATCATGTTCCCCACAGTGCTCTTTACCGGTGTGGCCTTCTCTTTTGTGGGCATACTCCAGTCACTGGATGAATTTAACATTCCGGCGCTGATCAGCACCGTGTCCAATCTGGTCATCATCGGCTACTATTTTACGTTCAACGAGCGGTTCGGCATTTACGGACTGGCGGTGGCCTTCCTGCTTGGCTGGCTGTTGCAGGCGGTGGTGCAGCTGCCTGCCCTGAAGAAAAAAGGGTATCGTTACCATCCAAGCCTTGACTGGCGCAGCGAGGGGATGAAACAGGTTTTTGCCCTGATGCTGCCTGTGATGGTGTCTACATGGGTGCAACCCATTAACCTGACCATCAACTCCAAGTTCGGCTCCCGGCTCTACGGCGGCGCAGGTGTGTCGGCCATCGAGATATCCACCAACCTGTATCTGATCATCGCAGGTGTATTCGTGCTGTCTGTAACCAACGTGATCTTCCCCAAGCTCTCCCGGCAGAGCGCACAGGGGGAGGGAGAAGCGTTTCGGGACACCCTGCGTCAAACGGTACACTCCACCCTGTTTTTTGTACTTCCCATGTGCGCCGGACTGATGGTGTTATCCCGGCCGCTGGTGTCCTTTATTTACGGCGGAGGCCTGTTTGACGCCTTTTCTGTGGACATCACAGCCCGGGGCCTTGTGTGGGTGTCCTTGGGCATGGTGGGCTATGCGGTGCAGAATATTCTCAGCCGGGCCTATTTTGCCAAACAGGACGGACGCACCCCACTGTTGGCGGGCGCGGTATCCATTGGGATCAACATTGTGCTGTGCATGGCGCTGACCGACCGGCTGCAGGTGGCAGGATTGGCCATTGCCTCGGCGGTGTCGTCCACGGTGTACGCGCTGCTCCTTCTCCTGCCGCTGGAACGGCAGGGAGAGCGGGTATTTACTGCCGGGTTTTGGCTGGATATGACCAAAACACTGGCTTCCGCAGCAATGATGGCATTAGGTGTGTATTTGGTGATGAACCTGCTGGGCGCAGTATTGCCCGTTGGAAAAGCGGGCGAGCTGGTGCTGCTGGGAGTGAGTGCCTGCTCCGGCATGCTGATCTACTTTGCAGCAGCTGTGCTGCTGCGCATACCGGAGGCGCAAATGGTGGTCAATATGGCAAAGCGTATTCTGAAACGAGGTGGATGATATGCAGCGGATAATGAATATTCTCCATGCCAGCATCCTGTGCCGGTGGCTGTTTTCCATAGCCGACTGGCTGGGTGTGCAGTGGAACAACAGCCGTGCGGTGCAATGGTTCCTCAACCCGTCCCAACGGGCGCGGGGGGCATCGGAACACAGCGTGTTCGCCCACATCTGGAATTGGGTGCGGGGTGGCTTGTGCCGCCTGTATGAGCTGCTGAAACTGGAAAAGCTGCTGGGAGACAGTGTATTTACCCAGTTGTGGTTCTGGTGCATGCTGCCGGTGGCCTTTGGGGCGCTGCTGCCCACCATGGTGGTGGCGGCACTGGGCGCGGTGGCTGTATGCGCGCTGGCTTTGCAGCTGCTGCGTGACCGGAAGCGTCAGTTGACCTTCTCTCCCATCAACAAATATGTCATTCTGTATGCCGCTGTATACGCGGTGGGAACGGTTGCATCGGTGGCGCCCAGAGCCAGTCTGCCCGTGGGTCTGCTGACGGTGTTCTTTGTTTTGTTTGCTCTGGTGCCCCTGAACAGCGTGGACAGCCGCGGACAGCTGGAGCGCATGGTCAAGCTCATGGTGCTTGGCGGCACTCTGGTGGCGGCATACGGTATGGTGCAGTATGTGTTCGGCAGCGGCTACCAGTCTGCGGCATGGGTGGACAGCGCCATGTTCTCCGGTATCAGCTTCCGGGTGGGCTCCACCATGGAGAACCCCAATATGCTGGGCCAGTATCTGGTGTTGATGATTCCTCTGGGCGGCGCGTGCCTGCTCAATGCAAAGCAGAGGAAGGAACGGCTGTTTTGGCTGGGGTGCTGCGGGGTGCTGTGTTTGTGTCTGGTGCTCACCTTCTCCCGTGGCGCGTGGCTGGCCCTGCTGCTGGCGGGCCTTGTGTTTGCCGTGATGCTGAATCCCCGGCTGCTGATGCTGGCACCCTTTGCGTTGATCGTGCTCTATTTCGTGCTTCCCGATACCATTATCCAGCGCTTTACCAGTATTGGAGATCTGGCGGACAGGTCTACTTCCTACCGGGTATCCATCTGGTTCGGCACCCTGCGGATGCTGGCCGACTACTGGCTGTGCGGTGTGGGGCCGGGTGATGTGGCCTTTAACACCGTCTATCCCGCTTACAGCTATGACGAGATCGTTGCCCCCCACAGCCACAATCTGCTGCTGCAGATCACGGTGGATGCCGGTGTGTGCGCGCTGGTGGTGTTCTGCGTGATTTTGATCTGCTATTTCCGGTGGCTGTGTGTTGCGCTGCACCGGGAAAAGAAGGGAAAGGGGCGCATGTTGCAGATCGCGTTCCTGTCCGGTGCGGCCGGCTTCATGGTGCAGGCCATGACGGACTATTCCTTTTATAATTACCGGGTCATGTTTGTGTTCTGGGCCTATCTGGCGCTGGGCATGGCGGCGGCCCGATGGAGCGAACTGACCGAGGAGGTGGAAGGATGATCAAGGTACTCAACATCATCAGCGACACCAATATTGGCGGCGCGGGCCGTGTGCTGCTCAACTACATGAGCCGGACGGACCGGGAACACTTTGATGTGTCTGTGGCCGTGCCTAAGGGAAGCCTGCTCAAAGCGCCGCTGGAAGAGCTGGGCACCACAGTGTACGAGGTGGAGGGTCTGGCGGACCGGTCTTATCACAAGGACGATGTGAAGCAGCTTATGGACCTGATCCGCCGGGTGGACCCGGATATCGTCCACACCCACGGGGCGCTGTCCGGTCGAATTGCCGGCCGACGCTGCGGAAAGAAGGTCATCTACACCCGTCATTCGGCTTTTCCCGTTCCCGCCAAGCTGAAGTATCCCCCCGGTCGCTGGGTGAACAAGTGGGTCAACGAATATTATTCCGACCATATCATCGCTGTCAGCCCGGCAACGGCGGAGAATTTGACTGATGCGGGCATTTCGGACAAAAACATCACCGTGATGATGAACGGTGTGACTCCGGTGGCGCGAAAGACTCCGGAGGAATGCGACGCCCTGCGTGCGCGCTGGGGCATCGAGCCGGACGACTTTGTGCTGGGCATTCTGGCCCGTATCGAGCCTTATAAAGGACACATGTACATTCTGGAGGCCATGAAGCTGCTGGGCGAACAGGGGAAAAAGGTCCGCCTGCTGGTGGCAGGCACCGGTGCCTTTGAGGAAGAACTCAAGGCAAAGACACAGGAAATGGGCCTTTCCGACCGGGTGGTCTATCTGGGCTTCCAAAGCGATGTTGCCGCGGTGCTGTCCGTGCTGGACCTGCAGCTCAATGCCTCCTATGGTACGGAGGCCTGCAGTATGTCCCTTTTGGAAGGACTGAGCATGGGCCTGCCCGCCGTGGTCAGTACGTACGGGGGCAATCCGTGGCTCATCGATGACGGAGAGGTCGGCTTGCTGTTTGAAAACCGCAACAGCGCGGCGCTGGCCGCCTGTATTGCCCGGCTCATGGACGAGCCGCAGACAATGGAGCGGATGAAGAAACGGGCGGTCGAGGTGTTCTCTCAGCGGTTTACCGCCGAGATTTTTGCCCAGAATACAGAAAACGTATATTACAAAGTGCTGGAGGGGAAAAACCATGAGTGAGAAAAAGAGAATCAAGTGGAAGCTGAACCTGTTTGACATCGGACTGCTGGTTGTGGTGCTGGTTGCTGCGGCGGGTCTGCTGGCATGGAAATTTGTGGGTAGCCATCAGACCGAGGTGGACCCCAACAGCGGGGTGACCGTGCCCAAGGGAACCCACGTGGTGCGCTATGTGGTGGAACTGGAGCAGGTGCACAAGCAGACCGCAGATATGATCGCCGTGGGCGATGAGATCTATGAGCGCACCAAGAAGGAACTGATGGGTACCGTTGAGACGGTGGAGGTATCTCCTGCAAAAACCCTGACCAAGAACGAGCTGCAGGGCACCTTCCAGTTCGTGGAAGTGCCGGAGCGCTACAATGTGGTTATGAACGTCACCGCCCAGGCGGTGGACAACGAGGATGGCATCGTGCTGGAAAGCGGCCTTGAGGTCCGGGCGGGTACTTCCGTTCGCGTGCTGGGCCCCGGCTACTACGGCGCAGGCTATATCCTGTCTGTGGAGAGAGGGTGAGCACCATGAAAAAGCTCATTGATGAAAACGGCCGTCTGTTCGGCCTTGTCAGCGTGATCGACGTGGCGGTCATCGTTGTGGTGGCGGTGCTGGCCGTGGCTCTGTATACCAAGGACAGCGCCATGCCCATTGCCAGTGCGGCAGACCCCATGCAGACCATCCGTTACGAAGTGACCATCACCAATATGCCGGAAGGCCGTTTGGAAAGCTTGCGGTTGGAGGACCGGCTCTACGACAAAGAGACGGGTAACCCCATGGGCATTATTAAGGACATTCAGGTGGAAGACTGCGTTATCTCCATGCTCAAGGCAGACGGCACCTATGTTATGGCGCCCATTGAGAGCCGGTACAACGTGAAGCTGACTGTGGAGGCGCAGGCCAGAGTGGACGAACGCGGGCATTATTATGTCAACCGCGCCAACATTCTGGGTGTGGGCTGGGGGCTGGATCTCTACACCAAAACCAGCCTCTTTGGCGGCACGGTCACGGGGTTGGAGTAATGGCCTGTAAAATTCTGATGGTCACCATGGGCCTTGACATCGGCGGTGCGGAGACCCATATCGTGGAGTTGTCCAAGCAGCTGAAGGTCATGGGGCATGATGTGGCTGTAGTGTCCAACGGCGGTGTTTATGTTCCGGAGATAGAGAAAGCCGGCATCCGCCACTATCAGGCGCCGCTGAACCGGCGCAGCGCAGGGTGCATGCTGCGGTCTTTGCGTATCCTGAAGCAGGTCATCTGGCAGGAGCAGCCCGATGTGGTCCATGCCCACGCACGTATTCCCGGCTTTCTGTGCGGACTGCTGCACAAGCACATGGGCTTTCCCTTTGTTACCACCGCCCACTGGGTGTTTCAGACTTCAGGCGGCCTGCGTTATCTGACCAACTGGGGTCAGCGAACCATTGCCGTTTCCGATGACATCAAGGCATACCTGATGCGGGAATACGGGATCCCGGCAGAGCATATTTCCGTCACCATCAACGGAATCGACACGGATAAGTTTTCGCCCGAAGTGTCCGGGGCACGGGTGCTGGCTGAGTTCGGTCTGGACCCGGAAAGACCCATTGTGTCCTATGTCAGCCGCATGGACGAGGATCGGGCACTGGTGGCCCGGCAGCTGATCGAGATCGCGCCGTCGCTGGAACAGCACGTGCCCGGCGTGCAGCTGCTCATCGCCGGTGGCGGCAATGTATTTGATGAGCTGAATAAAAAGGCGGATCAGATCAACCGGCAATTGGGGCGTAAGGTGATCACCATGACAGGTCCCCGTACCGACATCAACGAGATCGTGGCGGCGGGAGATGTGTTTGTGGGTGTGTCCCGGGCGGCGTTGGAAGCCATGGCGGCAGCCAAGCCCGTTATTGTGGCCGGCAACGAGGGATATCAGGGACTATTTGGCCCGGATAAGCTGGAGGAGGCCCGGTTAGGCAACTTCTGCTGCCGTGGTTTGGAACTGTCCACACCGGAACGGCTGCTGGACGATGTTTCCACGGCTTTGTGCATGCCCGCAGAGCGGGCACAGGGTGTTGGAGCCTATGGCCGTCAGGTCATCTTCGACTACTATTCCGTCCGCCGCATGGCGCAGGATTGTCTGGACATGTACGAAACCGTGCGCCGCAAGGCATATCGTGTGCTGATGAGCGGCTATTACGGCTTTTCCAATGCGGGAGATGACGCGATCCTCCAATCCATCCACGATAATCTGACTCATGCCAGCGGTGAAATTTCTGTGACAGTGCTGTCCAACGACCCGGAGCAGACAAAGGAACGCTACGGACTGGACGCTGTGCCCCGCTTTCATTTGTTACAGGTATGGGGGGCGGTGCGCAGATGTGACGTGCTGCTGTCCGGCGGCGGAAGTCTGCTGCAGGACCGTACCTCTACCCGATCTTTGCTATATTACCTGTCGGTGATGTGGTTGGCCCGCCTGCACGGGAAAAAGGTCATGCTCTATGCCAACGGTATTGGCCCGGTGGCTCGTTCGGCCAACCGCCGGCGGGTGAAGCGGGCGGTGGAGCGGGCTGATCTGGTCACCCTGCGTGACCACAGCTCCGCCAAAGAATTGCGGGACATGGGGGTAGAGCGGACAGACCTGCACATTACCGCTGACCCGGTGTTCACCATGGAACCGGAAACTGAGGACCGGGTGGGGCAGATCCTGGCGCAGGCAGGGATCAACAAGGATAAACACTTTGCGGTCATCTCCGTGCGCAGCTGGCCGGGCACGGGAACATTTGCGCAGGAGCTGGCGGCTGTATGCGACCACCTGTACGAGGCCCACGGGCTTGCAAGCGTGTTTGTGCTCATGCAGCCCGGACACGACCGGGATATCAGCCGGAAAGTGTGCGAAGAAATGAAAAATCCTGCCATCCTGCTGGATCAGAGCCTGACACCCAAGGAACTCATGGGGGTGATCTCCCGCAGTCGACTGTGTCTTGCCATGCGGCTGCACACCCTTATTTTTGCCGCCCGCGCGGCAGTGCCTGTGGTGGGCCTTGTATACGACCCCAAGGTCAGCAGCTATCTGGAAGAACTGGACATGCCCTGCGCCGGAGAGGTGGAGCGGTTCGACCGGGCACAGGCCATCACATGCGTGGATCAGCTGATGGCTGATTATGAAGCGCGGCGCGCGGCGCTTTGTCAGCGCTCCTGTCAGCTTACCCAAGCGGCAGGGAAGAACGAGCGGCTGCTGCTGGAACTGCTGTCAAAAGATTGATACGAGCAAAAGACCCTGTGGCATCGCCACAGGGTCTTTTTTATCGGGGGAGGTGGAAGAAAGATTCCGTATCCTCGGACAGGTCTTTTACAGCATAGTAGGCAAGGGTCTCATACTTGTGCAGCCATTGCTGCTGCTCGGGGGAGAGCTGATCCGACTCTTTGACCACCGTGCCGTCAGCGGTGATATAGCCCACGGGAGTAATGACAGGGATGCGATCGTGCAGGTCGGACAGGAAGTTCATCCAGCCCGTTAGCGGTAGCCCTGCGGTTTTGGCGGTGAGCATTCCTAAAAAGCTGGAGCTGATCGCCACATCCTGCTGTTCCGGGATGTCGTAGTTGGCCCAGAGGAAGAAGGGGACTGCATACTGTTTCAGCACTTCGGCCGGGGTGCGTTCCGTCAGCTTTTTGTCGTAGAGGGTTTCATAAAACTCATTGGAAAGGGAAGGCTGGTGGTCACCGAAAAAGACGATAAGCGTGGGATCATCCACCTGTTCATAGTGTTCAATGAGTGCGCGAAGGGCATTGTCGCTGGACTTTATCAAACAGAAATACTGCTGTACCTTAGATTCTTCATCGCTGAATTTCTCAGACGGGATGATATCTTTGGGCAGGTTATTCCAGCCCTGAGCGTAGCCCGAGTGGTTCTGCATGGTCACGTTGAATATAAAGGAAGGCTGGCCCTGTGCCCGGTCAGTCAGGTCAAAAACAGTCTCGTAGCTGCTCAAGTCCGAGATGTAGCGGCGCACGTATTTGGGAGCGGCCACATCGGTGTTGTAAAGCTGGGTGCCAAAGTCAAGATAGTCGTAGACGATGGGTCTATTCCAGCCGGTGGAACGGTAGGGATGAAAGGCGGTGGTGGAATAGCCGATGTCTGCGGCCAGGGTGGAAAGGGCGGGCATGGACTCGTTCATGTAAAGCTGATAAGCTACACAGTGAGGCGGCAGGAAGGAGTTGGACAGTCCGGTGAGAAATTCAAACTCCACGCTGGCCGTACCGCCGCCGGTGACCGGAGGATACAATAGTCCTTTGATGGCGTTTTCCTGCATGGAGTGGAGGAAGGGGGTGGCATCCTCGTTGAGTTCAAGGTTTTCAAAGATGGACAGGTCGCTGAAGGCCTCGTTCATGACCACGATGATGTTGGCGGGACGGGTAACGGTTTCATTGGCCGGGGAGGGGGTATATTCGCCCATTAACTGGCGCGCGGCATCAGCAGAGTATCCCTCCGGCTTTTCCAGCACGCTGTATCGGGCGGCTACGGTGAAGTTGAGCAGAAAGCCGTTGGCCTGAGTGACCCACTGTTGGGTATAGATGTTCAGAGCGGGAAGCATCCCGGTGAAAAAGAAGGCATAGGTGTAAATAATGGTGGAAAGGGAAAGTGCCATACATAGCCGGCGCGGCAAGGGGTCACGTTTTTTCTGCGCCGGGCAGACACCCAGCAGGAACAGATAGGACAGTAACACGATGAGCGCCTGCGTGCAGTACAGGTCAAAAGATAAATCGAAACCGTCCAGTACGTTGGCGGCGGTGCGCCAGGCCTGCAGGTCGGCAGGGAAGATGATCCGACCCCGGAAACGCAGCACGTAGTGATTGACCAGTCCCACGGCAAAGCACAGCAGGCTGATCGAGGCTCCCGCCCTGCGCCGGCGGCCCAGAAGAAGTCGGGTAAGGAAAAAGAGGATATAGTACCAGATCAGGTTGAAAAAGACCTGCCATGGGGCAAAGTCCTCAATCAGGTCGTTTTTATTGAGAATTTCCACCGCGATGAAGCAAAACCATGGGCCGAGCAGATAGACCAGACGGCTGAGCCATTTGCCCGGCTCGTCCTTCATGTTCTGCCACAGGCGGGGGAAAGTGTCGCCGTATAAAAGTGATTTCATACTGCCTCCGAAAAAAGTGGTGTCCGAACGTTAGGATACTCCCGCAGAGGGAACTTGGCAAGGGGGAAGATGAAATATACCGCAAAAGCGTATGACTATCCAAACATAAAGACGAAAAAATCGGGGAAAAGTTGTGTAAAAGCATGTATAATTATCTATTGACTGTGAATAAGAAAAGGAGTATACTCTGATGGTACATTAAGGATGGGAAAACCATCCGTGCAAAAAAGGAGAGTTTTATCATGAAAAAGTTTCTTGCTATGATGATGGCGCTGGCCATGGTTCTGGCTCTGGCTGCTTGCGGCAGCGAGAAGGTCACCCTGAAGATCCTGGACACCGAGTATGCCGTTGAGGATTATGCCATCTGTATTGCCAAGGAGAATACCGATTTGCTGGAGAAGGTCAATGCCGCTCTGGCTGAGCTGACTGCCGATGGTACCGCTCAGAAGATCGTTGACAAGTACATCTCCGGTGTGGCTCACGACCTGACCTTCCAGGCTAATGCCGAGGGCAAGGCTGAGCTGCATATGGCCACCAACGCGTTCTTCCCCCCCTATGAGTACTATGAGAATGAGAAGATCGTGGGTATCGATGCCGAGATGGCCGCTGCCATTGCTGATAAGCTGGACATGAAGCTGGTTATCGACGACATGGACTTTGACGCCATCATTGCTGCTGTTTCTACTGGTAAGGCTGACATGGGCATGGCCGGTATGACCGTCACCGAGGAGCGCCTGCAGTCCATCAACTTCTCCACCACCTATGCCACCGGCATCCAGTCCATCATCGTGGCCGAGGGAAGCCCCATCACCACTGTGGATGACCTGTATGCTGACGGTGCCAAGTACATCGTGGGCGTGCAGCAGGGTACCACCGGCGACATCTATTCTGAAGATGACTTTGGTGCCGAGCGCGTGTCCAAGTTCAACAAGGGTGCTGATGCCGTTCAGGCTCTGGTCACCGGCAAGGTTGACTGTGTCATCATCGACAACGAGCCTGCCAAGGCTTATGTTGCCGCCAATAACGGCTGATAACAACGCGGTTTGTGCTCAGACAGGGGCGGAGAACATCTCCGCCCCTGTTTTCCCGCTATCAACGAGTAAGAAGGTGACTTAATTGAGCTGGTTAGAAACAATCAAACAGGCCATTTTGGCTTGGTTCGATGACTTCAAGGCCGACTTCATCCTGAACTTTATTGAGGACAACCGTTGGAAGTACCTGACCACCGGCCTTGGTAATACGTTAAAAATTACCATGCTGGCTCTGATTATTGGCGTGGCATTGGGTGTCATTGTGGCCATCGTCCGCTCCAGCCACGACAATATTGTTCATGAGTTGCGTCCCGGTATTGGCAAATTCCTGCTGAAACTGGCTAATGGTGTGTGTAAGGTTTACTTGACCGTCTTCCGTGGAACCCCCGTGGTGGTCCAGTTGATGATCATGTACTACATCATTTTTGCATCTTCCCGCAATGGTGTGGTGGTGGCCTCGCTGGCCTTTGGCATCAACTCCGGTGCCTATGTGGCGGAGATATTCCGTTCCGGAATCATGGCCATCGATGCAGGTCAGATGGAGGCGGGCCGTTCTTTGGGCTTTGGATACGTGGCCACCATGCGGCACATCATTTTGCCTCAGGCATTCAAGAATGTGCTGCCCGCCTTGGCTAACGAGTTCATTACCTTGCTGAAAGAAACCTCTGTTGCCGGTTACGTTACCGTGCGCGACCTGACCATGGGCGGCAACATTATTCGCAGTGTGACCTATTCCCCTTTCCTGCCTTTGTTTGCTGTGGCATTGATCTACCTTGCGATGGTTATGTTCTTTACCTATCTGGTCGGTAAGCTGGAGAGGAGGCTGAGAAGCAGTGAGCGATAATGTTATCATCAGTGCCCGGGAAGTGAAAAAGCACTTCCGTGGCGGCGCCATCAAGGCGCTGGACGGCATCTCCACCGACATCCGAAAGGGTGAGGTGGTGGTGGTCATCGGCCCCTCCGGTTCCGGTAAGTCCACCTTCCTGCGCTGCCTGAACCTGCTGGAGACCCCCACCGGCGGCAGCATCCTCTTCAACGGAGTGGACATCACCGACAGAAAGGTGAACATCAACGTCCACCGTCAGAAGATGGGCATGGTGTTCCAGCACTTCAACCTGTTCCCCCATATGACCATTCTGCAAAACATGACGCTGGCCCCCATTCAGCTGCTGAAAAAGAGCAAGGCAGAGGCCGAGGAAAAGGCCATGGCCCTGCTGGAGCGGGTGGGCCTTGCCGATCGCGCCAATGCCTATCCCAGCCAGTTGTCCGGCGGTCAGAAACAGCGCGTGGCCATTGTCCGCGCTCTATGTATGGAGCCGGAGGTCATGCTCTTTGACGAGCCTACCTCTGCGCTGGACCCGGAGATGGTTGGCGAGGTGCTTGAGGTCATGAAGGATCTGGCCCGGGAGGGGATGACCATGGTGGTGGTCACCCACGAAATGGGCTTTGCCCGGGAGGTGGGCAGCCGCGTGCTGTTCATGGACGAGGGCAAGCTGGTGGAGGAGAATACCCCCGAGGCATTCTTTGCCAATCCCACCAACGAGCGTACCAAGCTGTTTTTGAGCAAGGTTCTGTAAAAGCAATGCCCCGGACTGTTGTCCGGGGCATTTTTATGATACAATGAAGCAAAGGGGGGAAGAGCATGGATCAGCTGCGTATGGCAGATACCCCGCTGGGGCAGGTGATCTATACCCTGACCCGCAAGCGGATCAAGAACTGGAATCTGCGGGTTCGGGAAGGGCGGGTACTGCTGTCCGTCCCCCTGCGGGTGACGCAGGAGCAGGCGGACGAGTTTATCCGCGGCAGGGCCGACTGGATTCTGCAAACATTGGAACGTCAGCGGGATGCGCAGAAGCTGACACTGGAGGAGTTGCCCCGGCCGGAATGTCTCCTGCGGCTGACAGCGGCGGTAAAGCAGGTGTATCCGCTGGTGGAGCCTCTTGGTGTGCCCATGCCTTCGCTGCGGCTGCGGAAAATGCGCAGCCAGTGGGGCAACTGCCACTATAGACAGGGGTACATCACCTTGAACACAGCGCTGGCCGCCTGCCCGGAGGCGCTGCGCAGCTATGTGGCCCTGCATGAGCTGGTACACTTCATCCACCCGGATCACGGGCCGGGCTTTTACGCCCTGATGGACCGGTTGATGCCCGACTGGAAAGCACGACGCAGAGAACTGAAAAAATACCGTCTGTGATGGGCCATCACAGACGGTATTGGTGTGTATTGCTTATCTTCTGCGGCGACCGGTATAGTTGCGGCGGCGACCGGAGTAGCGGGAGCCGTAGCGGGAGCGGGGACGAAGCACTGCTCTGCGCAAGATCAGCACAGCCAAAGCCAAAATCAGCAGGCCGAACACCAGCTTGACCCCGCCATGCTGGAAGAAGGAGCCGATTTGATCCAAACGGTAAAGCAGCTCAGACCGCTCCGCGGCACTTACCGCAACCAGATCCACTGAACCAAGCTCCTTACCGTCGTGGGTCAGGACCAGCTTGCCCAGCACCTGACCGGCGGCCACGGGGGCTTCTACCGTTTCAGCGTCCAGCGTGACCTCCTGCTGAATTTCCTCCACCTTCAGTTCCCGTGGCAGAGTGCGCTCCAGCTGGGTGGCGGGACGGACCAGTACATGGTCGGTCTTGGATAGGGTGACATTCACCTGTGCCAGCGGGGTGGCGGTGTCCACGATCTGCCGGCGCACGAAATTGGAAAAGCCCCACTTGAACAGGTCCCGGCTTTCGGTGAACTGTCTGCGGTCACTGCCGCCCCCCTCCTTTTCCAGAATAGGAGCGTTGAGTACCACGCTGATCAGGTAATCTTCGCCATCCTGAGCGGCGGACAGCAGGCAGTAGCCCCCTTCGTCCGTGGTTCCGGTCTTGATGCCGATGGCCTTGTCGTAAATATAGCTTTCCCGATAATACCAGGTGACCAACAGGGCGTTGGTGCTGTAAAACAGGCGGGCCTTGTGCATGTTGGTGGCGGGGATCTCATAACTGCGGGTAGCTACGATCTGGCGGAAGGTGTCATGCTCCATGGCCGCCCGGGCAATGAGATAGATGTCGTGGGCGGTGGTGTAGTGGTCATCATCGTGCAGACCGTGGGGGTTGGCGAAGTGGGTATGCGCACAGCCTAACTCCAGCGCCCGCCGATTCATGCGCTCCACAAAGGCGGGTACAGTGCCGTCCACCGTCTCGGCCAGAATGTTGGCAGACTCGTTGGCGGAGGCTACCAGCAGGCAGTACAGCAGGTCGCGCAGGGACATCTGCTCACCGGGCTTGATGTCCTGAGTGGAGCCGTTGGCGGTCAGACCGGCGGTAAAGGTGGTGCTGGCGGTAATGACCTGATCCAAAGACAGCCGGCCGGCCTCCACCTCCTCCAGCACTAACAGGGCGGTCAGTACCTTGGTCAGGCTGGCGGGGTACATGCGGTCGTAGGCATTCTTCTCATAGAGCAGCTCGTCGTTGGCCGCGTCCATAAGCAGGGCCGCGCCGGCGGTGATCTCCGGAGCCTGCGCTGCGTGAGCGGCAGGGGAGAGGATGCCCACCAACAGCACCATGGACAGGAGAAGGGATGCAAGGCGATATTGTTTCATAGAAGCTCCCTCACAGATGTATTGATAGATGGGATAATACCCCATTATAAATTTCATATTAATCATTATATCAGAAGTTATCTTCTCGTGCAACGGGGAAAAACGAGCTTGGGCAAGCGTAAGGCTAACCTTGCGAAAAACGCAATAAATCACCATAAAATACATAGTACAGTTACGCGAACGAGTGGTGATGAAGTTGCAGTTGAACGAAGCGGTCAGCCAAAGAGTTTTGGAGTTGTTGCAGGAACGGAATATGACCCAGTATCAGTTGTTCAAGCGAACAGGTGTGCCCAGAGCTACCATCAGCAGCATTATAAAGTGTGACTATCCCTCGGTTAAACTTCGCATTGTTCATGAGATTTGTCAGGGATTTGAAATCGGCATATCCGACTTCTTTGCATCTCCGCTGTTTGACGAAGATAATCTGGAACCGTAAACGAACTCCGATGCTTTTATGGCATCGGAGTTTTCTTGCTTGGAAAAAGGGTGAATGAAGTGAGTAAACTATCGAAATTCGACTGTGTGGTATTGGTGCTGGCAGCGGTGGCGCTGATGGCCATGGTGGGATGGTTTTTTGTCCATCAGAAGGACAGCCAACAAACGTGGAGTGTAGAGGTTGAGCGCAGTGACAGCCCGACACCCTCTGTCTCGGTGCAGGAGGATAAAAAACCGGACAGTTTGATGGAGGGCGAGCGTATCAACATCAACACCGCATCCGCGGAGGAGCTTGTGCGGCTGCCCGGCATTGGGGCGACCCGGGCACAGGCCATTATTGACTTTCGACAGGAGCGCGGAGCCTTTTCCTCCGTGGACGAGCTGCTGCGGGTGGACGGCATCGGACCGGGCATTCTGAAGGATTTGCGGACCTATGTGACAGTGGAGTAAAAACGTGGCAAAAACCGACAGGGAAAGACGGCTCTGACGGAAGAAAAACAGGGCGCTTTCACGAAAATTGTCATTTACATAATACCCCGGATATGATAAACTGAAAAGTACGATACGCGGTGCCGCAGCGCACCGAAATTGAACAGTTAAGTGGGGAAGCACATGATTCGGCTGATCGATATTGAAAAAGAATACGACAACGGGACCAAGGCCCTCAAGGGTGTGGATCTGCGCATTGACGACGGTGAGTTTGTCTTTCTGGTGGGGCCCTCCGGCTCCGGCAAATCCACTATCATCAAGCTCATCACCGCGGAGATCGCGCCCACGGAAGGGCGGCTGATGGTCAACGGCTACAATCTGAATAATATCCGTCCCGGTCAGGTGCCCTACATGCGCCGGACACTGGGAATCATCTTTCAGGATTTCCGCCTCATCGATAAAAAGACGGTGTGGGAAAATCTGGCCTTCGTCATGCGGGCGGTGGGCGCGTCCAACCGCGAGATCCGCCGACGCATCCCCTACGTGCTGGAACTGGTCGGACTGGAACAGAAGGCGGACCACTATCCCACCGAGCTGTCCGGTGGCGAGCAGCAGCGCGTGGCCATTGCCCGGGCGCTGGTGAACAATCCCAGCATGATCATTGCCGACGAGCCCACGGGTAATCTTGACCCCCAGCGTTCGCTGGAGATCATGACCCTGCTGGACAAGATCAATGAACTGGGCACCACCGTGCTGGTGGTCACCCATGAAAAGGCGCTGGTCAACCGCTTTGCACGGCGAGTGGTGGCCATCGAAAACGGACGGATAATCAGCGACGAGACGGGTGGGTATTACAATGGCCAGAAGACTTAATTCCGGATATTACATTACCGAAGGCTTCCACAACGTATTCAGCCACGGGTTTATGTCCTTTGCCGCCGTGTGTATGATCGTGGCCTGCCTGCTGATCATGGGTACGTTCACCCTGCTGGCCGTCAATCTGGAGCATATGCTGGGTGAACTGGAAAAGGAAAATGAATTTCTGGCCTATGTGGACGAGAGCTTCACGCAGGAGCAGGCCCGCGGACTGGAACAGGAGCTGTCCGGGCTGGACAATGTGGCCGAGGTCACCTTTGTCACCCGTGAGCAGGCGCTGGAGGACTTTTTGCAGGGCCGTGAAGAAAATAAGCTGCTGTCCAGCCTGCCCGCCAGTGTGCTGCGGGACCGCTACCGCATCCATGTGAAGGATATTGAAGACATGTCCGAAACGGTGAAGCTGGTGGAGGGGGTACAGGGTATCGCTAAAATCAGCGTGATGCTGAAGGTGGCACAGGGCTTTGTACTGATGCGCAACATCGCCGCAGGTGTGGCGCTGATCCTGATCGGCATTTTGATGATCATTTCGTTGTTCATCATCTCCAATACCATTAAGTTGGCCACATTCCACCGCCGGGAAGAGATCGCCATTATGAAGATGTGCGGCGCGACCAACGGCTTTGTACGCTGGCCCTTTGTCTTTGAGGGCTTGATCCTTGGCGTGACCGGCGCGGTTTTAGCCTTCTTTTTACAATGGGGCATCTACCAGCTCGTGTGCAGCGCGGTGATCGAGGCCAACGGCTTGAGCCTTGTGGTCATCATCCCTTATGCGGACATGGCCAAGCGCATTCTTGCCATCTTTGCCGCTTCCGGGTTCGTCATCGGTGTGGGCGGCTCTCTGATGGCCATTCGCAAATTCCTTCAGGTCTAATAAAAGGAGAAAATGATATGAGCAAGAGACAGAAAAGACAGAAGATCGTGATGGCCGTGTTGGCCGGCCTGATGGCGGCGCTGATGGTGCTGCCCATCCTGCTCAATGCCCTGAGCATGCTGTAAGGTGACGGTCATGGGAAAGACACGGGGATGCGGCCACCTGCTGCGGCGGGCCCTTTGTGTGCTGCTGGCTGCTGTGCTGCTGGTGCCGCTGCCTGCGGTGGTGGCGCCGGATGCCCGGGCGGTCACACAGGCGGAAATTGACAGTCTGAAGGCCAGTGCCGGTGATCTGGATAAGCAAAAAGCTGATTTGCAAAAGCAGCTCAAGGCCATATCTGCCGACAAGAACAAGGCCATGGACCAAAAGCAGCTGCTGGAGCAGCAGATCGATGTGATCCAGTCAGAGATCAGCAACATCAATCAGCAAATCACCAAATATGATGAGCTGATCACGCAGGCCCAGACCGGAATTGCTGAAACCCAGCAGGAGGAAGCGCAGCTGTACGAGCTGTTTTGCCAGCGGGTGCGCTATATGGAGGAAGAAGGCGACGTTAACTACTGGGCCATCCTCTTTCATGCCGCCGACTTTTCCGACCTACTGGACCGGCTGATCATGGTGGATGAGATCATGGAGTATGACAATGCCGTCATGGACAGTCTCATTGCCACCAGACAGCAGCTGGAGGAGAATAAAAACCAGCTGGAGCAGGCGCGCACGGCTCAGCAGGCAGCCAAGGAAAAACAGGTGACTGCCCGCAAAGAGCTGGAGAGCCGTGAGGCCGAAGTGGACAAGCTGCTGGCCCAGATCAACAAGGAGAAAAAGCAGGTCGAGCACTCGGTCAAGGAACTGGAAGCCCTTGCCAAGCAAATGGACGCGGAGATTGCTAAGAAGCAGAAAGAACTGGCCGCGCAGCTGGCCGCTCAGGGCAAAAAGATCACCAGCGAAAGCGGCTATAAATGGCCGCTGCCCGACTACACCAACCTGTCCTCTCTGTACGCCGGCCGTATCGATCCCTTTACCGGAAAAAAGGCGACCCACTCGGGCATCGATGTGCCCGCCCCCAAGGGGGTAAAGATCCTGTCCGCCAAGAGTGGTGTGGTCCTTACCTCCGCTTATAACAAGGGCGGCTACGGAAACTACGTGGTAGTGGACCACGGCAACGGAAACACCACCCTGTATGCCCACATGAGTTCCCGGTCTGTTAAGGCGGGGGATGTGGTCAAGCAGGGACAGGTGCTGGGTCTGGTGGGTACCACGGGCCGCTCCACCGGCAATCACCTGCACTACGAGATCCGTGAAAAAGACGTGCGGATCGACCCGGTCACCCGCTATTCCGGTCTGACCTATAAGGGCAAGAAACTGTAACAAAAATCCCTGCTCAGCATTGCTGAGCAGGGATTTTATTATGTTCTGTCCTTTGGAAGCCACCGGGCAATGGCCGTGGCAGCCAGAATGAATACGCAAGGCATCAGGAAGTAACGGTAACGGGACTGTACTTCCACAATCAGATGGACGGCATAGTAGCCGCACAGCAGCAGAACAAGGAGCAGGGAACAATCGCACCGCTCCGGACTGCGAAAGCGCGTAAGCAGACCAAGAAAAGCAAGACCAAAGGCGAGCAGATAAATGCCCTTGTCAAATGCACCCAGAAGCAGCTGTAAAGAATTCCATGAAAGATTGCCAATGGCAGGTGCGTCCTGATCCAGATGGCCAAAACCCCAGTACAGGTCCTCGTTGCCCGCCCACATAACGGTACTCTTGCGCCAGGCAAGACCCGCCAGCTTGGCCGGGCCTACGCTCAGCCGCTCCTGCACCGCCTGAGTCATGGCTTGATGTCCCTCCTGCGTGGGCAGGGACAGATAGGTCTCGTAGTCAGCCCGATTCCAGCTTCCGCTGCTGTCCTGATTTAAACCCACCACAAATTTCCACATGGGCTGGTTGTTGGACAGCCCCTCCGGATTGATACCGGAAGAAACGATAAGGCCGGATAGCGCCGCGCCCACAAGGAAGTAGCTGATGGCTACACACCCACCGTGCACAGCGTCACGCAGCTGAGCCCGGTGTACGGACCGGATCAGCAGCCACAGCACCGCTGCCAGCATTACGATCACGCCAATGGGCCGCATAGCGTTGCCCAACGCGATCAGCGCGCCTGCGCCCAATGTGCGCAGGGGAGACAGGCGCTCGGAAAGCAGGATATATAAGACGCTGTAAAGCAGAAACACAGACAGGTGCTGATTGGTCAGCACCCCGGCCAGAAACAGAGGGGCGGGATAGATGCAGTAAAGGATACCCGCTGTCATGGCCGTCCGTTCCGACAGAAAACGCTTTGCCAGAGCGTAGACCAGTACGTTTGTCCCCGCCAGCCAGAGCGCATTGAGCAGCTGCAGGGGGAACAGGGAATTGCCGAACAGGGCAATGACCAGTGCTTCGTAGGCCACAAAGGCCGACTGATAGGCCCAATTGAAGAAATAGATGTCGTTCAGGTATTCGTGGCTGCCGGCGGCCAGCTGCCCGGCGGCGGTATACATGGTTTCGAAATCCTGCACCGGCTCGGAGCCCAGCCATAGAATAAAGCACAGGGCCAGCGCGAAGCGCGCCAGGAACAGCAACCCGGCAAAACCACGCAAGGGGCGCAGATACCGCAGACACAGGGCCAGAACCACGCACCCGACCAGCAACCCTGCCAGCACCACTGCCGGCTGCCCCGTGGGAAGCCGGAGCATATTTTGAATCAGGATAACGGCACAAAAGCAGACGGCGCACACGGTACAAAACCGCCCGGCCAGCATTCCTGTTTTGTTGAGCATAGCGCACCTCCCCAAAAAGGATGTGGGTAAGAACAGTATACCACCTTGGATCGATGTGGGCAATAAAATTCCGGGAAGATATTGCCTTTGACATCAAAAAGCGGTAAAATAAAGAAAAGAAATATCTACCCTTAATTATTGAAGGAGGAAACAACCATGGCTTTTTTTGATAATCTGAAGGAAAAAGTTGCCGACCTGGCTCAGGCGGGTGTAGCCAAGTCCAAGCAGTTGGCCGAGATCGCCAAGCTCAAGGCCGCCAATATGGCCGAGCAGGATGCCATCCGCAAGGCATATCTGGAGATCGGTAAGCTCTATTACGCCGAGAAGGGCGCGACTCCGGAGGGCGGCTATGCCGCTGCCTGCGAAAAGATCACCACGGCCAAGGCCAATATTGCCGCAAACAATGCCAAGATCGAAAATCTGAAAGATGGTGACGAGGAGGTGGCTGCGGCCGCCGCAGACGCTGTCATCGTAGAGGAGATCCCCGCCATTGAAGTGCTGGCTGAGGATGTCACCGCCGAGGACATCGCAGACGAGCAGCCCAAAGCCGAGTAAACCACAAACAAAAGGCCTGCCGCAAAGCGGCAGGCCTTTTCCTTATAATCCGTTGACGATATGATTGGGGCGCTTGCCCTGACTGAGTGCCAGTACGCTGCTCCACATGTTCTGATGGGCGCGCTGGAAGCTGCCTGTGGTGATGCCGCCCAGATGAGGGGAGTAGACCACCCGATCCCGCACCTCTTCCGGCAGATCCACCAGCGGGTGATCGGCGGGGGTAGGCTCAGGGGCGATGGTATCCAAACCGGCACCGGCAATGCGACCCTCGACCAGAGCGGCCCGCAGAGCCTCGTTGTCCACCAGATCGCCCCGACCGGTGTTGATGAGATAGGCGGTGGGCTTCATCCGGGACAGGAACTGATCGTTGACCATGTGCCGGGTCTCGTCGTTCACCGGACAGTGAAGGCTGATGATATCGCACTTGGCGATCAGTTTGTCCAAAGGAAGGTAGGATACCGACATGGCCATTTCCGCGGAAGGAGCCCGGCGGTGGGGCGCATAGTAATAGACGTTACAGCCAAAGGCCCGCAGTACCCGGGCGGTGGACTGGGCGATGTCGCCAAGGCCGATCAGTCCCACTGTGCAGTCTCCCAGCTCGGTGATACCGTCGGACATGGCCTGTTCCTTGTATTGGATCTGGCGACCCTCCCGCACGGCGCGATGACCGGGCTCGCCCCGCCGTAGCAGCATGAGCATGAGCATGAGCGTTTGTTCTGCCACCGCGTCTGCGTTGCAACCACGGTTGTTGCACACGAAGATGCCCCGCTCATGGGCGGTTTCCACATCGATGGCATTGTAGGCCACACCCTCGGAATGGACCATTTTCAGGTTGGGCATGGATTCCATGAGAGTGCGGTCCACGGGACTGATGGCATCCGCCAGGATCACATCCGCGTCCGCAGCCAGCTCCAGCAGATGCTCGTTGCTGCTGCCCCGCGGGGCAAAGACCAGCTGAAAATCGCCGGAGCGAATTTTCTCAGGCAAGAACTTCTCATAGCGGTCCCGGCTGCCTACAATGAGTATTTTCATAACATACCTCCTCCTGGGCTGTGGAATATCGTTGTATTATAGTATAGCAAAAAGAGGAGAGAATGTCATCTGTTTTGCGGAGTTGGCACTCGGCAAGATATAGTGCTAAATTTACAATTTATACACAACTTCTCTGTCCTGTGGGGGTATAATAGGGACAAACCATAGAACTGCCCTTTGCAGAAAGATCTTCCAGCCAAGTTTTTTGATATGCCCTCTTGCATTTGAGAGGGTTTTGTTTTACACTTGGGTTAGCACTTGAACGAATGGAGTGCTAATTTGTGAAGTGAGAGCTTTCTGCCATAGGGCAAAAAGGAGTGAATTGATATGAACATGAACCGATTTACCCAAAAGTCGCTGGCGGCCATCCAGTCGGCCCAGAGCATCGCGTTGGAGCACGGCAACCAGCAGATCGAGCAGGCGCACCTTCTCTGGGCCCTTGTATCGGACGCGGAGGGGCTGGTGCCCCAGCTGCTTACCGCCATGGGTATGACCCTGCCCAGCTTCCAGGCGGCGGTCAGGGCGCAGGTGGAAAAGCTGCCCCGCGTGTCCGGCGCAGGCCGGGAGGCGGACAAGGTCTACATCGCCCCGGACGTGGACGCGGCTTTGCGGGGCGCGGAGCGGGTGGCTCAGTCCATGAAGGACGAGTATATCTCGGTGGAGCACCTGCTGCTGGGCCTGCTGGACAACGCCGACAGCACCCTGAAGGAGCTGTTCGACACCTACAAGGTCAGCCGGGAGCAGGTGATGCAGGCACTGGCCGGCGTGCGGGGCAACCAGCGGGTGACCAGTGACGACCCGGAGCAGACCTATGACGCGCTGAAAAAGTACGGCACCGACCTTGTGGAGCGGGCCAGGCAAAACAAGTTAGACCCGGTCATCGGCCGGGACGATGAGATCCGCAACGTCATCCGCATCCTGTCCCGTAAGAGCAAGAACAACCCCGTGCTCATTGGCGAGCCGGGCGTGGGCAAGACGGCCATTGCCGAGGGCCTTGCCCAGC
>JAFVVH010000029.1 GCA_017502285.1 Oscillospiraceae bacterium | reverse complement strand
ACCTGAACGCCAAGGGCGAGAAGGTGGGTCTGGTCAAGGTTCGCCTGTACCGCCCCTTCCGCGCTGACAAGCTGCTGGCCGCCATCCCCGCCACCGCCAAGAAGATCGCTGTTCTGGACCGCACCAAGGAGCCCGGCGCTCTGGGCGAGCCCATGTATCTGGACGTGATCACCGCTCTGGCCGAGGCCGGCATTACCGATAAGACCGTCATCGGCGGCCGTTACGGTCTGGGCTCCAAGGATACTCCCCCCGCCAGCGTGTTCGCTGTGTACGAGGAGCTGGCCAAGGATCAGCCCAAGCGTCAGTTCACTCTGGGCATCAACGACGACGTGACCTTCCTGTCTCTGGAAGAGAAGCCCGCCCCCAACACCGCCGCGGAAGGCACCATCGAGTGCAAGTTCTGGGGTCTGGGCGGCGACGGCACCGTGGGCGCCAACAAGAACTCCATCAAGATCATCGGCGACCACACCGACAAGTACGTGCAGGCCTACTTCCAGTACGACTCCAAGAAGACCGGCGGCGTGACCATCAGTCACCTGCGCTTCGGTGACAAGGCCATCAAGAGCCCCTACTACATCAACAAGGCCGACTTCGTGGCCTGCCACAACCCCTCCTATATCATCAAGGACTTCCCCATGGTCCGCGACGTGAAGCCCGGCGGTGTGTTCATGATCAACTGCCAGTGGTCCGAGGAGGAACTGGCTCAGCACCTGTCCGCCAGCGCCAAGCGCTACATTGCCCAGAACAACATCCAGCTGTACACCATCAACGCCATCGACCTGGCTCTGGAGATCGGCATGGGCAAGCGCACCAACACCATCCTGCAGTCTGCCTTCTTCTCTCTGGCCAAGGTCATGCCCGAGGCTGAGGCGATCCAGTACATGAAGGACGCTGCCACCAAGTCCTACTCCAAGAAGGGTATGGACATCGTGGAGATGAACCACAAGGCCATCGATGCCGGTGCCACTGCCTACAAGAAGATCGCCATCCCCGCCGAGTGGGCCAACGCCGCTGACACTGCCGAGGCTGCCAAGCTGGAAGGCAAGGAGAAGCTGGTCAAGATGGTGGGCGACATCCTGCTGCCCGTGGACAAGATGGACGGCGACAGCCTGCCTGTGTCTGCCTTCGTTAACCATGCCGACGGCACCTTCGAACTGGGTGCTGCCGCCTACGAGAAGCGCGGCGTGTCCGTCTCCGTTCCCAGCTGGAACCCCGAGACCTGTATCCAGTGTAACCAGTGCTCCTTCGTCTGCCCCCACGCTACCATCCGTCCCTACGCCATGACCGAGGCCGAGGCCGCTGCCGCTCCCGCTGTCCTGAAGAGCGCTCCCGTCAAGGCTGGCAAGGGCAAGGGCGTTTACACCTACACTCTGTCCGTCTCTCCCCTGGACTGCATGGGCTGCGGCGTCTGCGTGGGCATCTGCCCCACCAAGTCTCTGGTCATGAAGCCTCTGGAGGAGGAGAAGGAACAGCAGGCCGCCTTCGATTACACCGTCGCCAATGTCACCGTCAAGGAAGACGTGGCCGACAACACCGTCAAGGGCAGCCAGTTCAAGACTCCCCTGCTCGAGTTCTCCGGCTCCTGCGCCGGCTGTGCCGAGACTGCCTATGCCCGCCTGATCACTCAGCTGTTCGGCGATCGCATGTATATCTCCAACGCCACCGGCTGTTCCTCCATCTGGGGTGGTCCTTCCGCTACCGCTCCCTACACCACCAATGCCGAGGGCAAGGGTCCCGCTTGGGCCAACTCCCTGTTCGAGGATAACGCCGAGCACGGTCTGGGTATGTATCTGGGCCAGAAGGCGATCCGTGCCCGTCTGATCGCTCAGATCGACGAGATGGCCGCTTCCGACAAGGCTTCTGCCGAGTTCAAGGCCGCTGCCGAGCAGTTCAAGGCTACCGCCGAGAACGGCGAGGCCAACGGTGAGGCTACCAAGGTTCTGGTTGCCGAGCTGGAGAAGGCTGCCGCTGCCGGCTGCCCCACCGCTCCCGCTGTTCTGGCTGAGAAGGAGTACCTGTCCAAGAAGTCCATGTGGATCTTCGGCGGCGACGGCTGGGCTTACGACATCGGCTTCGGCGGTCTGGACCACGTTCTGGCTTCCGGCGAGGACGTGAATGTCTTCGTGTTCGATACTGAGGTTTACTCCAACACCGGCGGTCAGGCTTCCAAGGCTTCCAACATCGGTCAGGTGGCTCAGTTCGCCGCTGCCGGTAAGGAGATCGCCAAGAAGTCTCTGGCTGAGATCGCTATGAGCTATGGCTACGTCTACGTGGCTCAGGTGGCTATGGGCGCCAACATGGCTCAGACCCTGAAGGCCATTGCCGAGGCCGAGGCTTATCCCGGTCCCTCCCTCATCATCGGTTACGCTCCCTGTGAGATGCACTCCATCAAGGGCGGCATGACCAACTGCCAGGCTGAGATGAAGAAGGCTGTGGAGTGCGGTTACTGGAACATGTTCCGTTTCAACCCCGCTCTGAAGGCCGAGGGCAAGAACCCCTTCATCATCGACAGCAAGGCTCCCGCCGGCGGCTATCAGGAGTTCCTGATGAACGAGGCCCGCTACTCCGCTCTGACTCGCTCCTTCCCCGAGCGCGCCACTGCTCTCTTCGCTCAGTCCGAGGAGGCTGCCAAGGCCCGCTACGAGAAGCTGCTGCGCCTGGAGAAGATGTACGAGGCTTGATCGCCAAAAGCGAGCAACAAGCAAACAAAACCGCGCGGACCCAAATGGGTCCGCGCGGTTTTTGTTTGCATGATCTGAAAGATCCCTTTTGTCCCTTAATCAATTGGTGTGGGGGCGGATGGCGGGAGAGGTTTTGCCATATAAGAGAAGGGACTGTTGAGGCTTACAAACAACTGCGAATACTTTACTTTTCCAGTGGAATGTGGTAGGATTTTTTTGAAATTTCTTAAAAAATTTTCGTTTTGCAATAAGGAAAGCAGCTTTACAGGGGCAGAGGAGGGAAAACATGGCGTGGATCGCAGCTGGCCTGCTTGTTGTCATTCTGGCATATCTGGCACTGGAACGGCGCCATGCCCTTCAGAACCGGAAAAAACTGCAGCATGTGATCTATGTAAACGGGATCCGGGGAAAGTCCACAGTCACCCGGCTGATCGATGCGGGGCTTCGTGCCGGCGGATTTAGGGTGTTCTGCAAGACGACCGGAACGGTCCCCATGATGATCGGAACAGATGATACGGCCCGGCCTTTGATTCGGCGCGGACGGGCCAATATCCGAGAGCAGCTTGATATGCTCCGTTTGGCGGTGCGGGAGGATGCCAAAATTCTGGTTTTGGAATGCATGGCGGTAGACCCTGCCTTGCAGCGTGTAACGCAGCATGAAATGGTTCGGGCTGATATCGGCGTCATTACCAATGTGCGTTTGGATCATACCGCGGAAATGGGAGAGACTTTGGAGGAAATTTGCGACGCTCTATCCAATACCATACCCCAAAATGGGGTTCTATTTACTGCGGATGAGCGGTTCTTTTCACAGCTGGCCCGCAACGGGGAACAAATCGGCTGCCGGACAGAACTGGCTCGTCCCAAAGGGAATGAGCCCGAGTTTGAGTTTCCGGAAAATCTGGCCCTGGCATTGTCCGTCTGCCGTTACTTGGGTGTCCCGGAAGAAACCGCGCTGAAGGGGATGCTCCATTACCAGCGGGATCCCTATGCGCTGTCTTTGCACTACTTGCCCGGCGGTGGGATCTTTGTCAATGGCCTGTCCATCAACGATCCACAGTCGACCCAGATGGTGTTTGAACGGCTGGCAAAACGGCTTGGCTGGGACCGCGGGGATCTCATCCTTCTGATCAATAACAGACCGGATCGCGGTTACCGCACCGAGCATATGGTCATGGTGGCGCAGGCGCTGCAGCCGGCTCAGGTGTGGCTGCTGGGCGCGTCCCAGAAAACGGCGGCCCGGGCCATTCTGAAGAAGGCGCCCCAGCTTGAGATATGTCGTTTTTCGCAGGCCGGAGAACTTCCGCTGGTTCATGTTCCCCGGGGCAAGGTGGTCTTCGCCGTGGGAAATGTGGCCGGACCGGGCCATCAGGTAATGAGACGAGTGAGAGAGGAGGGAGAGGAATATGTACCATGAGGTTGTCCTTGCCGGTGTGGCTGTCAGTCTGCTTTTTTCCGAGCTGACCGGACTGTCCCCGGCGGGGCTGGTCGTTCCGGGATATATCGCGCTCTCCCTCCAGACGCCGCGGCGGGTACTCTATACCCTGCTGATCGCCCTACTGGCTTGGGGAGCCGCCCGCCTGCTGGAGCGCTGGATGATCTTGTATGGCCGGCGGCGCTTCGCGGTTTTGATCCTGCTGTCCTTTTTGATCAATGAGGTGATCGTGGAATTGGGGGCTCTTCCTTATGACCCGGGCATGATCGGCGTGCTGGTCCCGGGTATCATTGCCAACGAAATAGACAAGCAGGGTGCAATGAAATCGCTGTTGTCTCTGGCTGTTGTGGTGGGTATTCTGGCTCTGTTGATGATGTGGCAGGGAATGAGGGTGTTTCCTGTATGAGAAAGAAGCAAAACACCGTTCTTCGCCTTGTGGCGGCAGCTCTGGCACTGTTGACACTGTCTGTAGTTTTGACCCATCAAAGCGCGACCCTGGGCCAAAACCAGTATTACGAGATCCAAGTCGAAGCCGCCCGGCGGCTGGAGCAGTACTTTGCCGCGGTGCGGGGCTATAAGGAGGAACTGGAGATCCCGCTGAGCGAGGATGACATTCACAAGACCGGCATGATCGGACTGCCGTACACCGGGATCACCACCACCTCAGGCGCGTTGGAGGCCAAACGAACGGCTGCGTGGCCCGACATGGCGGCGCTGTGTGTGCGTATGCTGTTTGAGGCGGGTGTGCGCCCGGGAGATACTGTGGGAGCAGGTTTTTCCGGGTCTTTCCCCGGAATGAATCTGGCCGTGGTGGCGGCCTGTGAGAGTATGAACGTGGAGCTGGTCTGCATTAGCTCTGTGGGCGCGTCTACATATGGAGCGAATAATCCGGAACTGACCTTCCCGGAGATGATGTATCGCCTGAAACAGGATGGGCTGATCCGCACCCGAAGCGCGGCGGTGACCATGGGTGGTTATCGCGATATTGGCTCGGATATGGACAAAGAACTGGCTGACCAAATCAGACAGCGGCTGGCCGATTTGGGGCTTCGTCTGGAGGAGGAGGCTGATTTTCAGGCGAATCTGGAACTGCGGGAGACACTTTATGAGCAGGAGGGGCCGATCGACTGCTTTGTGGCCGTAGGGGGGAACGTGACCTCTCTGGGGCAGGGCGAGGCAGGTGTGTCCCTGGGACAGGGTGTGCTCCGTCCCGAAAGAACGTTGAGACTCGATGCGACCAGCGGCTTGGTGCAGCGCTATCTTGCCCGGGGGATCCCGGTCATCAATCTGCTGAACATCAAGAAAATCATGGCTGACTATAGTATGCCCTATGATCCGGCCCAATGGCCTCCCATCGGGCAATCGGCTGTATACAGCGACGTTCGGTATGAACGAGGCTGGATCCTCCTCGGCCTGAGTGGGACGGCTGTGCTTTTGTCCTTTTGTCTGTGGGCACGGCACCGGGAAAAGAGCAGAGCCGTTGAAGAAGCAAAGTGAAAAGGATGAAAACCATGTCAGACAGACAATTGAAGATTTTGATAATCGATGGTGACAAGCGGAGTCTCCTTGCGATTTGTGCTGCGTTCCGGTCTCAGGGATGGGGCTCCGTTTCCGCCGAAGATGTGTGGACGGGGCTGGAACTGTTCCGCACAGAGAGCCCTGATCTGGTGCTTATCGAGTACCACCTGCCTGGGATCAACGGGGTGAAGGGGGTCGAGATGATCCGCGAGCTGGATGCCGAAGTGCCCATTATCGGTGTTACCGTTGACGAAAATCAGGAAGTGGCAAACTGTTTTTTTGAGGCGGGTGCCAGTGATTTTGCACTGAAGCCCATGAAAGCTCTGGATATTATCAGCCGCATTCGGCTGCACATCAGGCTGCTCGAAAGCAACGAACGGCGGAACAACAAGGATGAGGTTCGGGAGCATGCCCCGAAGGCGAAAGGAATCGGCGCAGTCACGCTGGAATTGATTCAGAGTGCATTCCAAACGAACGATGAGTATATCACGGTTGAGACCATTGCCGAACGAACAGGCCTTGCCTATCAGACAACTTACCGTTATTTGCAGCATATGGCCGCGCAGGAACTGGTGGAGGTTTGTCAGAACTATGGAAAGGTCGGCCGGCCCAAACAAAAATACCGTTTAAAGCAGCTACGTGGTTCGGTTTGAAGAAGAAAGGTGGCTGGGCTATGAAATGGCGTAGCGCAATGCTGGTTTTGGTCGTTCCGGTGCTTTGGCTTTCACTGGCAGGCTGCGGAAAGCAGGAATTGGATGCAGACCCGGAGCAGTGGCGGCTGGATGATTTTGAAAGTTGCTTCGAGGCGCGGTTTAACACAGACAAGGAAGAATATCTGCTGTTGGAGGGAACGAAAGAGGAGAACACCGTCCGGATTCTGCGGGGGAAAAAGGATGGCCCCACTCTCTATATTGTAGCCGGGGTTCACGGCGATGAGACGGCCGGATGGCTGGCGGGGAATCTTTTGAAACAGGCCACGCTCAAGGCGGGGACGCTGTATATTCTCAGCCCAGCCAATACCTACGGGGCGGGGCAGGATCGGCGCAAGACCGAGTCCGGCCGGGACTTGAACCGAAACTTCCCGGGAAACTCCGACGGCTGGGACGCTGAGCGCATTGCGGCTTCCATCTATGGAGACATCCGGGATAAGCAGCCGGAGCTGGTTCTGGATCTGCATGAGGCCGTCGCCAAAGAGGACGACTATGAGGCTTTGGGGGCAAACTACGATGCATTGGGGAACTCCCTGATCTGTCAGTCTTTGGATGGGATCGGAGAACTGGTACTGGACGCACTGCTGTCCTCCGAGGCGGGGGAGCTGTGTTCCGGCGCCCTTGCCCTGTACGGCTTGCCTCCGACGGGAAGCTTGAACCGAGTGGTGACAGAGGAGCTGGGCATCCCTGTCATTACCGTGGAAACGTTGCGTGCTGAGCCGCTGACGCAACGGGTACAAAACCAACTGGAACTGGCCGAGTTCGTGCTGAAGCACTATGGGATGCGGTGAGCCCGCCACAGAAGTAAAAAAGAAAAAGCAGGCACGGGAAACGGGGCGTTTCTTCCGTGCCTGCTTTTTATCATATGATTTTTGCAAGCGGAGATAAATATGAGAAAAAATTGACTGGCCTACAGTAGAAAAAGTATAATTTACATATATCATACAGTCTGGATTTTTACATTTTGGATGAAAGCGACAAAAAATGGGATGTCTTTTCCAGACTGTGGATATAGAGAATCCAAGAAGAATTAGGAGGCAAAAAAATGAAAAAGGTTTTAGCGCTGATCCTGGCTATGGCCATGGCTCTGTCCCTGGCCGCCTGCGGTCCCAATCCTGCGGTTTCTACTCCCGCGGAGGACGAGGTCTGGTCCTCTACCGACGAGAACGGCAACCTGAAACTGACCAAGCGTGACGATGTGGGCGAGAACGGCATGGTCACCACCGCCAACGTGTATGCCACTATGGCCGGTCTGGAAGTTCTGGAGCAGGGCGGTAACGCGGTTGACGCCGCTATCGCTATCTCTTACGCTCTGGGTGTCTGCGAGCCCAACGCTTCCGGCCTGGGCGGCGGCGGCTTCTTCAACATCCATATGGCTGATGGCCGCGAAGTCGTTATCGACTACCGCGAGGTCGCTCCCATGGCTCAGGATGCCTACACCTGGCTGGACGAGACCGGTGCGGTCAAGGACAATGGCAATGCCAACCACATCGGCGGTCTGGCTGTCGGTGTTCCCGGCACCGTTGCCGGTCTGGAGTACGCTCTGGCCAACTACGGCTCCGGCAAGCTGACCCGTGAGCAGATCATGCAGCCCGCCATCGACATGGCTCGCGAGGGCTACAAGGCCGGCGGCACTCTGGTCGGCGCTATGAATGACTACTATGACTACATGGTCACCAATTACAAGGTTCTGGGCGACTACTACCTGAAGGACGGTATGCCTTACGAGGTCGGCGATGTCATCACCAATAACGATCTGGCCGACACACTGGAGCTGATCGCCAAGGGCGGCAAGGACGCCTTCTACAAGGGCGAGGTCGCTCAGGCTATCGTTGACACGGTCGCTTCTTACGGCGGCGTGCTGTCCATGGAGGATCTGGCTTCTTACGAGCCTGCCATCCGTGAGCCTGTTAAGGGCACCTATCGCGGCTATGAGATCGTTTCCTGTCCTCCTGCTTCCTCCGGCGGTACCCACATTGTTGAGGTGCTGAACATTCTGGAGAACTATGACATGAAGGCTCTGGGTGTCAACACTGCCGAGTCCATCCACCTGTGGTCCGAGGCTCTGAAGGCCTGCTTCGCTGACCGCGGCGCTTTCATGGCTGACACCGCCTTCACCGACGTGCCTCTGGCTGGTCTGACCTCTAAGGACTATGCTAAGACCATCTATGAGAAGATCACCGACCAGGCTCAGACCTGGGAGAAGGGCGCTCCCTGGGATTATCAGGGCGACTCCACCACCGCTTACTCCGTGGCTGACAAGGACGGCAACATCGTTTCCGTTACTCAGACCATCGAGTGCTTCTGGGGTTGTAAGATCGCCATCCCCGGCTACGGCTTCATCATGAACGACCAGCTGCACGACTTCTCCACCGATCCCACTTCCGTCAACAAGCTGGAAGGCGGCAAGAAGCCCCTGTCCTCCATGTCTCCCACCATCGTTCTGGATGCTGAGGGCAACGCCTTCATGTCTCTGGGCTCTCCCGGTGGCCTGCGCATTTGGCCCGCCGTTGCTCAGGTCATCTCCAACGTCATTGACCACGGTATGAACATGCAGGATGCTATCGACTGCGTCCGCATCTACGACCGCGGCGATGCCAGCGGTATCTGCTACGAGCCCGCCGGTGAGAACGCTCCCACCGCCGAAACTCTGGCCGCGCTGGAGGCTCAGGGCCATACTCTGACCGAGAAGGGCGCTTGGGACCTGTTCTTTGGCGGCTGCCAGGGCATCCTGTTTGCCGAGGACGGCATCCAGGGTGGCGCCGATCCTCGCCGTGACGGCAAGGCCATCGGCTTCTGATTTGATTACCCGACCTTAATTCCGTAAACATTCAGCATCGGAGGCGGCGCCACAAGGCACCGCCTCCGATGCCGGGAAAATACCTTTTATCCGTTTGTTCAGAAAGGAGAACACAACCATGAACAAGAAAATTTCCGCCCTGCTGCTGGCGGGTGTCATGATCCTGTCTCTGGCCGCCTGCGGCAGCCAGGGTTCCGCTTCCTCCTCTGTCGATCCCTCCGGTGAGACCGTCGGTTTGACCGAGGCCTTTGCTGAGGCTCCCATCCTGGTCACTTCCGGCGGCCAGAGCGCCGACTATCAGATGGTCGGTACCCTTATGGGCAAAATTGGCATGGACTATAAGATCAGCAACCTGGCCACCTCCGCTGACCTGGGCGATGCCAAGACCCTGATCGTTGTTGTTGGTGGTTCTTCCAAGGGTCTGGGCGCTGCCGGTATCGATGCCGACGGCGAGCTGGCCCGTCTGGAGGAGCTGATCGACGGTGCCAAGACTGCCGGCCTGTCCGTCATTGCCATGCACACCGGCGGCGAGGCACGCCGCGGCGACCTGTCCGACAAGTTTATCGCCCCCATCTTTGAGAAGGCTGATTATGCCATCGTGGTCAGTGCCGGTGACGAGGACGGCCTGATGAGCGGTATCTGTTCCGGCGCTGGTATTCCCATGGATTCCATCGACAGCATCAGCAAGGTGGCTACCGTTCTGCCTGCCGCATTTAAGTGATTTGTTTTTTACGTGGAGGTATCTGAATGAGCATTGAACTGATTACCTTCATCGCGATGGTCGCCGTGTTCCTGCTGGGCTGCTTTGCTGCAAAGCTGCCTGTCAGCATTTCCATGGTGCTGTCCGCGATCGCCGGCTCTCTGGTAGGCGGCCACGGCATTGCCGTGCGCCATCTGGTGGAGGGTATGTTCTCCTATGTTGACACCATTCTGGTTATTGCCACGGCCATGATCTTTATGAAGGTCATTCAGGAGTCCGGCGCCCTTGACGCCATTGCGTCCGTTATTATCGAGCGGTTCCATAAGGTGCCTGCTCTGATGCTGTGCATGATCATGCTGATTATTATGTTCCCCGGCATGATCACCGGCTCTTCCACCGCTTCCGTTCTGTCCGCTGGCTCTATCATGGCCCCCGTGCTGATGCTGATGGGTGTGCCCATGCTGGAGACCGCCGGCATCCTGGCTATGGGCGGCGTTCTGGGCATGATCGCCCCTCCCACCAATATCCCTGCCATGGTCATCGGCGCCGGCATTGACATCCCTTATTCCGGCTTTGGTCTGCCCCTGAGCCTGCTGACGTTCCCCCTGGCCTTCCTGTTTGTGCTGATGTTCGGCTACAAGCATGTTAAGAAGATGAACTATCTGGAGGTTCAGGCCAAACTGAACACCGAGTCCCGCAAGAAGTTTGGCTTCAAGGTGTACATCCCCCTGGTGCTGGCCATCGTGCTGATGACCCTGACCAAGCTGGTGCCTTCCTTCTCCATCGGCATGCCTCTGGTGTTCCTGATCTCCGCCGTTGTGGGCTGCTTCACCGGCTACAAGATCAACCTGCTGAAGGTGTCCAAGGACTCCGTCAACAGCGTGCTGCCTGTTATGGGCATCCTGATGGGTGTGGGCATGTTCATCCAGATCATGACCCTGACTGGCGTGCGTGGCTTCATCGTCACCTTCTGCATGAGCCTGCCCGCTTGGGCCCGCTACATCGCCATCGCCATCTCCATGCCCCTGTTCGGTGCCGTTTCTTCCTTCGGCTCCGCCAGCGTGCTGGGCGTTCCCTTCCTGCTCACCTTCCTGGCTCAGGACGAGATCATCGTTGCCAGCGCGCTGTCCCTCATTGCGGGTCTGGGCGACATGATGCCCCCTACCGCTTTGGCCGGCATCTTCGCTGCCCAGGTAGTTGGTATGGAGAAGTACACACCGGTGCTGAAAAAGTGCCTGATCCCCTGCCTGATCATCATTGTCTGGGGTCTGCTCTTTATTGCCGGTGCCAACATTCTTGAGCCTTTCATCATTCTGGGTTAATCAGAAAGGAGCAAGCAGTATGATTACTATTATCTATCGTCTTATGGTGGCCATGGTCATTGCTCTGGTAGGCTGGAACCTGTTCACCGAGAAAAAACTCGCCAACCAGATGAACTGCGCTATGGTCCTGATCCCGCTGGTCCTTCGTGCTCTGATGATCAAGTAAGGAGGTACAGAAATGGGAAAGAAGAACTATATTTCCGCGGCCCTGTGTCTGGTGGTGGCCATTGTGATCATGGTCGGCACCGGAAAGAACTTCCTGGCCGCGCGTGAAGTGCCCCTGCCCGAGAAGGGGCCCAGCGTTACCGAGGTGAAGATGCTGTCCGACTGGTTTGACGGTCTGAAGGACACCAACGGCGACACACCCGTCTACGTCCTCAAGGGCGAGAAGGAAGGCGGCGCTGCTCTGGTGCTGGGCGGCACCCATGCCAACGAGCCTTCCGGCTACATGTCCGCATTTACCTTTATTGAGACTGCCGTTGTGGAGGCCGGTACGGTGTATGTCATTCCCTACACCAACCACAGTGCCATGACCCACAACGATCCCGGTGAGGGCAATATCCAGTACTTCACCATCCCCACCCAGAGCGGTGAGCGCACCTTCCGCTTCGGCTCCCGTGCCACCAACCCCATCGACCAGTGGCCCGACCCCGATGTGTATGTGCACTATCCCTCCAACCAGCAGCTGTCCGGTTCCGAGACCCGCAACATCAACCGTGCCTATCCCGGTCGGCCTGACGGCAACCTGACCGAGAAGATGGCCTACGGTGTGGCGGAGCTGATCCGGACTGAGAACGTGGGTATCACTTTTGACCTGCACGAGGCTTCTCCCGAGTACCCCGTCATCAACGCCACGGTTGCCCACCAGAATGCCATGGACATCGCCTCTGAGGGCTGCATCGAGCTGCTGCTGGGCGGCATTGACATGGCGCTGGAGCAGTCTCCCACCAACTTCCACGGCCTGACTCACCGTGAGCTGGGCGACTTCACCGACACCATGGCCATTCTGATGGAGACTGCCAATGCCTCTCAGGGTCGTCTGCGTGGCGCTTCCGGCGTGGAGCAGGTCATCGGTGGCCTGGATCGCTTCTATGAGATCAATGAAGATCTGGGCATGCTCTATGTGCCCTTCGACGAGAACGGCCATCCCATTGAGGAGCGCTGTGGCCGTCACCTGCAGGGTATTTATGAGTACATCGCCGCTTACAACAATGCAAATCCCGACGATGCTATCATCTACAGCGGGGTCCCCGGCTACGATGAATTGTTCCTGAATGCCGATCCCGCCACTCTGGGCGGCGCCCACCTGGGCAGCTTCCTGAAGTAAATCCCTCTCTGGCTGATAGAGGAAAAGCGGCCCGCCCGAAAATACTTCGGGCGGGCCGCTTCATTGTGCAAAGAAAAGCCCTGCAACCAAAGGTTGCAGGGCTTTGTTCTGGTGGACGATACAGGACTTGAACCTGTGACCTCCCGCACGTCAAGCGGTTTGGAATCGCTGGATGTGCGGGATTTACTTTGTTTTCAAGGCGTGGGCGATTTTTGGTGCGGTTATAGATGGTGATAAAAAGGAACCTGCTGTCGTATTTTTGTCGTACTTGCCGTATAGGCAGATGCGACCAAAATTACAGTGATTTGAAATTTTCATCAAAGTTGCACACGAATGTGCAACTTTAGCTATGATCCTCCCATAGATAGAAGACCTTTTATACAATAAGGGAGGAAATAGAACATGAGCAAAGAAGCCGTTGGGCAGATGAACACCAAAATCGGTAGCAGCGAGTATTGGTCCAGAGTAAACCATAATACCATGCTTGGCGGCCTGATGGGAGCAAAAACAAGCTATCAGGCCACCCTGCGGGAACTGGGAGGCCGGGCAAGCGCGGCCATTGAGGAAATTTACGGAGACTTGTCGACCCTTGGCAGCCGCATCCGCTTTCTGGACTCGTCTAACCGAAAGGCCCTTGCAAAACAAGTGGAGGGATTGTATGATGTTTGTAAGATGAGCGGTGTGACCGTGTGGCACAACATCGAGTGCGTACAGGGACTGAACCTGAGCATGATGTCCCCGTGGACACGCAACTTCCGGGACGAGCGGGGCATCGAAAAAGCCATTGCCATCATCAACAAGTCTCGATTCTCCGGCAGTGAGGCGGTTGATCTACTGAAAGATGCGGCGAAATGGAGCATCGACTCTGCCGCAGGAAGGGACGCAAAAAAACGAGAATTTCTGGAAGCGGTGGCACAGGGGAGCATCAGTAGCCGCTTTCTGGAGGATGTAGCCGAGGAATATCAGAACCAAAGCAGTCGCCAGAGCTACGAGGGGAAATGCGGCTATACCGTAGGCAGCCGTTCCTACATGGAGTACATGGAAACGCAGGTCTTTGGCACGGTTGTATCGGGCTTTGGAAATCCGGACTATGCGCGATTTCTTGGGAATGCCCTGCAGTCCGTTGCGGACCAACTGGGGCGGGATTTGGACAATGCCATTCGGGAAAACGATTACATCACCGACCAGACGGCGGAGAGACTGAAAGCGGTGGTAAGCGAGCTGGATCACAGCGGAGTCAGCACCGGGACTTTGAACAGCAAGATCGAAAAGCTGGCGTGGTTTGTCGGGGGAGATTCCACGAAGATACGCAGGCTGCAAAGAGGACTTAATGGCCTCGGGTGTGGAGAACAGTTGACCGAGGATGGTGTGTATGGTCAGAAAACGCAGACTGCATGGCTCCAGTTTATTCGAGAGCTGGAAAACGGAACCGTTCCGACCCTGCGTTGGGTCGACATACTGCAAAGTGAAAAAACCGGTATTGAAACTGGGGCGACAACGGCTGGACAGGCAGCCGGATTGCAGAATGCCTTGGTATACAACAAGAATCCCTATATCAGAATAGATGCGCCTCATCCCGGAAGAACAGGCGGTTTTCGTGGAGAGGTAAAGCCAATTGACTATAACCACATTAATTTTGGCAATGTGAAAAACAGTAACCGCGTGTACGAGTGGATTCAGAAAAGATATAACCACTACCCGTTGGACGATCGTGCATACAACGCACTAAAGGATTTGCCATCCGCCGGGAAAAAAGTCCGTATTGCAGGGAAAGTTTTGCTAGTGGCGGGAGTGGCCTTAGATGTTTTGGAACTGGGCCTTGCGGTCAATGCGGACCTCAAGGATGCGGACAAAAAGCTGGGGAAAACAACGGTATCTACTGCGGTCAGTATTGGTAGTGCTTGGGCCGGTGCCGCATTGTTTGCCAAGGGAGGAATGGCGCTTGGCGCAGCAACCGGTCTCGCGGCTCCGATCGTTACACCCATACTTACCCTTGTGGGCGGAACTGTTGGTGCAATTACCTTTAGCCGGTTGGGCAAATATGTTGTTGACATTACATATGTGGAGGATTGATCATGTTTTGGTTTCACAGAAAAGAAGGGCCCGCTTGGGAATGCAGTACTGCCATTAATATATCAAAAAACCCGTTTTATGCGTGGGAACGACCGGTTACACCAAAGCACCAGATGCTTTGTGTTGCTCCGGATGACGGAAGTGATGTGGAATGGTTTGGTAATTTTATGCGTCTGTGCGTGGAGAGGCTGCTTCCGAACTATTCTAATGTGTTGGAAGTGGCTAAAGATGTTTCCGCCTCCCACGAACTTCGTTGCGAACCGTTTATTACCGATTTTTTGAGCAACGGGGGACAGGTGTTGCTTCCGCAGAAAAAAGTCCTTGTTGCGCGTTCGGGACGGCAAAAGCCTCGGTTGATCAGTCTAATTCCGTACCCTGATTTGTCCTGCTATGGGTATGACATTTATGCTTTTTCTCAACCGGTTCCTGCCGAGTGTTTGCTTGATACCACGTTTGATTTCCGGGCCAGCGATTTTGTACTTCACCTTTCTTGCAGTGAATGGCATGACCACTTTTTGATGGAGTCCACGCAGGACCTCAAGCCGTTCGTTGATGTGATCCGGGCTGTATGTCAGGAGCAAGGGCGGGAGCTTATTATCGAAGACGACGAGTAAAAACAAAAGCCCTGCAACCAAAGGTTGCAGGGCTTTGTTCTGGTGGACGATACAGGACTTGAACCTGTGACCTCCCGCACGTCAAGCGGATGCTCTACCAGCTGAGCTAATCGTCCGAACAGCATAAATCATTATAGCCACTGCTGGCCCGCTTGTCAACCCCTTTTTGCGTGTTGAGCGATATTTTTCTTTTGGATGTAAAGTTTTTAAAATATCGTCATTTCCCCCTATCTTTCTTCGGCCGTTTCCTATATAATGTTTTTATCAATATTAAATAAGGGGTCCTGTAAATGCTACACCTCGATTTGTCTAAATTGACTTCATTCCTCCCGGAGGGGTATTTGTCTGCCCGGGAACAGGTACTTGGCAAGGCCCATGAGATGCTGCAAAACAGCAGCGGACCGGGTGGTGAGTTCACCGGCTGGGTCAAGCTGCCCGCCAACTATGACAAGGTGGAGTTTGAACGCATCAAGGGCGCGGCTAAGAAGATCCAGACTGACTCGCAGGTACTGGTGGTCATCGGTATCGGGGGTTCCTATCTGGGTGCCCGGGCGGTGATCGAGTTGCTGTGCTCCCACAACTATAATCTCAAGCGCAAGGGCACGCCCGATGTGCTGTTCGTGGGCAACACCCTGTCCACCGATGCTGTTTTGGAAGTCATGAGCCTGATCGGTGAGCGGGACTTTTCCATCAATGTGATCTCCAAGTCAGGTACTACCACCGAGCCTGCGGTGGCATTCCGTGTTTTCAAGGGCCTGCTGGAGGCTAAGTACGGCAAACGGGCGGCGGCCAAGCGCATTTACGCTACCACCGACAAGAGCCGCGGCGCGTTGAAGACGCTGGCGGACACGGAGGGGTATGAGACCTTTGTGGTGCCCGATGACATCGGTGGACGGTATTCTGTGCTTACCGCCGTGGGTCTGCTGCCCATCGCCGTGGCCGGGGTGGATATTGACAAGTTGATGTCGGGCGCAGCTCAGGCTATGGACGAGCTGGCACAGCCCGGCCTTGATAACGTGGGCTGGCAGTATGCCGCTGCCCGCCATGCCCTGTACGAGGACGGCAAGCGCATTGAGATTTTGGCCTGCTATGAGCCGGGTTTCCGCTTTTTTGCCGAGTGGTGGAAGCAACTGTACGGCGAGAGCGAAGGCAAGGATGGCAAGGGCCTGTTCCCGGCCAGCGTGGAATTTACCGCCGACCTGCACTCCATGGGGCAATATATTCAGGACGGACACCGAAACCTGTTTGAAACGGTGATCCACTTTGAACAGCCCAGGGGCAAACTGCTTATCCCTACTGACCCGGACAATGTGGACGGGTTGAACTTCCTCGCGGGCAAGACGCTGGCCTTTGTCAACGAGCAGGCGCTTCGGGGCACCATTCTGGCCCATGTGGAGGGCGGCGTGCCCAACGTTTTGATGACGTTGCCCTGCATTGAAGCGCAGAGTGTGGGCTGGTTCATCTATTTCTTTGAGTACGTGTGTGGCCTGTCCGGGTATCTGCTGGGGGTCAATCCCTTTGACCAGCCCGGTGTGGAGGCATATAAAAAGAATATGTTTGCCCTGCTGGGCAAGCCCGGCTACGAGGACAGAAAGGCTCAGCTGGAAGCAATGCTGTGATTTGCGAAAAATTCATCATAATCCAGTTGAAAAATAGGCCATGATATGGTAAAGTAAATACAAGGAATTGGTGGATGTCCACCGACCACTACAACCGTAAGGAGTGATACACATGGTCAGAGTAATCATGGGCAAGAAGGGCTCCGGCAAGACGAAGCAGATGATCGACCTCATCAACTCTGCCGTCCAGACCGAGCACGGCAACGTCGTTTGCATTGAAAAGGGCGAAAAGCTCACTTTTGATATCCACTACCAGATCCGTCTGGTGGAGTCCAGCGAGTATGACATCGCCAGCTACACCGCCCTGAAGGGCTTTGTCAGCGGCCTGTACGCCGGTAACTACGACATTACCCACGTGTTTATCGACAGCCTCACCAAGATCGTGGGCGGCGATACCAACGTGGAGACCGAGAACTTCCTGGATTGGCTGAATGTCTTCTCCGAGAAGCACAACATCAAGTTCACCGTCACCATCAGTGACGATGCTTCCCTGGCTTCTGAGGGCATCAAGAAGTATTTCTAAGTTCTGCATGAAATGAAAAGGGCGGACAGCATAGCTGTCCGCCCTTGCTTTTTGCCGCCAAAGGAGTTAGAATAGGGCTCGATATCCAAAGAGGTGATGTTCCAATGAATCGAAAAGCCATCGCCGCGGCCTTTCCGGTCACGGTGCCGGTGCTTATGGGCTATCTGGCCATCGGCATTGCGTTTGGTTTGATGCTCCAGTCTATCGGCTACGGGGCGCTGTGGGCCGGGTTTATGAGCCTTGTGATCTATGCCGGCTCCGGTCAGTATCTGGGGGTATCCCTGCTGGCCATGGGAGCGCCACTGACTCAGGTGGCCCTGCTGACCTTTATCGTCAATTTCCGCCACCTGGTGTACGGCCTTTCCCTGCTGGAAAAGGTGCGGGGCATGGGCGTGCGCAAGCTGTATATGATCTTCTCGCTGACCGACGAGACCTATGCTCTGCTCAGCTCGGCCAAGGCGCCGGAAGGCGTGAGGGAACATGACTTTTATTTTTGGATCGCGCTGCTGAATCAGAGCTACTGGATCGCCGGTTCCGTGCTGGGCGCTGTGGCCGGTCAACTACTGGGCTTTGACACCACGGGCGTGGATTTTGCCATGACGGCGCTGTTTATCGTCATTGCCGTGGATCAGTGGCGCAGCTATTCCAGACACCTGCCCGCCCTGCTGGGTGGGGCAGCCACGTTGGTGTGCCTTGCGCTGTTTGGACCGGATAATATGCTGGTGCCTGCGCTGGCGGTCATTATGCTGGTGCTGGTGCTGGTCAGACCCGGGCTGGAGCAGAAGAAAGGGGTGGAACGGGCGTGAATAGTGTGCTTTCCCCAACTCAGGCGCTGGCCTCCATCCTTGTGATGGCGGCGGTTACATTTCTGACCCGGGCGCTGCCCTTTTTGCTTTTTGACCGGGGAGGGCATCCGCCCCGCATCGTGCTGTATCTGGGGCAAGTGCTGCCCCCTGCGGTCATCGCCATGCTCATTGTCTACTGCCTCAAGGGTGTGAGCTTTGCTACCCCTGCCGGATGGGTGCCCGCATTGGCGGCGGGCCTGACTGCCGCCGCCCTCCACCTGTGGAAGTACAACGATCTGCTGTCCATTTTTGGAGCAACAGTGCTCTATATGGTGCTGGTGCAGGGCGTGTTTTAAAGGAGAAGATCATGCACAACGAACTGACCGAACAGGACATTCGCCTTATGCGGGAGGAACTGGACTACCGCCGCATCCAGCTGCGGCCTCAGCTGCTGGAGGAGGTCAAGACGGCCCGATCCTTCGGCGATTTGAGTGAGAATTTTGAGTATAAGGCGGCCAAGCGGGACAAGAACTGCAACGAGAGCCGCATCCGCTACCTGGAGAACATGATCAAGACCGCGGTGGTTATTTCCGGGGAAACATCGGCGGACAAGGTGGGTCTGTTTGACTTTGTCACCGTCTTTGTGGAGGAGGACGAGGAGGAGCAGGAATACCAGATCGTCACCACCGTGCGGCAGGATGCCCTGAAAAACCGCATCAGCAAGGAGTCGCCCTTCGGAAAAACTGTGTTGGGCAAGCGGGTGGGTGACCGGCTATATATTCCTGTCAATGACAATTACGGTTATTATATCGTCATCCGCGCCATTAAAAAGGGGACGGACGACGGGTCCATCCCCATTAACAGCTTTTAAAAAAGTGGCACACCCCAGCGGGGGTGTGCCACTTTTGTCAGTTGAACTTGTAGATTTTGCGGGTCAGGCGGTAGATGGCCAGAGACAGCTTGCGGCCCGGTGCGGTGGGCAGGTTGGTCAGGGCGGGAACGGAGAAATAGCGCATGCGCGCATAGAGTTTTTTATCCTTATTGCGGATATACTCCCACAGCTGGGTGCGCTTGGCCAGTGCCTCGGGGGTGCCGTCCATGGTCAGGAAAATGGAGGAGATGGCCACCATAATAGCCAGATAATTGAACATGTAGCCGCCCAGCTTCTTGGATTTTTCGGATACAGCGTTCAAATCGTGGCTGTCCAGCATGTGATAGTTGACCCGCAGCTGCTGGTCTACCCGGCCCAGCATGACTGTTTCATTGACGGACTGGTCGGCCCGGCCGATGAAGTAGCGGTACAGGTCCACATCCAGATAGTACATGTTGCGCACGTAGGGCAGGGGCTGGTAGACGAAGATATTGTCCACGTAGAAGGTGTGCTTGGGCAGCTCCAGACCGCAGTCACGCAGCAGTTTGGTGCGGTAGATGACGGAGTGCATCAGCAGGTACTGGCCGGGTCTGAAGGGCTTGATGGCCTCCCAGCCAAACACGCGGCCCGCGGGGAATACGTTGCGGTAGTGGGCCACACGTTGGGTGTTGTCCTCCACGTGCTCGTAGACATAGTTGCAGATGAGCATGTCCACCAGCTTTTCGTCCCGGACAAACTGACGCAGCTTGTCCAGTGCCTTGTGCAGAGCGTCTACATCCACCCAGTCGTCCGAGTCAACCACCTTGTAGTAGATGCCCCGGGCATTCCGGAGGCCCTGATTGACACCCTCACCGTGGCCGCCGTTCTCCTGATGGATGGCGCGCACGATGTTGGGGTATTGGGAAGCATAGCGGTCGCAGATCTCGGCGGTATTGTCCTTGGTGGAGCCATCGTTGACCAGAATGATCTCAATGTCGTCGCCGCCCCGGAGCAGGGTTTCTACACAATGCTCCATATAGGCCGCAGAGTTGTAGCAGGGTACGGCAAAGGTAATGAGCTTGTCCATGTTGTGCTCCTTTCTCACACCAGCCTGTCCGCAAGGGCCAGAGCTTGTGCCACGATTGCATCCATGTTGTAGTACTTGTATTCTGCCAGACGGCCCAGCAGGTACAGGTTGTCATAGCCGTCGGAAAGGGCCTTGTACTGTTGGTACAAAGCATTATTCTCCGAATTGATGATGGCATAGTAGGGAGTTTCGCCCGCCGCGCCCGTGTAGGCGAAGGAGTATTCCTTGACGATAGTGGTGCAGTCCTTCTTCTCCTGCCCGGTCATGTGCTTGAACTCGGTGATGCGGGTATAGTCCTCGTCCACGGTGTAGTTGACCGTGCCGTGGGTCTGGAAAAATTCGGTGTTGTGGGTTTCGAATTTAAAGTCCAGACTGCGGTAGGGCAGGCGACCGTATCGGAAGACAAACAGCTCGTCCACAGCACCGGTGTAGACCACCGGGCCCACAAAGAGCTTGCCGTCCAGACGGATCTGACCATCGGTCAGGGAAAGACGGTCCCGGGCATCCACTCCGGTGACTACGGTGATGTTGGGATGATCCAGCATCCGCTCAAAGATGGGAGTGTAGCCATCCAGAGGCATGCCCTGCCACGTGTCCTGGAAATAGCGGTCGTCACGGGACAGGAACACGGGCACCCGGGCGGTGGTGTTGGGATCGATCTGCTCCGGGGTCTGACCCCACTGCTTCATGGTGTAGTGGACGAAGACGTGCTCGTACACGTAGTCGGCCACCTGACGGATCTCCGGATCGTCGTTTTGGCGCAGTTCCAGAATGGTGACCTTCTTTTCCGCACCGTAGATGGAGATGAGCTTATCACCAAGCGCCTTGCCCTTTTCCGGGCCGTAGGCCGTTTCCAGACTGGTCAGATTGAAGGGGACAGGCATCTGCACCCGCTGTCCGGCCTGCGCCCCTTCGCCGGGGATGTTGGCCACCACCCGGTGCTGGTAGTTAAGCCACCGGGTAAAGCGGGACAAATACTCATACACACGCTGGTCATTGGTGTGGAAAATATGGGGGCCGTACTGGTGGATGAGGATCCCGGCCTTGTCCAGACGGTCATAGGCGTTGCCGCCCACATGGTCCCGGCGCTCCAGCACCAGCACACGTTTACCGCCCCGTTCGGCCAGCTCCCGGGCGCATACCGCGCCGGCGAAGCCAGCACCGATGATCAGGGCATCATAATTCTGTTTCAAAACAGAACACACCTTTTCTTGTTTTTTCTTTAGGCTGCAGTTATATGCAACCAAACCATTCTACCACAGTTTGGCACGGAAAGGAATATGTAGTAGTTTAAAATTCGGTGCGCGGAATATTTTTTGTACCGGTGCATACCTTGTCAATAGGACAAGGGGGTGTGCCCATGAAACGCAACGTTGCGGTGGCATGGCTGCTGTTGCTGCTTACATTCCTGCTCCCGGTGCTTTTGATCCGGGGCGGGCCGCTGGCGGAAGGAGAAAAAGAAAGCGTGGATCTGCTGCCCATGCATCAGGCTGGCTCGGCGCAGGGTTCGGATGGACAGCGGCAGGTGGAACTGCTGTTGGAGGATGGCAGTGTGGAAAAACTGACCCTTGCCGACTATTTGTGGGGGGTCGTGGCGGCGGAGATGCCGGCTTCCTTCGAGTTGGAGGCGCTCAAGGCCCAGGCGGTAGCCGCCCGGACCTACTGGGCGTCTCAATCCGGCGCATCAAGGCATGAAGGGGCAGATATCTGCGAGGATTCCGGCTGCTGTCAGGCTTATATCAGCCGGGAGGCGGCACAAGGGAACTGGGCAGACAAGGCGGCGGACTACACGCTGCGTATCGCACAGGCGGTGGCACAGACGGACGGGCTGTGCGTAAGCTATGAGGGTAAGCCCATTCAGGCACTGTTTTTCTCCAGCGCGCCGGGCAGCACCGTGGACGCACAGACAGTTTGGGGCAGAGCAGTCCCTTATCTGGTCAGTGTGGACAGCCCTGAGGGGGACGAGGTGCCCAACTACCGCTCTGAGCTGACGGTGACCACCGGGCAGTTCCGCACGCTGGTACGGGAACAGTTCCCATATGCCGACTTGACCGGACCGGTGTCCGGCTGGCTGAGCGATTTTGTGTGGGAGCCGTCCGGGACGGTGAATACGGTGAAGGTGGGCGGCATTACCGTGACCGGGGCACAGGTGCGCAAGCTGCTGGGGCTGCGCTCCGCCTGTTTCGGTGTCAGTGTCAGCGGGGAGGAGATGACCTTCCACGTCACCGGCTACGGACACGGAGTGGGTATGAGCCAATATGGAGCCAATGCCATGGCCCGGCAGGGCAAGAGCTTCACGGATATTTTGACGTGGTACTACACCGGAGCACAGGTGACTGTGTTGCCTTGAGGGGATGAAGTATGATATACTGAACGAAATAAGAAATGAAGGCGGTGAGGACGGTGGATACGAGGTTGGCAGTGGCCATGAGCGGCGGTGTGGACAGCTCGGTGGCGGCATGGCTGCTCAAGGAGCAGGGACATTCTCTTGTGGGGGTGACCTTGCGGCTGCACGACTGCGCAGGTATGGACGATGTGTCCGATGCACGGACGGTGGCCATGCAGATGGGAATGGACCACCATGTATTTGACCTGTCCGACCATTTTCGCACCTGTGTGATGGACCAATTTGTTTCAGAATATGAGCAGGGCCGTACCCCCAACCCCTGCGTGGAGTGCAACCGGAAGGTGAAGTTCGGCGCGTTGCTGGACAAGGCAGGAGAGCTGGGCTGCGGCGCGGTAGCCACTGGGCACTATGCCCGGTTGGAACAGGATGTTGGTTCAGGCCGCTGGCTGCTGAAGACCGCCCTGCACCCGGAGAAGGACCAGAGCTACGTGCTCTATTGCCTGACTCAGAGCCAGCTGGCGCGCAGCCGTTTTCCGCTGGGAGGCCTTTCCAAGGAGGAAATCAGGGCCATCGCGCTGGAGCAGGGACTGGTCAGTGCCCACAAGCGGGACAGTCAGGACATTTGCTTTATTCCCGACGGGGACTATGCCGCGTTCATTCGGCGGCATACGGGCAGAGATTATCCTGCCGGAGACTTTATCGCGCCGGACGGCCGGGTGCTGGGCCGGCATGAGGGCATCATTGCCTATACCCTTGGTCAGCGCCGGGGACTTGGAGTGTCCAGCGCCAACGGGCGGCTGTATGTCACCAATATTGACCCGTTGGGCAACACGGTCACGCTGGCCGACAATGCTGCCCTGTTTGCCCGAACGGTGGAGGCAGAAGGGGTGAATTTCATTCCCTTTGACAAACTGAACGCGCCCCTGCGGGTGCAGGCCAAGGCACGCTATCGCCACGGGGCTCAGAGTGCCACCGTGGAACAGGTGGGAGAGGACCGCATCCGGGTCACCTTCGACCAGCCCCAGCGGGCCATGACCCCCGGTCAGTCGGTGGTACTCTATGACGGGGACATTGTGGTTGGTGGCGGCACCATCGACAGGGTTTTGGAGGAATAGACATGGCGCAAAAGAGAAAGAGAACTGCCCCCACGGTGGGCATTGACCCCGGTAAGCTTCAGCGGGAGCGGGACACCAAGAAGATGGACCCCACAGCTCGCAAGCTGCTGCTGTTGTCTGTGGTGCTCATCGTGCTGGCACGGGTGATGGAAAACGCGCAGATCATTTCCCATGCTCTGGGCAACGGGCTGGCAGTGCTGAGCGTGCTGGCGCTGGGCGGCTTTTTCGTGGTGCAGGCCCGGTCCGGAAAGGGCAGTGGGCTGTAAAAAGGGGTTGACAGGACCGTTTTTCTGTCATAAAATGTGGCTTGACCGCAGGACAATCGAACACAGGGGCGCTGGGAGCCATTCCCGGCTGAGATCACGGCGAAACGCAGCCGTATGACCCTTGACCTGATCCGGATAATGCCGGCGTAGGAAGTGGACGCGACCCAATGAATGTCGTTTCTTTCGTACCGCATGCACCCGTTCGGATGTATGCGGTACTTTTTTATTGGAGGAACGAAGAATGAACGAAAAAACCAAGTCTCACCGCGGCGTGCTGATGCTGTGTGAGGGCGCCATCATGGTGGTGCTGGCCCAGATTTTGGGCTACATTAAGCTGTGGGAGATGCCCTGGGGCGGCTCCATCTGCCTGTCCATGCTGCCCATCATCTGCTACGCCTGCCGCTGGGGCGTGGGCCCCGGCCTAATGAGCGGCTTTGTACTGGGTGTGCTACAGTTTATGTACGATGGCGGCTTTGCGCTGGGCTGGCAGTCCATCATCGGTGACTATCTGGTGGCGTTCACCGTGCTGGGTGTGGCCGGACTGTTCCGGGGCTACCGGGATGGCATTTACTGGGGCAGCCTGCTGGGCGGCGCGGCCCGCTTCGGGGTGCATTATGTGGTGGGCGCCACCATTTGGGCGGAGTATATGCCGGAGGAATTCTTCGGCATGACCATGACCACACCGTGGTTTTACTCCCTGCTGTATAACGGCGCGTACATGGTGCCGGACACGGTGCTGTGTGTGATCGTATTTGCGCTGCTGATGAAGCCCATGGGAAAATATTTCCGGGGCGAGGACTTGATAAAGTAACGTCACCTCTGCCCGCCTTTTTGCTTACAATGAAGCAAAGGGGGCGAGGGGATGACGGACAAAGAGTGCCTTTGGCATTTGCACAACATCAAGCTGTTCTGCTCTGCGCAGCAGGTGCTGGCGGTGGATCGGGCCGCCGCTCTGCTGGTGCAGAAGATGAAACAGGACAAAAAAACTCCGCTTCCGTAAGGAAGCGGAGTTTTTTGTATATAGATGATTACTTCTGGCGGGACTTCATGACGAACAGGAAGCCCAGCATCAGAACGATGCCCACAGGCAGGGCGATGATGACGGGAGCGCCAACCACGCCCAGCACACCGGCCACCAGATAGGCGATGCCGGCAATGACGGCGCAGGAGATGGCATAGGGCAGCTGAGTGGACACGTGGTTGACATGGTCGCACTGAGCGCCGGCGGAAGCCATGATGGTGGTATCGGAGATGGGGGAGCAGTGGTCACCGCACACAGCACCGGCCATACAGGCGGAGATGCACACGATCATCAGGGGGTTGGAAGCATCCAGAGCGCTCTGCACGATGGGGATCAGGATGCCGAAGGTGCCCCAGCTGGTACCGGTAGCGAAAGCCAGCACACAGCCCACGGCGAACACGATGACGGGCAGCAGGAACTGGATGCCGGTAGCCTGCTTCACCAGGGCCTCTACGTACTCCTTGGCGCCCAAGGAGTCGGTCATAGCCTTCAGAGACCAGGCGAAGGTCAGGATCAGAATGGCGGGAACCATGGCCTTGAAGCCCTCGGGCAGGGAGCCCATCATGGTCTTAAAGGTCATAGAGCGGCGGATCATGTAGTAGGCAATGGTGATGACAAAGGCCACAGCGGAGCCAAGCATCAGGCCCACGGAAGCGTCGGAGTTGGCAAAGGCGTCAATGAAGTTCTCACCGGAGAAGAAGCCGCCGGTGTAGATCATGCCGATGACGCAGCACACGATCAGGGAGATCACGGGGAAGACCAGATCCAGCACGATGCCCTTGCCCTCAGGAGCGTCGTCCTCGGCGGTGGCATAGGGGTTGGAGCCGGAGAACAGGTCGCCGTTCTCGATGGCGTTCTTCTCGTACTTGGCCATGGGGCCGAAATCAACCTTCATGATCACCAGACTCACCATCATTACGATGGTCAGCAGAGCGTAGAAGTTATAGGGAATGGCGCGCAGGAACAGGGTGAAGCCCTGACCATCCTCGGCAAAGCCGGCCACGGCGGCGGCCCAAGAGGAGATGGGGGCGATGATGCACACGGGAGCGGCGGTGGCATCGATGATGTAGGACAGCTTGGCGCGGGACAAGTTGTGCTTGTCGGCCACGGGACGCATGACGCTGCCCACGGTCAGGCAGTTGAAGTAGTCATCGATGAAGATCAGGCAGCCCAGCAGGATGGAAGCCAGCTGCGCACCCACACGGGACTTGATGTGGGTCTCGGCCCAGCGGCCGAAGGCGGCGGAGCCGCCGGCCCGGTTCATCAGGGACACCATGGCACCCAGGATGACCAGGAAGATAATGATGCCCATGTTCCAGCTGTCGGTGACGGAGGCCACGATGCCGTCGTTGAACACGTGCAGCAGGGTGCCCTCGAAGCTGAAGTTGGAGCACATCAGACCCCCGGCCAGGATACCGATAAACAGGGAGGAATAGACCTCCTTGGTGATCAGAGCCAGGGCGATGGCGATGACGGGGGGCAGCAGGGACCAGGGGGTGTTGTAGAAGCTGCTGACAGCTTCGGCTTCTTCGCCGGTGGCGAAGACGGTGGTGGCCAGAGCCAGCAGCATCATCATGATGACGGCCACACGGCTGAGCCAACGGTTGTTCGTTCTCATTTCTTTTCCCTCCAATTAATTATCGCGCGCTTGCGCGGGGGTTACAAACAAAAAGGGCGCTCCCGCAGAGCGCCCATAGACATACAATATCCCCAAAGGGGAAAACGACAGCGCTCCACGAAATTCGTGACAGTCCGGGGGATGTTCTCCCACGGCCCAGACCGGCGGACTCAGGCAAGTCGGCTCGTCTTCGGCGGAGACCCCTCTCTCCCGGGACGGCTGCCTGGCCTTGTTCCGGGGTACGCATGGTGTCCGCACCTCTATCAAACAGTATTTGATTGCAAGTATCCTACCACCATCTTGCAGGAATGTCAAGATAAAATGCCAAAAAAAGGCCGTTTTAGTCTTTTTTCATGGACAACATGAAGAAAGTAAAGGTGCCCGTAGCTACCTCTTTGCCCTGCGCATTGGTCAGCACCACCTGCATGACAGACAGGGTATTGCCCTGCTTTTTGGGGGTGGCAACGCAGCGGATGGTGGGGCCGTCGGCAGGGCGCAGGAACTCCATGTTGCCGCTGATGGTGACGCAGGAGGCACCGTGGGCACAGGCGGCGGTGCCGGCCACGGTGTCCGCCAGAGTATACAGGCAGCCGCCGTGCACCGTGCCATGGGGATTGGAACTGGTGGGGCGCACTTCCAGCTCGCCCTCGGCATAGCCGGGACGGGCCAGAGTGACCCGGATACCGTTTTCAAAGGAGAACTGGCCGGGACGGTTCACGTGAGAGGGGATATCGGGAAAGGACATAAGAAGGCCTCCGTTTTGCGGTTTGTCTCTATAAGTTACCACGTTTTGGGCCAAAAGACAAGAGGCGGGCATAGGATAGAGCACATGAGGAAAAGGAGGAGTAAACTTCATGGAAGATACGATGATGTGTCCCGCCATGCCGGACGAGGAGATGTGCGGCTGTGACCGGGAGGTTTTTGAGCGGGTGTGGCGCAGGGTGATGCCCGATGGCAGCCGGGAGCCGATCCAGACCGATCCGCCCGCCGACGAACAGGCCAGAAACGGGATGCATGAGCAACAGCAGATGCAGAGCATGGAGCAGACCGGGCTGGCGGTGCCCCGGCGGGAGGAACTGCGGCCGGAGCAGGACGTGTCTTGCCTGGGGCAGGGCTCGACCATGTACGCGCCCCTGCTGCGGGAGATGATAGATGGGGAAACAGAGGATTTTCGTACCTATCAGGCGCTGGCCCGCAGAGCCGGAGGCAGTGCCACCCGGATGCTGAGCACCATGGCCGCCGATGAGCGCAGACATGCCAAGCGGCTGGCCGCAGCCTACTTCCTGATCACCGGTGAGCAGTACCGTTCTCCCAATCTGAACGGAAGCAGACCGCCCATGGACCTGATGACCGGGTTGCGTGAGCAGTTCATTCAGGAGCAGAGGGGAGCGTCGGCCTATCAAGGGGCGGCGCAGGAGACGGGCGATCCCTGTCTTCGTCAGCTGTTTCAGGAACTTGGGCAGGAGGAAATGGCCCATGCCCGCATGATTCGCAATCTGCTGGAACAGATGTAAGGACATAAAAAGATCTCTCTGCCACGGCAGAGAGATCTTTTGGTTTTGGTTAGTGATTCAGCACACGCACGCGGATGACACCGGGGATGGCGCGCAGCTCGTTGGCCACCTCGTCGGTGATGCGGGTGTTTACATCCACCATGGTATAGGCATAGTCCTTCTTGGACTTGTTGGTCATATTTTCCACGTTAATGCCGTCGTCGGACAGGGTGGTCATGATGTTGGTCAGCATGGCAGGCACGTTCTTGTGGATGAGGCACAGACGGGAGAGACCGCTCCACTCCTGTGCCAGATCGGGCAGGTTGACGCTGTTGCGGATGTTGCCGTTGACCAGATAGTCCTCCAGCTCGCGCACGGCCATGACGGCGCAGTTTTCCTCGCTCTCGGGGGTGGAGGCACCCAGATGGGGCAGGGCGATGACATTCTTCACCGCAGCGATCTTCTCGTTGGGGAAGTCGGTGATGTACTTGGCAACCCGGCCGGACTCCAGCGCGGCAATCATGTCGTCGTCACACACCAGCTCGCCCCGGGCCAGATTGAGCACACGCACATTGCCCTTCATCTTGGAGATGGCCTCCTCGTTGATCAAATCCTTGGTGGAAGGCAGATAGGGTACGTGGATGGTGATGTAATCGCACACCCGCAGCAGCTCGTTCATGTCCTTGATCACGTGTACGTGGCGGTCAAGGCGCAGAGCGGCCTCCACAGACAGGTAGGGGTCATAGCCGTACACGTCCATGCCCAGCTTCAGGGCATCGTTGGCCACCAAAGCGCCGATGGCGCCCAGACCGATGACGCCCAGCACCTTGTGGCGCAGCTCGGGGCCGGTGAAAGCAGACTTGTTTTTTTCCACGGCGGCGGCAAGGTCTACGTTGGGGGTGTGGATCTGCTCCTGCACCCACTCCGCTCCGCCCAGCACGTCCCGGGAGGAGATGAGCAGGGCAGCCAGCACCAGTTCCTTTACCGCGTTGGCGTTGGCACCGGGAGTGTTGAACACCACGATGCCTGCTTCGGAGCAGCGGTCAATGGGGATGTTGTTGGTGCCGGCACCGGCGCGGGCGATGGCGCGCAGAGCATCGGGGAACTCGTAGTCGTGCATCTGGGCGGAACGCACCAGAATGCCATCCTCGTTTTCCACATCATTGCCTACCTGAAAGCGGCTCTTATCCAGATGATGCAGGCCGGCGGAGGAAATTTTGTTCAAAGTTTTAATGCGGTACATAACAATTACCTCGTTCAGTTATTCTTGTCAAATGCACGGATGAAGTCACACAGCTTTTCCACACCCTCGGTGGGAACGGCATTGTAGATGGAGGCACGCATGCCGCCCACAAGGCGGTGCCCTTTCAGGTTGACAAAGCCGGCGGCGGTGGCCTCAGAGACGAACTTGGCGTCCAGCTCGGTATTGCCGGTACGGAAGGCCACGTTCATATCGGAGCGGGACCCGGGCAGGGCGGGACAGGTGAACAGCTTGGAGTTGTCAAGCGTGTCATAGAGCATGGCGGCTTTGGCCTTTTTGGCCGTTTCGATGCCGGCGACACCGCCCTGTTCCTCCACCCAGTCCATCATCAGGCCCAGCATGTAGATGCACCAGCAGGGAGGGGTGTTATACATGGAGTCTTTGTCGATCATGGTCTTGTAGTTCATCATGATGGGGGTGTAGGGCAGTTCGTGACCGGCCAGATCCTCCCGAATGATGACCACGGTCAGACCGGCGGGAGCCATGTTCTTCTGGGCACCGGCATAGATAATGCCGTATTTGGATACGTCCACGGGGCGGGACATGATGTCGGAGGACATATCGCACACCAGAGGGACCTTGCCTGTTTCGGGTACGTACTGCCACTCGGTGCCGAAGATGGTGTTGTTGGCACAGTAATAGAAGTAGGAGGCATCCGCGTCCAGCTTCAGCTCGGACTGGGTGGGGATACGGGTGTGGTTGCAGTCAGAAGTGTCGGCGGCAATGTTTACCTGACCGTATTTGGTGGCTTCCTTGGCGGCAATTTGGGAGAAGTTGCCGGTGATGGCATAGTCCGCCTTGCCGGTCAAACTCATCAGATTCATGGGAATCATGGCGAACTGGCCGCTGGCGCCGGTCTGCAGGAACAGGACCTTATAGCCCTCGGGCACACCCATCAGGCGGCGGAACTTTTCCTGTGTGTCATCGAAGATGGCCTGAAAAGCCTTAGATCGGTGACTCATCTCCATTACTGACATGCCTGAGCCGCCGTAGTTGGTGATCTCAGCGCCCGCGCGCTGAAGTACAGACAGCGGGAGCATGGAGGGGCCGGCAGAAAAGTTGTAGACACGTTCGTTGCTCATGAGATGGATCCCCTTTCAAGACATGGTTAATAGGATAAAATCCCCCACCATAGTGAGGTTACTTCATTATACGAAAGCGGAGGTGAAGTGTCAATGCCGGAACAGACAAAAAACAGCCGTCAAAGACGACTGTTTTTGGTGCTTAATCGTTCGGGGCAAGGGAAAAGAGCGGAGCAGGGTGCGTTTTATGGTCAATAGCGGCGCACCACGGCCACCACCTTGCCGATGATCTGGGCATAGGTGCCGTCGATAGGCTCATAGTCCGGGTTTTCGGGCAGGAGCCAGGTATGGCCGTTCTGGCGGCTGAGGGTCTTGACGGTGGCCTCGTCCTCGAACAGGGCCACCACGATCTCGCCGTTGCGGGCATCCTGCTGGCGATGGACCACCACCAGATCGTCGGGCAGGATACCGGCATTGAGCATGGACTCGCCCCGCACCCGCAGGGCAAAGTGCTCGCCCTCCAGACCCTCGGTGTCAAAGGTCAGGTAGTCCTCGATACATTCCTGTGCCAGAATGGGGGAACCGGCGGCCACACTGCCGATGACGGGGACTTGATTGGCACGGCCGTCCAACTCCTCTGCCACGGCCCGGCCGGGGACGGAGATGGCACGGGTCTTGCCCTCTGCCTTGTTGATCATGCCGGCCTCCTCCAGACCTTTCAGGTGAAAATGAACGGTGGAGGGAGACTTCAGATCCAGCGCGTCGCCGATTTCACGCACCGAGGGGGGATACCCCTTTTCGGCGGTGAAGGACAGGATGTAATCGTAAATTTGCTGTTGTCTGGCGGTGAGCTTTTTCATGTGACGACCCCTTTCTCAGCACATAAAAACATATGTTTGATTGGAGTATATCATACCTTTTCGGAAAAGTCAAACGGATGTTCTAAAAATAGTGCAAAAAAACACCGTGCCATTTTCGACACGGTGTTTGAATGGATTTACTGTGCGTCCAGCCAGCGGCAGGCGCCCATGGCGGCGATGGCGCCGTCGCCGGCGGCGGTGGTCACCTGACGGATGAACTTACTGCGGCAGTCACCGGCCACGTACAGGCCGGGAGTTTTGGTGGCGCAGAACTCGTTGACGTCGTAATAGCCGTACTCGTTCAGACCCACCAGATGGGCAAAAGCCTCGTTCTCCGGCTGAAGGCCTACGGCAAGGAAAGCTCCGTCCACGGTGATCTCACTGTCCGCGCCGGTGGCATCGTTGTGGAGCTTCAGCCCGGTGAGCTGGCCGTTTTCAGTCTTGTACTCGGATACCACGGTGCTGAACAGGACCTCCACGTTGTCCTTTGCCATAAGCGCGTCGGCCAGCTTCTGCTCGCCGGTGAAGGTGGGCAGGTTCTGTACCACGGTGACCTTGGTACACACCTCGCTCAAAAGCAGAGCCTCCTGCAGGGCGGAGTTGCCGCCGCCGATCATGGCGGTCTCCTGTCCGGTATAGAAGGCACCGTCGCACACGGCGCAGAAGGACAGGCCCTTGCCCACCAGCTCATCCTCGCCGGGCAGGCCCAGCATGCGGTGCTTGACGCCATTGGCAAGAATAACGGCCTTGCCCTTATAAGAGGAGCCTTCCTCGGTGGTGACGGTAAAGCCGGTTTCGGTCTTTTCCACCCCGGTGACGCACTCCATCTCCATCTCCGCGCCCAGATTGATTGCCTGCTCGGCCAGCTTGTCGGCAAATTCCGCGCCGGAGATGAGAATGGTGCCGGGGATGTTTTCCACCTTGGGGGAGAAGGCGATCTGACCTCCAAAGCCGGCCTTCTCGATGACCAGCGCGGTCTTGCCTGCCCGCAGGGCATAGACGGCGGCGGTGAGTCCGGCGGGGCCGCCGCCCACAATGATAATGTCATGCATAGTGAGTTCCTCCCAACGATCTATCTTTCTAAGGGGAAAAAGGCCGGGCATTTCGCCCGGCCTTTCATTTGGTTTGGGTTACAGAGAAGCCAGATACTTCTTGATCTCGGGCACGCTGTAGTAGGTGTTGAAGTTGGTGCCGTCGGTGATGACCAGAGTGGGAGCGCCCTTGATGCCGTACTGCTTGCACAGCTCCACATTCTCATCGGCGATGAGCTTTTCGAAGGGGACACCGGCCTTGGTCAGCTGGGCCTCGGCCACCTTGCAGTTGGGGCAGGTGACCCGGGAGAACAGGATGGCCTTGCCCTGCGCGGGGGCGGCAGGGGCCTCACAGCAGGGAGCCTCGGCAGCAGCGGGAGCCGCAGCGGTGGGGGCTTCCTTGGTCAGCTTGGAATTGCCGATGTCATATACCTTGCGGTCCTGGAACTCCTGGCTCTTGCCGTCGTTCCAGTTCTTGACGGGGCGGTAGTAGCCGGTGATACGGCTGTAAACCTCGGCCTCCTTGCCGCAGTGGGGGCAGGTGTGCTGCTCGCCCACCAGATAGCCATGCTCGGCGCACACGGAGTAGGTGGGAGACATGGTGTAGTAGGGCAGCTTGTAGTTCTCGGCGATCTTGCGCACCAGGTTGGCAGCGGCCTTCCAGTCGGGCAGCTTCTCGCCCAGGAAGGCGTGGAACACGGTGCCGGAGGTATACAGGGTCTGCAGCTCGTCCTGCACGTCCAGGGCGGAGAAAATATCCTCGGTATAGCCCACGGGCAGGTGAGAGGAGTTGGTGTAGTAGGGGGTGCCATTCTCGTTGGCGGTGATGATGTCAGGATAGTGCTTCTTGTCGTGCTTGGCGAAGCGGTAGGTGGTGGACTCGGCAGGGGTAGCTTCCAGATTGTACAGGTCGCCGTAAGCCTCCTGATAGTCGCTCAGACGCTCGCGCATGTGGTTGAGCACGTCCTTGGCGAACTGCTGCACCTTCTCGTTGGTCAGGTCGGCACGCAGCCACTTGGCATTCAGGCCCACCTCGTTCATGCCGATCAGGCCGATGGTGGAGAAGTGGTTGGCGAAGGTGCCCAGATAGCGCTTGGTGTAGGGATACAGGCCATTTTCCAGCAGCTTGGTGATGACGGTGCGCTTGGTCTTCAGGGAGCGGGCGGCAATGTCCATCAGCTTGTCCAGACGCTTGTAGAAGTCGCCCTCGTCGCTGGCCAGGAAGGCAATGCGGGGCAGGTTGATGGTGACCACACCCACGGAACCGGTGGACTCACCGGAGCCGAAGAAGCCGCCGGACTTCTTCCGCAGCTCACGAAGGTCCAGACGCAGACGGCAGCACATAGAGCGGACGTCGGAAGGCTCCATATCGGAGTTGATGTAGTTGGAGAAGTAGGGGGTGCCGTACTTGGCGGTCATCTCGAACAGCAGCTTGTTGTTCTCGGTCTCGGACCAGTCGAAGTTGCTGGTGATGGAGTAGGTGGGGATGGGGTACTGGAAGCCACGGCCATTGGCATCGCCCTCGATCATGATCTCGATGAAGGCCTTGTTGACCATGTCCATTTCTT
>JAFVVH010000028.1 GCA_017502285.1 Oscillospiraceae bacterium | reverse complement strand
GCGCTGATCTTCTCCTGGTCGGCAACGCTCTGGGTGGCGCTGCCGTTTTTCACGCAGATCTCAGAAATGCCGTTTCTGAGGATGCCGGGGAGCTTGGGGCTGTACTGATATCTTGCCAGCTGCAGAGGGGAACGGTTCATTTATAAGCACTCCTTACAGTTGTATTAACAAAATGATGATGTGCAATTGGAGTTCAAAATTATAATCACACACCATAAAATTATACTCACTTTTGCGCAAAGGTAAAGTGGTAATTATGATAATTCTGGGGGAGAGCGGTGGCCGGCTTTCTATGTTGGAGTAAATAATCTGTAATGACCGTTGCATAAGGGCAAAAAGTATAGTATAATGTCTACAACTGTCTTTATGACAAATTTTAAGCGTACATAAGGAGTTGGTTTTTTCGTGGACCCTGCCAGTTGTATACTGTATCTGTTCTTTCTTCTGTGTTCGGCATATTTTGCCTGCTGTGAGACGGCATATGCCGGGGTGAGCAAGATCCGCCTGCGTTCTTTGGCGGATAAGGGCAACCGCCGGGCGGAGCGGGCATTGTGGGTGTGTGAGCGGTTTGATAAGACCCTGACTACCATTCTCATTGGCAACAATGTGTTCCATGCCGCCTGTGCGTCCCTGTCCGCACTGCTGGTTCTGCGCCAGTTTGACGAGCGATATGTGGCTTATGGCACGCTGCTCACCACGGTGATCGTGTACCTCTTTGCGGAAATGCTGCCCAAGAGTCTGGCCAAAGCCCGCAGCGAGGAGATCGCCCTGATCTTCTCCGGCAGCATGCAGCTTATGGTGCGAGTCCTGACCCCTGTCAGCTTTTTCTTCTCCGGCATTTCCAATCTGTTGTCCCGCTTCTTCTCTGCGGAGGACGGCAGCACCGTGACGGAGGAGGATCTGGTCACCATCATAGAGACCATTGAGGACGAGGGCGTGTTGTCTCCGGAAAAGCAGGAGCTGGTCAACTCCGCCATGGAATTCCGTGAAAAGCTGGCCGAGGACATCATGGTCCCCATCGATCAGGTGGTATCCGTGCCCAGTTCCATTCCTATGCAGGAACTGGCCCGTAAAGTGCGTGAGCTTGCCTATTCCCGTGTGCCTGTGTACGAAGGGAACAGAAACAACATCGTTGGCATTCTCCCGGTCAATGCCTTTTTGAGCAGATACGTGTCCGGCAAGCCTGTGATGTTGCGTAAAATGCTGCTCAAGCCCTATGTGTTCGACAGGAAAACGGAGATCACAAATCTGCTGCAGCGCATGCGCCTGAACAAGATCCACATGGTCTTTATTTGTGATGAGCACCGCAAAAAGGTGGGCCTGATCACCATGGAGGACCTGCTGGAAGAACTGGTGGGCGACATTCAGGACGAGAGCGACGCGGGCGAAGGCCTGCAGCTGATGTAAGGGGGCGGTACGTATGGAATATATTCTGATCGTGCTGTGCCTGATCGGCTCCGCCTTCTTCTCCGGAACGGAGATTGCATATACCTCCCTGAACAAACTCAAGCTGCGTCAGGACTGTGAAAATCAGACTCGTACCCATCGTTTGGTCTGCTACATTTACAATCACTACGAGCGAGCGTTGTCCACCCTGCTGATTGGAAATAATCTGGTGAACATCGCAGCAACATCCACCGCTACGGTGCTGGCTATTCGCTTGGCTGACCGTATGGCGGGCCGCATCAGTGACGACGAAGCGTCTACCATTGTCACCATTGTGATGACAGTTGTCATTCTGATCGTTGGTGAGATCACGCCCAAGATGATCGCCCGTCGGCGCAGCGATCGCTTTGCGGAGTTTGCCGCTTATCCCCTGCTGGTGCTGATGATCGTGCTGTTCCCTGCGGTGCTGCTGACCGCGGGCATTGTGAACGTGTGCAGCAAGCTGTGGGAGAATAAGGACGAGAAAAAGGTCACCATCACCGAAGAAGAGCTGGAAAGCATTCTGGACACGGCCGAGGATGAAGGTGTCATTGATGAGAACGAAACGGATCTGCTTCAGTCGGCTCTGGAATTTACCGACATGGATGCCGGAGATATCCTTACCCCTCGCATCGATGTGATCGGTTTTGAAGTCGGGCAGAGCACAGAGGAGATCCTGCAGGTCATCAACGACACCCAGTTCTCCCGTTACCCTGTCTATGAAAAGACCATTGACCACGTGGTGGGCATCCTCTATGTGAAGCATTTGCTCCACGAGCTGATGGAGCAGAAGGAAGTGCGGTTGGCCGACCTGCTGCTGGAGCCCATATTCATTCCCAAGAGCATGAAGCTCCACGACATTATGAACGAGTTCCGCAAGAGCCGGACCCACATGGCTGTGGTGGCTGACGAATACGGCGGTATCACCGGTATCGTCACCATGGAGGACGTTCTGGAGCAGCTGGTGGGCGAGATCTGGGATGAAAACGACGACATCGTCAACGACTGGCAGGAACTGGACAAAAACCGCTTCGAGTGTTCAGGCGATATGAACCTGAGCGAGTTTTTTGATAATCTGGATCTGGATGACGAGGACCTGGAGACCGGCTGTGCCACCGTGGGCGGCTGGGCGACGGAAAACATTGGCGCCATGCCCGTGCCCTTTGATGCATTTGATTATCAGGAATTCACCATACTGGTCAAGCAGGTGGACGACAATCACCGAATCACCCGCCTGCTGATTTTGAAGCATGAGCCTCTTGTGGAAAAACGCAAGGAGAGACTTAAGATATCTGCGCTGTAAGCAACAGAAAAACCGTCAGCACCCGTTCATGGGCGCTGACGGTTTTTGTTGTATAGAAATTACTTTTTAGAGTTCAGGTATTCTGCGCGGCCGGACTCGTAAAGGCTGTTTCCTTCACAGTCAATGATGACGAAAAGAGGCATTTCCTCCACATAGAGCTTGCGCAGAGCCTCTGCGCCCAGATCCTCATAGGCGATCAGTTCTGAACTTTTGACGCATTTGGCCAGTAATGCGCCCGCACCGCCAATAGCACCGAAGTACACACCGGAATACTGCTTCATAGCGTCCACTACCTCGGGCAGACGGGCGCCCTTGCCGATCATGCCACGGGCACCTACGCTCATCAGGGTGGGAGCATAGGCATCCATGCGGCCGCTGGTGGTGGGGCCGGCAGAGCCGATGACCTGACCGGGCTTGGCAGGGGTGGGGCCCACGTAGTAGATGGTGGCATCCATGGGGTCAAAGGGGAGTGGCTCACCATTGGCAAGGCTTTCACACATGCGCTTGTGGCCCGCGTCGCGGGCGGTGTAGATGGTGCCGGTAAGGTAGACGGTGTCGCCTGCCTTCAGGGTACGGGCCAGCTCCTCGGTGAGAGGCAGGGAAATGTGCTTTTCCATTTACAGCACCTCCGTCTTGTGCCGGGTAACGTGACAGTTGATGTTGATGGCACAGGGCATGCCGGCGATATGGGTGGGCAGAGTCTCGATATTCAGGCCGATGGCAGTGGTCCGGCCGCCAAAGCCCTGTGGACCAATACCCAGTGCGTTGACCTTATTCAGCATCTCCTTCTCCAGTTCCGCATAGAAGGGATCGGGATGGTGGGTGTCCAGCGGACGCATAATGGCCTTTTTGGCCAGCAGGGCGGCCTTGTCAAAGGTGCCGCCGATGCCAACGCCGATCACGATGGGAGGACAAGGGTTGGGGCCCGCGGCCTCCACTGTCTCCAGAATAAAGTCCTTAATGCCTTGCAGACCGGCAGAGGGCTTGAACATGCGAATGGCACTCATGTTCTCGCTGCCGAAGCCTTTGGGGCCCAGAGTGACCGTTACCTTGTCACCGGGGACGATCTCGGTGTAGAGCATGGCGGGGGTGTTGTCGCCGGTGTTGCCCCGGCGGACAGGATCGGCCACCACGGACTTGCGCAGATAGCCGTTGGTATAGCCCCTGCGCACACCTTCGTCCACAGCGTTGCGCAGGTCACCGCCCACAAAGTGAACGTCCTGACCGATCTCCAGAAACACACAGACCATACCGGTGTCCTGGCAGATGGGGACATGCTCCCGGTCGGCAATATTGTAGTTTTTAATGATATTATCCAGCACACCCTGAGCAATCTGACCGTCCTCGCAGGCACGGCAGGACTCAATGGCGCACTTCACGTCGCCGGGCAGATGGGTGTTAGCCTCGATACACAGCCGCTCCACTACATCGGTGAGCAAACTGACGTTGATCTCGCGCATGGTTTTGTCCTCCTTACGGCTGAAGCCGGGCGGCAGTTGAACTGCGTGACCGAACTCTACAAGTGCATTATAGCATAAGTTTGCCGCAAGGTGGACGCATAAATGAAAAAAACAAAATTGAAGCTTGATTTGTTTTGCGTTTTTGGGTATGCTGAGTGAAGAAACATTGTTCGGGAGGAGCCGACTTATGACCATTACAAAAGACATCAAATACATCGGTGTAAACGATCACCAGATTGACCTGTTTGAGGGGCAGTATATTGTTCCCAACGGTATGTCCTACAATTCCTATGCCATTGTGGACGAGAAAATTGCCGTCATGGATTCCGTGGACAAGGCCTTTGCCATCCAGTGGCTGGATAACATCAAAAGTGCGCTGGATGGGCGCAAGCCGGATTATCTGGTGGTACAGCATATGGAACCGGATCATTCTGCCAATATTGCAAACTTTATGAATGCCTATCCGGAGGCAATTATCGTTTCCTCGGCCAAAGCGTTTGCCATGATCAAAAACTATTTTGGCACGGAGTTCGATCAGCGGCGTATCGTTGTGGGAGAAGGGGATACCCTCAGTCTGGGCAGACACACCCTGACCTTCTACACAGCACCCATGGTCCACTGGCCGGAAGTGATCGTTACCTACGATTCCTGCGACAAGGTGCTCTTTTCCGCGGATGGTTTTGGTAAATTCGGCGCGCTGGATGTGGAGGAGGACTGGGCCTGTGAAGCCCGGCGCTACTACATCGGCATCGTGGGCAAGTATGGTGCTCAGGTGCAGGCCCTGTTGAAAAAGGCGGCCGGTCTGGACATTGAGACCATATGCCCCCTTCACGGCCCTGTGCTGACTGAAAATCTGGGCTACTATATCGATCTTTACGACATTTGGTCCTCCTATGGGGTGGAGAGCGAGGGCGTGGTCATTGCCTATACCTCTGTTTACGGGAATACCCGCTCCGCAGTGGAGCTGTTGGCTCAGAAGCTGAAGGAGAAGGGATGTGGCAAGGTGGTGGTCAATGATCTGGCCCGCTGTGACATGGCCGAGGCGGTGGAGGATGCCTTCCGGTACGGCAAGCTGGTACTGGCTACCACCACCTACAACGGGGACGTGTTTCCCTTCATGCGGGAGTTTATCCATCACCTGACGGAGCGTGGCTATCGCAACCGAACCATAGGAATGATGGAGAATGGATCCTGGGCTCCTCAGGCGGTGAAGATCATGCAAAAGATGCTGGAGGGTAGCAAGGACCTGGTATTTACACAGACGAATGTAAAAATACTTTCCGCGCTTAATGAAGACAGCAGAGCCCAGATCGAGACACTTGCACAGGAGCTGTGCGCAGACTGAATGTTATGTTTATAAAACAAGGACCTTCCGCGGTGCGGAAGGTCCTTGTTTTATGTCTGTCAGCTTACCACTATAACTCGTACCTGAGCTCCGGTGGTGGGCGTTTTGTCGTAATGAACGTTCAGCGGCTGGCCGGAGGAGATGGCCGCCTTGATGCCGTCCGGCCCGCTGAGCCAGCGGTCAGCAGATTCGATATAGACCTGTACCTTTTCGCTGACAGGCAGCTCATAGCCGGCGGCGGTCACATACCAGTCGTTATCCTGAAGGAAAAAAGCGCTTCCGGTCAACTTCTCTGAGGTAGTCAACCGCACAAGGGAGACTATGTCCTGATAGATATCGTTGTAGCTGCGCAAACCAATGCCAAAATAGGCATTGTGGGCAGATACGGAACGGGAAAATAAATACTTTTGGGACTGACCTGCGGCGTTGGTGATGGTGGCCGCATCATTGTAAGTGAGTTTTGGGCTGGAGGCGGTCATAATGCCGTTGAAGCCGGTGTACCGGGTAAGCTCGCCGTAGGTGTATACATTTCCGGTCACATCGTTGAGCAGGATAACATCCACCTGCCCGGCTCCGTTAAGATGGATCTGCCGGATATTCTCACGGGCGATGGTGTCCGTCCAGAAGATATCGTCGAAGTCAGAGGAGGGAACGCCGAGTTCACCGTCCAGACTATATACATAACCGCCGGTGGTGGTGCCGCTGTGTTCGTAAATCCGGCAGCCGGGAGCCAGGTCATAGCCGCCCAGTGTACCGCTGCGGATGTCGAGCTTGCCGGGAACGTTGGAAGTATAGGCAAAACAGGAAATGGAATCTTGGTTGACATAAACTTCAACCAGAGTGCCGCAGAGTGTTTCCTTCGCCTCCACTTCAGGGGCGGAAATGGTCAGTCCGGAGGGGGATAAGGTGACGCTGCGGCCATCTATGCTGAGGATGCCGATCATGTCCGCGCTCAGTTCAGAAGATGGCAGAGCAGCAGCTACCTTCAGGTCATCGGTCAGCAGCAGGGTGGCATTGTCTCCCAGACGAAACTGCTCCAGACTGTCCCACGCCGATTCCAGTACGGGAAGGGTGCAGCCGGAGACGGTTACGGTTTCGGCTGCCACCAGACTGGGAGAAGCGGCTTCAATGAAGCCGGTAATACGGTAGTCGGAGACGCACAGGGTCCGGGAGGCGGTGTCGAAATATGCTGTGTCATATTTTGCAAGGTCCTCGGCCTGAGCCAAACAGCCGTTTTTTGTGATGGAGTAATAGTCGGATACCCCGAGTTTCCGGGCAAGCTCGGCAGCGGCTGAGCCGGTCTGGGCAACGGCCACAGCGGTATCGGTGTCCGTGCGTCCGGTGGATATGTAGATGTAGCTGACCACACCGTCGTCATCGTAGTAGAGGCGGGCGATCCGGCCGGACAGGGCATCAGCCTGAATGTACCCCGTGTCGTTCCAGACATAGAGGTCATCGCCTACGATGGTGACTGTGTTTCCGGTAATGCGGTGGGTGATACCGGCGGCATCGGTGATACCGGAGGCCTTGGCGCTGCCTATGACGACATCCTTCATTTCGGTGGAATCGGGGACAAAACCGAGTGCCTTGCCGGAAGCATTGAGCAGCAGGTCGCCCTCATAGCCCACAAGGATGGAGGAAATCTGGTTTTTCTGGCTGAAATACTCAATGGAAGCTCCGGTGGCGGTGACCACACAGGCCATTAGCTGGTGGTTGGCAGTACCATGTTCCGTATCCGCGTCGAGGATAATGGCTTTTTGCACCGTGGCGGTATCGGAAAAGCTGTTGTAAAGCGCCTGAGCGGCCCCTTTTGGTTCGGTTTTCAAAGTGTTATAGAGCAGAATGGCGGCCTGACCACGGGTGATGCTCTGGTCGGCGGACAGGGACAGGCCCTCGTCCAGTTCCAGAGTGTGCGCATAGTTGACATAATCTGTCGGCCATACCTTGCCGATATCCGCGGAGGAATAGCCAAGCATGCGCAGCAGCAGGGTGGCGGCCTGGCCGTAAGTGACCGGGTCATCGGGGCCGAATTTTCCGTTTCCGTAGCCGGACAGAAGGTTTTGAGAATAGGCCAGATTCACGTAGCCGGTATACCAGTTTCCGGGCTTTACATCGGTAAAAAGGGTCTTGTGGGCATGGGCCTCCACCACATCCTTCATACCCAGCGTGTGGACCATAAAGGTGCAGAATTGGGCACGGGTGAGTACAGTGTCGGGGGAGTACAGGCCGGTACCCACACCGCTGACGATGCCCATGCTTTGCAGCACACCGGCGGCCAGAGCGGTGTCGGGGTCCGGGATGTCGGTGAAGGACGCTGCCGCGCTGACGGACAGCCCGGAACACAGCAGGCAGGCCGCCAGAAACAGGGAAAGCAGTTTCTTTTTCATGGTAAAACCTCCGTTAATCGTAACGCAGCGCGTCAATGGGGTTGAGGACCGCCGCCTTGCGGGCGGGCAGGTAGCCGAAAACGATGCCGATGGCGGCGGAAGCGCCGAAGGCCAGCGCGATGGAGGGAAGGGTAGGAGTGACCACCATCTCCACCTGCATGATGTTGGTGATCAGCACCGTAGCCACCGAGGACATGGCATAGCCAAAGGCGATTCCGATGATGCCGCCAATGGCGCTGATGACCGCCGCTTCAATGACAAACTGGGTCAGGATATATCGTTCCTTGGCGCCCAGGGCCTTGCGAATGCCAATCTCCCGGGTGCGTTCGGTGACGGAAACCAGCATGATGTTCATAATGCCGACACCGCCCACCACAAGGGAAATGCCTGCGATGACGGCCAGAATGGTGATCATCACATCGATCATTTCCGTCATCATATCCAGAATTTGAGCCATGCTGATGACCATATAGGCATCATCGGAGCGCAGCTTTTGGTACAGGGCATTTTCCAGTACGTCCAGAGCAAGGTCGGCGACGTCTTCAGACACCACAGTGACGATGTAGCTGTTGATGGTGCCCATTCCGGAGATGCGGGCGGCGGTGGAGTAGGGCAGATATACCGCGTCATCGGTACCGCCCTCGTCGGGGTCATCTTCCTCCGGGGCCAGCACGCCCACGATGGTGAACATATCGCCGCCGATGCGGATGGTTTGACCCACGGCCTCGCCCTGATACCACACGTCGTCGATATAGCTGCCCACCACGCAGACCCGGGTGCGGTTGGCCATGTCCACATAGCGCAGGGAGCGGCCCTTGGCAAGCTCGTAGTCCTTGATGGTAAAGTAGCTTTCACCCACACCGGTGGCTGCGGTGGAGTCCAAAGTCTCGGTGCCCACCTTGACCGTGCCGCGCATGGTAACGGAGGGGGTCAGGTCAGAGAAAAACTCCGGGTTGTCATCCACGATCTCATACATGTCCTCCACCGCCAGCTCCCGGGAGGTGCCCCGGCCGGTAATGGAGACGTTCAGGGTATTTGTACCAATGGTGTGGAACATATCGGTCATGTAGTTTTCCATGCCGTTGCCCAGACCGACGATGACCATGACGGCGGCGATGCCGATGATGATGCCCAGCATGGTCAGAAAAGCACGCATTTTGCCGCTGCGGATATTCTGCAGGGCCAGCACGAAACTTTCACTCAGCTTCATCGTCCAGCCACCTCGTCTCTGTGCACACCGGAGGCGGGATCGTCTGCCGGACCGTCAAAGACCACCCGGCCGTCCTCCAGACGGATCACCCGCTCGGCGGTGGCGGCGATGGAGTTGTCGTGAGTAATGAGCACCACGGTGTTGCCCGCCTCGTGCAGGGCACGTAGGATACCCAGTACCTCGCGTCCGGTGCGTGAGTCCAGCGCGCCGGTGGGCTCGTCAGCAAGAATGACGCTGGGGTTATTGGCCAGTGCCCGGGCGATAGACACCCGCTGCTGCTGACCGCCGGATAGCTGGCTGGGCAGGTTTTTCAGCTTGTCGCCCAGACCCACGCTCTCCAGCGCGTGGGCGGCGATCTCACGGCGCTCCCTGCGGGACTTACCGGCATACATCAGGGGGACGGCCACATTTTCCAAAACGCTGAGCTTGGGCAGCAGATTATACTGCTGGAAAATAAAGCCCAGCTTTGCGTTTCGGAATTCCGCCAGCTCATTTTTGTCCATCTCGCCCACGTTTCTGCCGTCCAGCAGGTAGTCACCGCTGGTGGGTACGTCCAGACAGCCAATGATGTTCATGCACGTGGACTTGCCCGAACCGGACTTGCCTACGATGGCCACGAACTCGCCTTCATAAATGGAAAGGGAGATGTTGTCCGCCGCGCGCACGATGGTGTCGCCCATGAGATAGGTCTTGCACACACCGCGAAACTCGATCAGAGGGGTCTTTTCACTCAAGACTCAGTTGCCCCCTCTCATGCCGCCGCCCATGTGCCCGGGGCCCATCTGTCCCATGGCACCGGGCCCCATCTGCATCATGTCAAAGATGGAGAAGGATGTGGTCATGGGATAGGCGATCTCATCACCCTCGTTCAGTCCGGACAGGATCTGCACATGGTCCTCGTCGGAAGCACCCGTTTCCACTCGAACGAACGCATAGCCCTGGGGAGCACCTTCGCCCGTGGTGCCATCGGCAGTTTTGACCAACACCCGGCCGCCGGTCTGCACCGCGTCGGCGGGTACGGTGAGTACATTATGCTCCTGACTGGTCACGATGGACACGTCCACATTCATACCGGGCAGCAGGCCGTCCGTTTCATTGATAGCCACCTTGACGGGGTAGGTGGTCACACCGCCGGAGGTGGTGCCGTTGATGCCCACCTCGGTAATAGTGCCTTCGTAGGTCTGACCGGGCACAGCGTCGGCGGTGATCTGAGCCGTTTGGCCCACCGCCACGCTCTTAATGTCCAGTTCATCAATGTTCAGCGTCATGGTGAGGGAGGAAAGGTCGAAGATGGTGCACAGGGTGCGGCCCGTCTCGGCATTCTCGCCCTGCTTGTAGTACTTATCCACGATAGTGCCGCTGATGGGTGCTTCAATGGTGTAGTTATCCAGAATATCGTACTGGCTGTCCAGTGCCAGCTGGGCATCCCGCAATGCATCGGCGGCATCCTGAATGTTGTCATCCAGTGTGTCGCTGGTCAGCTCCACCAGTGTGGCGCCGGCAGTTACGATCTCGCCGTTTCGCACATGCACCTTGTCCACCGTTCCGGAAATATCGTAATGGACCGTGGTGCGCGAGCGGGCCTCCAGCCCATCCTCGTCGGAAATGGTGGGGTAGATGCCGCCGTTCAGCCAGCAGGTGGCGGTGGTGCCCACGGTCAGGGAGCCGGGGTTTTCCACCTGTACCGTCACCGCGAAGCAGGACACACCGGTGGGGGAGACCCGTTTCAGAGAGGAAACCTCCGCCACCCGGCCCGACAGGGTCATCATCTGGTCCGTGATGGACACGGTGGCGGCCATGCCCTCATAGATCTGCCCGGCATACTCGTCGCTGTAATACTCGGTCAGCAGCAGGGCAGAGGTGTCCTCAATCTCCGCAGCCACCATGCCGGTGTTCACCGTGTTGCCTACCTTGGCAGTAAAACCGGAAACGGTGCCGCCGATGGGGGTGGTGACGATCAGGTCCTCCCGGGAGTCCAGCAGCTTGTTATAGCTGCGCTGACGCTGGGAAAGGGCGTTTTCCGAGCGCTCGATGCTGTTGTCCGTGTCGGAGGAGTCAATGCGGTAGAGCACATCATCCTCAGACACCACGTCGCCCGTTTCAAAGGCGGCGGACAAAATTTCACCTGACACAAGGGAAATCACCGTGTAGGAGTCGGCGGGCTCCAGTGTGCCGCTGTCCGTCAGGGCACAGACAATGTCCCGGCGCTCCGCCTTGCCATATATGTATTGTGATTCCATGCCTTTTCCCGCCCCGCGGGGTCCATCCTTGGGCATAAGGAGCAGCACTGCGGCCAGCACAAGGGCCAGTGCGGGGATAAGCCATTTCTTTTTGGATTTTCTGCGTTTGGTCACAGTAGGGGAGGGGGCGGTTTGCATTTCGGACAGTTTCATAATATGACGATCTCCTTTTGCGCACAGAGGCATGGATTCTGAAGCACAGTATATTAAAAGATGAGGACAGCTTACACCCAAAATGTGAACAGAATAAGAATATTTACAAAAAAATCGGGTGTATCCGTCAGTGAAGTTCGACAACAAAAGACACGTGGTCGTCTTGGCTTGCGGTAATATGTATTTTTGTGGAGTAAAATGTCGCAAAAAAGGGGACGATGTACCGCCAAAGAGGTACACGAAATATGTTATATTCTGCGCACAGACAAAGAGCTTGCGCACGAGAGGAGGAGAGAATATGAAATACCTCGTGGGTGAAGTGCGCCGGGCAAACGGCATGAGCCTGCGTCGGTTGTCCCGACAGGCACGGGTGTCCAAAAGCTACCTGCAGCGCATAGAGGCAGGGGAAGCAAAGCCGTCTCTTGAGACCATGGTGCGCATTGCCCGGACGCTGGGGGTTTCGGTGGAAGGGCTCTATTGCCTGAAATAGAAAAAGGAGGACATTTCCTTGGAAAACGAAGAAAAGCGACAGGAAGAAAACCGCCGGGCCATCCGGTGGGCGGAACGTGCCGGGATCATGGCCGCAGCCGATTCGCAGCGTGTTGTGACCTACGGAGAACTTGCGGGCATACTGTACCGGACACTGGAATACTTTTTCAAACAGCTCATTGCGGTGGTGGAGGAGCGCTGAGTCAAGGGTTTCTCATATAGAGGGAGAAAAAAACGGGGGGAACCGGGGACGATGGAGCGGATCTTAAAAATACGCAATACAAATAAAAAATTTCGTTTTCCTCTTGTTGTGACGGACAGAATATGGTAAAATAATCTGAAACTATGTGCTGTGTTGATTGCCAACGGTATATCACCGTGCACGATACAAAACCAACGCCCCAAAAAGGAGACGAGGTATATGGCAAGAACTAATTTCCTGCGCGGCGCGGCGCGCCGCACCTTCGCGTCTGCGCTGACTGCGGCCCTGCTGCTGTCCGGCACGGCCTTTGCGCCCATCACGACAAAAGCGGCGGAAAGCAGCGGTGTCGAGGAGCTGTACTTTTTCCAGGCGCAAGGAAGCAAATCATCGGAGTATATTGATGCGAACTGGGGGAAGCTGAAAAGCAATGTCACGAACATAGATATCGGTGGCGAAAAGGATGAGAAGAAAAACCCAGGTCTGTTCAGCTACCACGATGCCCAGATCGACCTGCCCGACGGCAGCAGGGAGCTCAAGCTGTTTGTCATGTCGGGCGGTGTGGGTACGGGCTCCGTAACGGAAAGCGACGATGCGGGCGGAACCGACGAAGAAGAAACCGCTGTACCTGACGTGCTGGATCCCGCCAAACACTATGGCGTGCCCTACTATATCGTTTACAAGAACGCGGACGGTACATTCGGTCGGACCGATGACGTGAGTCAAGTGCCCTCCAATGCTACGAGCTATCGTAAGGCCATCAAAGAAAACCTGTCCTTTGAGATCGCTGATCTGCTTACTGCCGGGAACCCCATTGCTGTTGCAGAATACGGAGCGGTCAACCTTTCCATGCTCTGCGGCTATACCCATGTTGCCAATGCCAACAGTGTGGTCTACGATGACCGGATGCAGGTCTTTGTTCAGGTGGACAACGGCGACTGGCTGGAAGGCTCCGTTGGCATTCGTTCGTCCCAGCTGCTGGGCGGCGGTTCTCTGAGCGTCTCCGCCGGCAGAGGCGGCTTCTTCTACCGCATCGAGACGGAGGACCTGCTGAAAATCCCTGGTGTGGAGTCCGCCCAGCAGATCACCGGGATCAAGGTCATGCCCTACGGCAAGGAGCATACCACCTTTGGCTATTTCTACATCGGCGAGTTGCAGGTGAACGGCTACAGCACTGCGGCTGACTTTGAAGCTGCCATCGACAACGAGAAAGACAGCTCCAATTATGACCATTTGGATCCGAACACCCTGCGCAAGATCGCGGTGAAGGAGGCGGAGCGTACCGCCGACATCGAGTGGACCACCGGTACCACGGTGACGACCAGGTACGGCAGTTCGAGTGGCACGCAAGGGTACCCTGCTACGGCATCCTGGTACGAGTCGGGGGAAGCTAATATTCCCTACCACGGTCCCACCTACGAGCGCGGACTGGACTCCACCCGCGAGCTGTTCCAGTCTTATATCAAGGACGGCAAGTGGACCGGCGGCACGAACATGTCAAGCAACACTTCCAAAACTGTGGCCGGCATGGACTGCCAGACCTTTGTGTTCAACGCCGTGTCCCGCGTCTCCCGCACCTACGCATGGGCCTGCGCCAATACCCTCAGCGCCTCCGGCGTCAGCATCGTGGGCCGGGATGAGGACGGTTTCACAGTCGATGACCACCCTAAGTATACCGATTCGGACATTCTGGCCGGGAAGGACGAACAGACCGTATATCGCCACTACGCCAAAGCCCAGGCCGGCGACATCGTGGATTCCTACAAGTATAGCGGTTCAGCCCACACCCGTCTGGTCAAGGATGTGGTCGTTGTGAAGAACACCGACGGAACCATCAACCCGAATGCGAGTTATATGCTCTGCACCGAGCAGGTCATTTCCCTCAGATACTATTTCAAGGACCTGAACGATAAGATTGTGTATACTGATTCTTCTTATCAAGCGAGTGTCTATGCGAATGCTGGTTACCAGTTGCTGTACAGCTGCTCCTCACGGGAGGAAACCGAGTATACCTTTAACAGTCTGCGTACCGGCGGCTACGTGGCCTTCACTCTGGACGAGTACAAGGACGGTTTGGTAGAGAAGGTCGAGGTGGAGGCTGTTCTGGGTTCCAAACAGGCGGGTCAGAACTTTGTGGACGGTGGCGCCAACATCGCCTTCTCTTCCAACTACCGCATCATCAGCTATCAGGTGGAGTTGGAAAACCTGACTACCGGGGAAAAGCCCTACAACTCCGGACTGCAGTATGCCGCAGACTCCTATACCATCGCCTATAACTTTAAAAGCGATGATTTGGATGCGAAGCTGCGAGCTCTGGAACCCGGCGATTACCGCATTACCCTTACCGTGGACTCCGGCCCCTTCACCGGGGAAGATCAGAGCGTTGTGACCAAGATTCCGAAGACCTTTGACTTTGCTGTGGAGGAAAAGACTGAGCTGCTCGACGACCTGACCGTCGGCGATGTGGTTTTCATTCCCGGCCAGCGTTCGGGACAAAAGACCAAGGTTTTCCTGGCCTACCTCGTTGCTTCTGAAGCGACCCCTGAAATGGTTGGAGAGAGATTTTTCCTGGATAATAGCGATCAGAAGTATACGACCAATACCGCTCATTCTCCCGCCGGAGAGCGCAGTTTCTTCTGGGTGAGGACCGAAACCGCGCTGAGCCGCGTCAAAATAAATGAGTCCAATGCGGAGCGCGATTATAAGTACGGCTATCACGATAAGATCAAGAACCTGGATCCCGATGCGAAGACACTGACTTTGGCCTCTGCCACCGGTCATACCAGAACGAGTGGAAACTGCCGCTACAGATTTGACTACTCCTGCGCCGGCAGCTATGGGTGCAAGGGGACTCTAAGCTATACGAATGGCCTGAAGATCATTGACCTGCGCACCGATGTGGTGGCAGGCAAGGCAGACGCGGTGACCGATATTGCCCAGGTGCAGAAACTCACCGATCAGGGAAATGCGATCATCAACACGTATGTGCCCAAGGGAACTTCGAGCGGCGGTGCGGCTTCGGTTATTATCGTGCTGGATCCCACCGTTGAGCACTCCTTCACCGCCTATTACGATGTGACGGCCGGTACCACCACCGGCGGCACCCTTTTGGTCAATGGCGCAAGCACGATTTCCGATGTGCCCGCCGGCGAGGAAGTCACCGTCACCGCTGAAAACGTTACCTCCGGATATGGGCTGGGCACCGTTTATGTGGATGGCAAAGCGATTGAAGGTACGACCTTTACCATCCGCGGCAACCATACCGTAACCGCTGACTTTGTGGAGGTGTGCGCGCACGCGAACACAAAGGTGCTTCCTGCGGTGGAGCCCACTTGCAAACAGACCGGTCTGACCGCGGGTGAGCAGTGTCTCGACTGCCAGGCAATACTTGTGGAGCAGACCGTACTCCCTGTTGAACCTGAAAACCATACCGAAGTCACAGTTCCCGGCACTCCTGCCACTGCCACTACCCCCGGCTTGACCGACGGTATTCAGTGCTCTGAGTGTGGAACGTGGATACAAGCGCAGACCGAGATCGAAGCCACTGGCTGCTCCGTCACCGTAACGTCAGTGGAGGGCAACGGTACCGTGACCCTGAATAAGGCTGGGGACGAATATGCTTACGGTGAAATTGCCATCGTCTCCGCCATCCCCAACGGTCATTACACGACGGAGGACCTGTCCGATGACGAGGACACCACCCCGTTGATTTCTGTCACGGTTGAGTCCGACTACGAGCTGTCCCAACTGCTGGTGGACGGCGTGGACAAGACCGAGGAGGTCAAAAATGGCAGGTATACCTTCACCGTCAGCGGTAACCATGAGATCACCGCTACCTTTGTACCGAAGGGTACGCAGGAGCCGGAGGTGGAATTTGGCTTCAGCGGAGCCAATCTGGTGCTGCAGGACAATCTGGCTGTTACCTACAAGGTGGACAAGAGCCTGTTTGAGACGGAAGGCTATGAAGATCCCTACGTGGTGTTTGAGTTCAACGGAACGCAGACTGTGGTGGGCGACTACACGGTGATCGACGACAAATACGCCTTCATGTTCCTGGATATCGCACCCCACAAGATGAACGACACCATCTATGCGACCCTGCATGCTACCTATGAGGGCCAGGATGTTGCCAGCCAGACCAGAGAGTACAGCGTGGCAACGTACTGTTACAACATGCTGTCCAAATACAGCGCGGACACATACGCAGAGTTCCGGACCCTGCTGGTGGATCTGCTGAACTACGGCGCGGAATCCCAGAAGTATATGGGCTACAGGACCGATGCTCTGGTCAACGCAGCGCTGACCGAAACCCAGAAGGGTTGGGGCACGGCCGAGATGCGCGAGCTGGATTCTGTTCTGAATACGCAGTACGAAACGGTGGAGACACCTGCTGTTTCGTGGAATGGCGCAACTCTGATCCTTGGCGACTCCATTACCATGCGATTCAAGGTCCAGTCGGAAGATCTGAGCGGACTTGAGTTGAAGATCCGTAGCGAGTCCGGCAGAACGTGGACGCTCACTCCCGGTGAGTTTGAAGCAATCAGCACGGAAGATAATATGTACTACGTGTATTTCAACGGGCTGAAAGCCGGCGAGATGAGGGAACCGATCTATCTGACCTTCTGCAACGGGGATACTAAAGTGAGCGATACCGTGTGCTACAGTGTGGAATCCTATGCCAGCGCAAAACAGGATGACGCAGACGTGGGCTCGCTGGTGAAGGCAATGATGTGCTATGGCGATTCCGCCGAAGCGTATGCGAATTAAAAGGAGCCTGGACTATGGATAAAAAAACTTATGAGGAGCCGATGATGGACATTTCGCTGTTTGGCGCAGTGAACATTGCCAGTGCAGGCACTTCCGGTGATATCATTCTTCCGGACGACGAGTGGTAAATCACGGATAAACACAAACGCCCCCTGCCCGTACTCGGGCAGGGGGCGACGCTTTTTTGCTAAGAACAGAAAAGAAAAACCCGGCAGCTGAAAACAGCTGCCGGGGAAAATGGAGGTGCCACCCAGATTTGAACTGGGGGTGGAGCTTTTGCAGAGCTCTGCCTTACCACTTGGCTATGGCACCGAATGAAGCGGTTGTTCCGCTCCAAAAAAAT
>JAFVVH010000027.1 GCA_017502285.1 Oscillospiraceae bacterium | reverse complement strand
GCGAGAGCGAGAGCAAGTATCGACCCGTGGCCCAAATTTCGCTCCGCTCATTTGTTCCCCTGGTCTGCTACTTGTTGGGGAGTGCCTTCCCCAAACCCTGCTGACCGGCGCTCCGCGCCGGTGTTGTGGCGCAGCCGCGCCACAAAAATCCGTCAGCCCCGCCTGTTGCGTTCTCGCCTGACCAGGCGGAAATCGGAAGCCGTTTCCGCAATCGCCGCAGAGCGGCGCACCCGCCGGAATAGTACACCCGCTTTGCGTCTGTACTGTTCCATCGGGCCAATTCGACAAAACTAGACCTCAAAACGCATTGACAATACTTTACATTCGCTCTATAATAGTCTTAACGATGAGCGATATAAAAAGTGAATATCAGTAAAATTCTCTGCACCCAGATGGTCTTGACCACCTGGGTGCATTGTGTTTTTCCAAAGCCTGATGTTCCCTTTTCCATCGCGTAACACATCGCCCATGACAACTGAATATGGAAAACTTGAAAGGTGTATAATGGGCGAACTATACCCTAAAGGGAATTTCAAAACAGGAGGTAAAAGTTTATTGTCCAAACGCTACAACACGCCCCACCGCACCCACATCATCAAGACCCGTGTGACCGAAGAAGAACACGCCGACTTCATGGAGCGCCTGACCGCCTACGGCATGAGCCAGTCCGAATTTATCCGGCAGGCCATCACCGGCGCGACCGTCAAGCCCATCATCATCGTGTCCCCCGTCAATGACGAGCTGCTTGCCGCCGTGGGCAGGCTGACCGGGGAGTATGGGAAAATCGGCGGCAACCTCAATCAGATTGCCCGGTATCTGAACGAGTACGGAGCACCGTACAACACCCTCGCCGCCGAGGTTCGGGCGGAGCTGTCCGACCTCGCTGCCCTCAAGTTCCAGGTGCTTCGAGAGGTAGGTGAAGCCATTGGCAACACTGAAACATTTAAGCTCTAAAAATGCCGACTACGGCGTGGCGGAGCAGTACCTCACCTTTGAGCATGACGAGTTCACCGGCAAGCCCATCCTGGACGAGAACGGGCGGCTTGTCCCCCGTCAGGACTACCGCATTTCTTCTTTGAATTGCGGCGAGGAGGACTTCGCCGTAGCCTGTATGCGGGCCAATCTCCGCTATGGAAAAAACCAGCAGAGGGAGGACGTGAAAAGCCATCACTACATCCTGTCCTTTGACCCCAGGGACGGCCCCGACCACGGCCTGACAATGGACAAGGCCCAGGCGCTGGGGGAGCGGTTCTGTGCCGAGCAGTTCCCCGGACACCAGGCCCTGGTCTGCACCCACCCGGACGGTCACAACCACAGCGGCAACATCCATGTCCATATCGTTATCAACTCCCTGCGGGTGGCCGAGGTGGAGCGCAAACCGTACATGGACAGAGCCAGCGACACCCAGGCCGGAGCCAAGCACCGCTGCACCGCCGCAGCCATGCGCCACTTCCGGGCCGAGGTCATGGAGCTGTGCCAGGGGGCGGGGCTGTACCAAATCGACTTGCTGGGCGGGAGCAAAAACCGTGTCACCGAACGGGAGTATTGGGCGCAGAAGAAAGGGCAGCTTGCTCTGGACACCGAAGCCGCCGCCCAGGGTAAGCCGCCCACCAAGTTTGAAACGGACAAGGAGAAGCTGCGCCGGGAGATCCGGGCCGTCCTCAACCTGGCCGTCAGCTTCGAGGACTTTGCCCAGCGGCTGTTACAGCGGGGCATCACCGTCAAGGAGAGCCGGGGCCGGTTGTCCTACCTCACCCCCGACCGAACGAAACCCATCACCGCCCGGAAGCTGGGGGACGATTTCGACCGCGCCGCCGTCGGTGCCGCTCTGGAACGCAACGCCGCCCGTCCCAGCCTGGGAGCCAAGCCCAGCATCCGGGAGCAGCTTCGCCAGCCCCAGGGCGTCCAGCGCATGGTGGACATTGAGGCCAAGAAAGCCGAGGGCAAGGGCATCGGCTACCAGCAATGGGCGTCCGTGTTCAACCTGAAGCAGATAGCAAACTCGGTCAACGTCTATACCGAGTATGGCTTTTCCTCGCCGGAGGAGTTGGACGCCGCCGTGTCCGCCGCCTTTGCCGCTGTGCGTGACAGCGCCGCCAGCTTGAAGCCGAAGGAATTGGCCTTGAAAGAAAAAAAGGAGCTGCGGCGGCAGATCATCATCTACCGGAACACCAAAGCAGTCCGGGATGGCCTCGCCGCACAGAAAACGCCCAAGGCCCGCGCCGCCTACCGGCAGGAGCATGAAGGTGATCTTCTCCTCTCCGAGGCCACCATTCGTTTCTTCAAGGCCAACGGCATCACCAAGCTGCCCACCGTCAAGGAGCTGACGGCGGAGATCGAGGCCCTGATGTCCGAGAAGAACGCCGGGTACAATGAGTATCAGGAGCGTAAGCGGGAGGCGGACGAGCTGCTGACCGTCAAGCGGAACATCGACCAGGTGCTTCACGGTGCGCCCAGCCAGCGGAGGGACGAGCATGACCGATAACGCCGTCCGGCTGACCTATCCGCAGTACCGGGCCGTCCGGCGATTGGTGCATGACTGCTGCAACTATGACGGCGGGAACTGCCTTCTGCTGGACGATGGGGAGGAATGTGTCTGCCCGCAGAGCATTTCCTATTCGCTGATCTGCCGCTGGTTTCGGGCGGCTGTGCTGCCTCTGGACGAAAGCCTGTGCGCCGCCCTGCTCCACCGCCGGGAAAGAAAAAAGTGCGTCCTGTGCGGCGGCTGGTACATCCCAAAATCCAACCGAGCCAAATACTGCCCGGAGTGCGCCAAGGAGGAAGAACGCCGCAAGACCCGTGAGCGGGTGCGCCGCCACCGGGCCGCCATGTAACGGTTTAGGCCCTTGAAAAGCCCGGTATCACGGGGCTTTTGGGCCGTCCTCAATAGGGGAGCTGTGTACTACCATTCCGGGCCTCGAAAATGGCCCTCTAAATGTCCACAACAAAAATTTGAAAGGAGCCGCCTATGACCGACACCCCCAGCAAGACCACCACCCGCCGCCCGGACTGCGTGACTGAAATCCGCATGGGCAACACCGTCCTCACCGTTTCCGGCTACTTCAAGCAGGACACCACCGACACCGCCGCCGACAAAATGGCGAAAGTCCTGGAGGCCGAAAGCCGCTGCCAGATCAGCCCCGGCCCGTGACCTCCTGCCGGTAGTTCCGCGATAATCCTCAGCTTAAAACTTTTTCTTGTAAGGAAGTAAAAAGCACTATACAACCGCCCCGGCCTGTGCTATACTGTTGCCATCGGAATAGCGGGGCCGGGGCTGTCGGATTGGAGGAAACGATGTTAAGACAGCAACCCATGCAAGCCCCCATCACCGCCTTGTACTGCCGCCTCAGCCGCGACGATGAATTGCAGGGCGAGAGCAACTCGATTTCCAATCAAAAGCGCATCCTCGAAAGCTACGCCCGTGAGCATAGCCTGATGCCCTATCAGTTTTTCGTGGATGACGGATGGAGCGGAGCCAACTTCCAGCGGCCCGGCTTCACCGAGATGATGGACGCTGTGGAGAGCGGCGCGGTCAAGACGGTCGTGACGAAAGACCTCTCACGCCTGGGACGGAATTATCTGCAAGTGGGCCTATTTACAGAAATTACCTTCCCAAAGAAAGGCGTCCGCTTTATCGCCATCAATGACGGCGTGGACAGCGCCCAGGGCGACAACGACATGAGCGCCTTGCGGAATTTATTTAATGAATGGATGGTGAGGGACACGAGCAAGAAAATCAAAGCGGTTTT
>JAFVVH010000026.1 GCA_017502285.1 Oscillospiraceae bacterium | reverse complement strand
CTGGGCGGCGGCACCTTCGATGTCTCCATTCTGGAGATCGACGACGGTGTGATCGAGGTGCTGGCCACCGCCGGCAACAACCGTCTGGGCGGTGACGACTTCGACAAGTGCGTCATGGACTGGATGGCCGCCGAGTTCAAAAAGACCGAGGGTGTGGACCTGACCGGCGACAAGGTTGCCATGCAGCGTCTGAAGGAGGCCGCTGAGAAGGCCAAGATCGAGCTGTCCGGCGTCACCTCCACCTCCATCAACCTGCCCTATATCACTGCCGACGCTACCGGCCCCAAGCATCTGGACCTGACCCTGACCCGGGCCAAGTTCAACGAGCTGACCGCCCATCTGGTGGCGGCTACCTCCGCCCCCGTAAAGCAGGCCATGTCCGATGCCGGCCTGACCGGCAGTGAGATCACCAAGGTGCTGATGGTGGGCGGCTCCAGCCGCATCCCCGCTGTGCAGGAAGAGGTCAAGAAGCTCACCGGCAAGGAAGGCTTCAAGGGCATCAATCCCGACGAGTGCGTGGCTCTGGGCGCTGCCCTGCAGGGCGGCGTGCTCACCGGTGACGTGAAGGGCCTGCTGCTGCTGGACGTGACCCCCCTGTCTCTGGGCATCGAGACCATGGGCGGTGTGTGCACCAAGATCATCGAGCGCAACACCACTATCCCCGCCAAGAAGAGCCAGATCTTCACCACCGCTGCCGACAACCAGACCTCCGTTGAGGTCCACGTGCTGCAGGGTGAGCGCGAGATGGCACAGTACAACAAGACTCTGGGCCGCTTCAATCTGGACGGCATCGCTCCCGCCCGCCGCGGCGTGCCTCAGATCGAGGTCACCTTCAACATCGACGCCAACGGCATCGTGGAGGTTTCCGCCAAGGATCTGGGCACCGGCAAGGAGCAGCACATCACCATCACCTCCTCCACCAACATGTCCAAGGAGGACGTGGAGAAGGCCGTGCGCGAGGCTGAGCAGTTCGCCGCCGAGGATGCCAAGCGCAAGGAAGAGGTGGACACCCGCAATCAGGCCGACCAGGTGGTCTATCAGACCGAGAAAACTCTGGAAGAGTTGGGTGACAAGGTGGATGCCAACGACAAGGCCACCGTGCAGGCCGCTGTTGACAAGGTGAAGGAAGCCCTGAAGGGCACCGACGTGGAGGCCATCAAGGCCGCTACCGAGGAGGCCACCAAGGCCTTCTATCCCATTGCCGAGAAGATGTATCAGCAGGCCAATCCTCAGGGTGATCCCAACATGGGCGGCGCAGCCGCCGGCAGTGCGAACACCGACCCCAATGTGGTGGATGCGGATTACACCGTGGTTGACGAGGATAAGTAATGTAACAGTGCTGACATAGGCGGGGCTTTGCCCCGCCTGTGTGGCGTATTCCATTCCCGATTTCGGAAGTTGGTGAAGCGATTTGGCAGAACAGAAACGAGATTATTACGAAGTGCTGGGCGTGAGCAAGGGCGCTTCTGAGGACGAGCTGAAAAAGGCCTACCGCAAGCTGGCCAAGCAGTATCATCCCGACCTGCACCCCGGCGATGCCGAGGCGGAGGTCAAATTCAAAGAGGCAAACGAAGCCTATGAGATCCTGTCCGACAAGGATAAGCGCGCCCGTTACGATCAGTTTGGTCACGCGGATGTTGACCCCAATTTCGGTGCCGGTGGCGGCGGCTTCGGCGGCTTTGACATGGGCGATCTGGACCTGGGCGACATTTTCGGCTCTTTCTTTGGCGGCGGCTTCGGTGGGGGCGGCTTCGGCGGCGGCCGCCGCAACGGCCCCCAGCAGGGTGAAAGCCTGCGGGCCAATGTGACCATTACATTTGAAGAGGCCGCCTTCGGCTGCGAGAAGGAGATCAACCTGACCCGCAGTGAAAGCTGCGACACCTGCCACGGCTCCGGCTGCGAGGCGGGCACCACGGCAGAGACCTGTCCCGACTGCCGGGGCACCGGCGCAGTGCGCATCCAGCGGGGCAGCGGCGGCTTCGCCTTTACCAGCACCGCCCCCTGTTCCCGGTGCCGCAGCACGGGTAAGATCATCCACAGCCCCTGCAAAAACTGCGGTGGCAGCGGCAGCGTGAGAAAGACCAAGCGCATCGCGGTGAATATCCCCGCCGGCATCGATGATGGTCAGGCTGTCTCCCTGCGCGGTCAGGGCAATGCCGGAAAGAACGGCGGTCCTGCGGGCGACCTGATCGTGGGCGTACGCATCCAGCCCCATCCCCTGTTCCAGCGGGAGGGCACCACGGTGCTGTACGAGCAGAAGGTCACCTTCGCTCAGGCAGCTCTGGGCGCGGAACTGGAGATCCCCACCATTGACGGCAAGGTAAAGTACACCCTGCCCGCCGGCACCCAGACGGGCACCACCTTCCGTCTGCGGGGCAAGGGCATCCCCGCCCTCCACGGACGAGGCAGAGGCGACCAGTATGTCACTGTGCGCGTTATGGTGCCCACCACCCTGACCGGACAGCAGAAGGATGCCCTGCACGCCTTCGCTCAGGCCATGGGCGAGGAACCGGGCGAGGAACCCAAGGGCTTCTTTGACAAGAAAAAGAAGAAAAAATAATTAAAGTCCTGTCTTCCATTGGAAGACAGGACTTTTTTACGTTTGTATTTTACTCCTCTAGAGCAGAAATGCCGTCCACGCGGCGCTGATGGCGGCCGCCCTCAAACTCGGTGGTCAGGAAGGTATCCACCAACCGCTCGGCCATGTTGGGACCGGTCATGCCCGCGCCCATAGCCAGCATATTGGCATTGTTGTGGCGGCGGGTCATCTCGGCAGACAGGGGTTCGGAACACAGGGCGCAACGGATGCCCTTGATCTTGTTTGCAGAGATAGAAATACCGATGCCGCTGGTGCAGATGACGATGCCCCGCTCACAGCTGCCGTCCGCCACAGCACGGGCAGCGGCGGCGCCAAACTGGGGATAGTCGCAGCTTTCCAGACTGTTACAGCCAAAGTCCACGATCTCATGACCCTGCTCGGTCAGATACTTCTTTACATGCTCCTTGAGCAGATATCCTCCGTGGTCAGAGCCCATTGCGATTTTCATTATATTTATCCTCCTTTTATTGTCAAAGCGGTATGAATTCCGGCTTGCGCCGGCGATACACGGTGTAATAGCGGAAGCCCAGCTCCCTGAGCAGCTGCACTCCTTCCGGGATGCCCCTTCCGATGTCCTGGGCCACATGGGCATCCGAGCCAAGGGTGACGATCTCGCCCCCCAGCCGGCGGTAACGCTCCAGAATGGGGCGATAGTCATCCACCGATCTGCCCCGATTGGTGTTCAGCTCCATGCCCGCGCCACGGGTGATCAGGTTGGAGAGAATGACCTCAATGCGGCCATAGTAGCTGTCCAGCGTCACCCGGTTTCCGTCCCGGTCATTCATGTAGCGCAGGGTGTAGGGGATATGGGCCAGCACGTCCACTTCCTCCATCCCGGACATAGCCAGCAGGCTGTCAAAGTAGTCATCCAGCGCCTCATAACAGCGGCTCTCGTCGGGATAGATCCACTCGCAGAAGTCCATCCCATCCTTTTGCAGGTTGTGGGCCGAGCCCACCACTAGATCAAGCTCCACTTGGCTCAACAGCTGCCGGGCACGCTCCGGGAACAGATGGGGTACGTTGATCTCAATGCCCATGCACAGTTCTAATCCCTCGGGGCACAGCGCGCGCGCCCGCTCCAGTTGCTCCACACAGGGCTGCCAGTCCCAGTGGTCCAGCACCTTCCCCGACCGGCCCAGCAGGTCCAGATGGTCGGTGGTGCACACCATGGAAAGGCCCACCCGGGCAGCCTGTTCCACCACCCGCAGCAGGGATTCTTCACAGTCGGCGGAGCACTGTGTGTGATTGTGGCAGTCAGCCAGAAACATACACACACCTCCCCGGCTTTTTCCGCAACGGATATTGTATGCCTTTTCCCAAAAATATGCAAGAAAAATATACACCCGGAGGAAACCTCCGGGTGTATGGCGCATTATTCTCTCGTGGGCACGTACCAGATGTCCCGGGCATAGTCCCGGATGGAACGGTCCGCAGCAAAGATACCCGACCGGGCAATGTTGGTCAGCGCCATCTGGTTCCACAGCCTGCGGTCCCGATAGGTCTGCCCGGCCCGCTCCTGTGCCTGACGATAGCTTTCAAAATCGGCCAGCAGCATATACTCGTCCCCGCCGAAGAGCAGCCGGTTGGTGATCTGGTCGTAAGCAATGCCGTCATCGAAGCCCTGGGCGATCTGGTCCAGCACCGCGCGCAGGACGGGGTCATTGTTATAATATTCATAGGCCTGATAGCCCTGACGCTTTTTCTCGGTCACCTCATCGGCGGTCAGGCCGAACAGGAAGATATTGTCGTCTCCCACCTGCTGGTGCATCTCCACGTTGGCTCCGTCCAGCGTGCCGATGGTCAGCGCGCCGTTCATCATAAACTTCATGTTGCCGGTGCCGCTGGCCTCCTTGCCGGCGGTGGAGATCTGCTCGGACAGCTCGCTTGCGGGCATCAGCTTTTCCGCCAGGGACACCCGGTAGTTTTCAAGGAACACCACCTGCAGCTTATCCTTGCACACGGGATCAGCATTGATGGTGGCGGACAGGGAATTGATCAAATGGATGATCTCCTTGGCCACATAGTAGCCGGGGGCAGACTTGGCGCCAAAGAGGAACACTCTGGGGGTCATCTGGAAAGAGCGGTCGTTCTTTAGCTGCTGATAGAGATAAACGATGTGCAGCACGTTGAGCAGCTGGCGCTTATACTCATGCAGCCGCTTGACCTGCACGTCAAACATGGCATCGGTGTTGAGCACGATGCCCGTCTCCCGGGCCAGATAACCGGCAAACTTGCGTTTGTTCTCCTGCTTGATCTTCTCCAGTTCGGCCAGCACCGCCTTGTCGTCCCGGTACTGTTCCAGTCCACGCAGGGCATCGGGCCGCAGCAGGTAGTCGTCCCCTCCGGTGCACTTGCGGATGAGCCGGTCAAGGCGGGGATTGATCTCGGACAGCCAGCGGCGGTGGTCGATGCCGTTGGTGACGTTTTTGAACTTGTCGGGGGTCAGCGTCCACGCGTTGTGGAACACATCCTTTTTCAGAATGTCAGAATGCAGGGCAGACACACCATTTACTGCCTGGCAGGCACATACGCACAGGTTGGCCATACGCACCCGGCCGTCCCAGATAATGGCCATGTTGGCCACCTTGCTCTGGTCGCCGTGGAAGGCCTGCTCCAGATGGGCCTGATAGCGGTTGGCGATCTCCACAATGAGCATCCAGATACGGGGCAGCAGGACTTGAATCAGGTCCTGAGGCCACGTCTCCAGCGCCTCGGCCAGCACGGTGTGGTTGGTGTAGCACACCGTGTTGGACACAATGTGCCACGCTTCCTCCCAGCCGTAGCCCTCTTCATCCAGCAAAATACGCATCAGTTCCGGTATGACCAGCGTAGGATGGGTGTCGTTGATCTGAATAACATGCTTCTGGTGGAAGTTGCGCAGGGTGCCGTACTGGGCCTTGTGGGCCCGACAGATGGACTGCACCGTGGCGGAAACGAAGAAGTACTGCTGCTTCAGGCGCAGGGACTTGCCCTCGTAATGGTCGTCCGCAGGATAAAGCACCTTGGCAATGACCTCCGCCATGGCCTTCTGCTCCACGGCCTTCAGGTACTCGCCGGTGGAATAGTACTTCATATCCACAGGCAGCGCGGACTTGGCATCCCACAGGCGCAGGGTGTTGGTGTGGTCTGTCCCGTAGCCGGCAATGATCATGTCCTTGGGCACAGCCATCACGCTGGTATAGTCGGTGTGCTCCACCACCGCGCGGCCGTTCTCCCAGTGCACATCCACCTTCCCGCCAAAACGGACGGTCTGAGCCTCGTCCATCTTGGTGATGAGCCATGCCTCTCCCGCTTCCAGCCAGTTGTCGGGCAGCTCCACCTGCTGGCCGTCGATAATCTTCTGCTTGAAGATGCCCAGCTCGTAGCAGATGGAATAGCCGGTGGCGGGGATCTCCAGGGTGGTCATGGAGTCCAGATAGCATGCAGCCAGACGGCCCAGACCGCCGTTGCCCAGGCCGGCGTCCGGCTCCAGCTCGAAAATATCGGCAGCGGCAAAGCCCATGTCATCCAGCGCCCGGGTCAGAGTGTCCAGCAGACCCAGATTATAGGCATTCTTCATCAGCGAGCGGCCCATAAGGAACTCCAGTGACAGGTAGTGTACCTGCCGGGCCTGAGTATCCCGGGTGCGCTCTGCCGTCTCGATCTGATGGTTGTTCATAATATCCCGCAGCACCAGCGCGCAGCATTTGAACACCTGCACAGGGCTGGCATTCTCTACCTCGCGGCCGAAATTGCGGCGCAGCTTGCCCACGATCAGTTCCGTAAGCTGCTTTTTTGTGTAGTTGGGCATACAGACCCCTCCAAAATCAAAAAGAGAATACGCTTATTATAAGAGGAAAAGTGAGTTTTTATTATAGCAACTTTTCAAATCACAGTCAATCACGCAACAACCGTTCCATGTCCTGCGGCAAATCCTGCACGAACTCCATCTCCCGCCCGGTGACAGGGTGACAAAACCGCAGGATGTAAGAATGAAGCGCTGTGCGGGCGATCAGGCTGTGATCCTCCGTCCCGTAGAGAAAATCCCCTACCAACGGATGGCCTATATGGGCCATATGCACCCGAATTTGATGGGTACGCCCGGTGTCCAGCTCCAGCCGCAGCAGAGAACTTCCCCCGACCGTGCGTATGGTCTGATAGTGTGTCCGGGCCGGCTTTCCGTCCGGACGGACCCGCTGGGCCATAAGAGAACCCTCCATCGGTCCGAGAGGCGCATCCACCACCCCCGCCTGTGGTTGAGGTATCCCTTCACACACCGCAAGGTATACCCGGCAAAAGTCCGGTGTGTGCAGCTGCTGCTTCAGGCGCTCCTGCCCATGAGGGTGCTTGGCCGCCACCAACAGACCGGAAGTGCCCCGGTCCAGCCGGTGCACCGGGTGAAAATCCGCCTGCTGCCCTGTTTTTTCGTAATAATGCACCAGAAAATTGCCCAGCGTGTCGTCATAGTGTCCCGGCCCGGGATGGACCGATACTCCGGCCGCCTTGTTCAGCACGATGATGTCCTCATCCTCATAGACGATGTCCAGTTCACCGGGGGCCGGGACCACACCACTGAGCCGCTCGGGGTCGGACAGCCGTACGGACAGCACCTGCCCCAACCGGGGGACAAATCGGGTATTGACCCGCACCCCATCCACCAGAATTCCATCTTCCAGCCACTTCATCCTGCGGATGACCGTACCGGACAGCTGCAGGTGCTTGCGCAGCAGGGTATCCACCCGCGCACCCACATTATCCGCCGTCACTGTCAGCTCCAGCCGACGCACACGTTCCCGCCCCACGCAACCACCCCCCAGACACATTTTTTCTGATTATACACCCGAAGAATTGGTTTTGCAATTTCACCGCTTTTTCGATATAATAGACCCACCTGTTAAGGGAGGGTCGGCAATGGCTTTGAAACCGGAAGACAAACTGGGCATCTACATCCATATCCCGTTCTGCCGCAGCAAGTGTGACTACTGCGATTTCTATTCTCTGGCGGGCCGGGAACAGGATATGGATTCCTACCAAAAGGCTCTGCTGGCCCACATTCGGGAAACCGCACCTTTGGCCCGGCACATGGAGGTGGACACCGTCTATTTCGGCGGCGGCACACCCAGCTATTACGGTGCCAAGCGGCTTAAGGAACTTCTTGCCCTGATCAAAAAGCAGTTCCGGGTGCGCAAGGATGCCGAGATCACGGTGGAGGGCAACCCGGACAGCGTGGATACCAAGCTGCTGACCGCCCTGCGAAAGGCGGGCTTCAACCGTCTGTCTCTGGGCGTGCAGTCCGCCTGTGACGAGCTTTTGCGCTGCGTCCACCGCCCCCACGATTTTCAGCAGACCCAGGATGCCGTTGCCGCCGCCCGCAAGGCAAAGCTTTGTAACCTCAGTCTGGACCTGATCAACGGTCTGCCCGGCCAGGACATGGCCGGCTGGCAGCAGACAGTGGAGCAGGTGCTGGCTTTGGAGCCGGAGCACCTGTCCTGTTACGGCCTGAAGGTGGAGGAGGGCACCCCCCTGCACCGGCGGGTGGCCGGGGGCGAAACGCTCCCTGATGACGACCTGCAGGCGGATATGTACCTGTGGACGGTGGACCGGCTGGAACGGGCCGGCTACCACCAGTATGAGATCTCCAACTTCGCCCGGGACGGCCGCCACTCCCTGCACAATCTGCGTTATTGGCTCACCCGACCCTACATCGGCTTCGGTCCCGGTGCCCACTCCGACTTTGGCGGCAGGCGGTACTCCTTTGTGCGCGATCTGGACCGTTATATGGACGGGGTGCTCCACGGAGGAAACATCATCGACTCCTCCGACCTGATCCCCGACCGGGAGCGCTGCGGCGAATACCTGATGCTTCGCCTGCGCACCACTCGCGGCATCGAGGAATGGGAGTACCGCCGCAGCTTTTTCATGAATTTCGACCCCATTGAACAAAAAATGCTGACCTATGAGCAGCACGGCTGGGCCGTGCAGGAAAACGGCCGTTGGCGGCTGACTCCAAAGGGCTTCCTTCTGTCCAACCAGCTCATCGGCGAACTCATGGATGTTCAGGAAGAATCCTCTCTGGAAACTCTGCTGCCAAAGCTGCGTCGACGTGAAATCACATAAAAAAGCGTGTCCGGACAACTCCGTCCGGACACGCTTTTTCTTACTCTACCAATGTTTCAAAGGCTTCCCAAGTCAGATTCTGGTTGTGAATGCCCTGCCAGGTCAGCCCGCGGTCATTGAGTTCCCCCCAGGTCTGATACCAGAACAGATACTGCACCAACAGATGGGCCGGCAGAATGTCCTCAATGATGGCACGCATCTGCTCAAACCCCGCGGGAACACCGGCCACATCGGGAAAGCGCACCATAACAACACCCGGCTCATCCCCTTCCGACACCTTGGCATTGAGCCCGCAGCCCGCAATGGTGCTGTTGATGGCCTTGAGGGTAAAGCTGTCCCCGCCGATGCGGGCCAGCGCCGCCAGCGAAGCGGCCATCTGCTGTACATCTTGCGTCACGGGTCTGCAGGAAAATAGTGCCGCCATGCGCTCCACCCCCTCATCCCGGGCCGTGGCCAGACACATCTCCCGCTGCACCTGCTCCAGCTGCTCCTGCAGTCCATCCAACGCTTTTCCTAGACTGTCCAGTTCCGCACCCAAAAAGGACTCCTCTAGCTTATAGACTCCCAGTGGCCGCAGCAGTTCTTTCAGATAGCCTGCGTTGCTCATGTCATTTCCTCCACCGTCACCGTACCCAGCACCGGCAGCCGGCCTTTTTCCACCGCCACATCCGCCGCAGGCTGGCTCAGGGCGTAGTTCTCCACCCCATCCACGGCAAATACGATACTGCCCAGCTTGGCACGCAGCACATCTTCACCCAAGCGCTGACCGGTAAACCACTCCCGCAGCGCCTGTTCCACCCGTGCTGTTGTCTGCGTCATATCCGCGCTTTTGACACCGACGGCAACGTTTACCTTCACCGTCTGCGGCGCACAGGCCTGCACGTCTACTGCGATCTCTCTGCGCTCCCGGAAGTATTCATTCAGCCGATTCAGCAGTTCCCCATCCGGTACTCCCTGCCGGGTAGCCACCACCACGTCCACCGTGCCCACACCCCGGTTTCGGGGCAGCGCCACCGCGGATACCACCTCGTCAAAGGACAGCGCACCCTGCTCGTAAAAGGCACTGTTCGCGCCGTTGGGCAGGCGCAGAAAGCTATCCAGAATGCGCTTGCGCAGCTGCTCGTCCCCCTCTGCGTCCGCGCCGCCGGACATAGCCTCAGGATTGGTGCAGCCGGTAATGCCTACCGGTGCGGCAGACAGAACGCGCACACTGCCCGCGATCACGTTGCCGGCGGTCCCCGGCTCCACCGCCTGCACGGGGATGTCCACATGGCTCTTGCCCGCACCCAGCACACCGTCCCAGGTCGTGGCGAACCGAACCAGTCCCGGGGTCATACAGACCGTACCCACAGGAATTTCCCGGTCCACTGTACTGGCTGCATCTCCATAGAAACGCACCGTCCCCTGCGCGCGGGATGCCGCCTTGCGTTCCAGCGCTCTCAGCTGGGCATGGTGGTCCAGATACTCTCCCTGAGCCGTCTGGGGAAAACACTGACGGTTGACCCAGTCCGCCTGCACATACAGTCCATAGATCTGCGCCGCCGCGGCATACAGGCGGGCAGACAGGTCACCACCCCCCGCGATCTCCATCCCGGTGCGGGCGGTAAAATCGGTCAGCATATCCGAATAAAGCTCCTCAACCGTTTTCATCCGAAATTCCTCCAATCTGAGTGGTGACCTCCAGCTCCTGCCCCTTCCACTGCAGGTACACCTTTACCCGGGCCTGCCCGCCCAGGTCATCGTAGATAACATCCGTTACGGTCACGTCCTCGTCCTCCAGCGCCTCACGCACATACTGAGCGCACAGGGCGGGGCGGGCACTGGGCTTCTCCCTTCCCAATGTGTGCAGCCGACTGCCCAGTCCGGGCAGGAAGGGAAAGCTTCCTCTCCGGGCGGTCAGCTTAAACAGCACCCGCTGCACCAGCGCCCGGCTACCCTCCAAATGGCAAAATCCGCCTGCTCCGTTGGGGATCAGATCTCCGTCGTTCCATTGCTGCTCTATCATGTTATCCCTCCTGTCCGGCCAGCGCGGCTGCCACCACCTGACTGACCATGTCCTCCAGCGCTGTTCCGTTTACATACACCTTGCCGCGCACATCCACACGCCCATCCCAGGTCAGCCTTACCCTGCAGTTTGGCGCATACACTTCCACTTCCCCGGGCTGCAGTTCCTCGCCCGGCTCCTCCTGCCGGGCCAGCACGCAGGCAGACTCGCCATCCACCCCCGTTTTCAGCACCAGCACCTGCTCCCCGGTCCCGGGCCGCCAGCGATAACCCCCGGGGGCCATGACCGGCAGCCAGCACCGCTGGGTGCCCAGATACACGCCGCTCTCCTGTCCTCCGGCAGTCACAACCCCCACTCGGGCACTGCCGGAATTGTCCTTACTTTTCTTCGTCTGTTTGGATACCCACATTTCACTCACCTCACAGCAGGGTGTCTGGCCGCACCAGTTCCAGCCGGGTGCTATACCCCGCACTGTCCATGCTTACCGTGGCCTGCGCCACCCGGTACAGCCCGTTGCGTCCCCAGCCGGTACGCTCCAGCCGCACCAACTCCCCGGGCCATGCGCAGAAGGGCAGGGCGATATCCACCTCCAGCCGCAGTTGCTCCGCCGCCGACTTGTCCAGCTGATACTGGCCCTGATAGCGCATAGCCTGATAGTTGCTCTTGCTGGGCATGGTATACATGCGTCGGCACTGTCCGCCTGCGTCTTTGAACCGATCATTGACCACCTTGTGCAGTTCCGGCAGCTTTCCCGCCTCCCGCACCCAGATCTCGGACAGCACCCCATACCGCCTGTCCCGGACGCTCAACCCCGTTACCGGTACTCGGTCATGGATCATTTTGGGCTGCTCATCCTGCCAACGGGCCAGAACGAGTCGTCCCTGCCGGTCAAAGCGAGGTGTCACACCCCCGTGATAACAGGCAAACTCATACAGCACCGCCCACTCGCTGCTGCCGTAGTCAATGGAAAACCGTTCCACCGCCGGCAGCTGCTCCTGCTCTGCCACCTGAATACCATAGGGCAGTACGTGGTCTTTCAAAATATCTTCCAGGGTGGCAACCGCATAGTCCAGCCCCTGCGCTTCGTTGTCCAGCAGCAGGGCAGCCATGCCCCGACCGCTCACCTCCAGCCGGCAGCCCTGTGCCGACCACGTGGCCTGACACTCGTCCACCACCCCGGCAAACACCTGCTCCTGCCCCTGAAAGGCCGCAAAGCGTATCACATCCGCCAGTGCCGCGTCATCCGCACAATTCCACAGGCTCACCACCCGAAAGCTGTCGCAGGGTGTACCGCAGCCATAGTCCAACTCCCACTCCAGCAATTCCGGCATCTCATAGCGCGTGCCGTCACCGGTCATCAAATAGGCCGTCACCGCACACGCACCTCCTGTCCCACCCGGATCAGACTGGGATTTTTGATCTGAGGATTGAGTTGCAGGATCTTTTCCAGCGTAGTGCTGTACTTTTTTGCAATGGACCACAGCGTATCTCCCTTGACTACACTGTGGGTCAGCTGCTCAGCTGTAAACTGCTCGCCCTCAGCCTTCTGTTCACCCTCCGTCCCCAGTTGGGCATCGTAATACCCCAGGTCCTCCCAAAAGGCAAAGGTATAGCTCACATAGTCCGGTCTGGGCTCCTGCTTGAGGGACAGTTCCACGAAATGGGCTCTGGCCGTCTGCCACAGAGGATGGATCAGTTCGCCCGCTCCCGGATCATAAAATGTATTGGCCAGTGCACCAAACTGGGCATACGCCTCCGGCCCGACAAATTCGCCCTCACCACGCATGACCCTTCGAGTGCGTCCCAGATCCTGCAAATGGTACAGGCCATAGGGCACCTTGTTTTCCACCATAACCCGTTCATATTCGATGGTATAAACTCTGGGGTTGTGGGGCCAGACATAGTTTTTATATCGCATGGGTGTCAATTCCATTTGCTCTCACCCTTTCTTGTCACAGCAGGCCCAGCGGCCCATCATACCGTCTTGCATCCCGCTGAAAGGCCGCATCCACAGCAGCGGCATAGTCCGCCGTCCTGCGCACGGACAGTGCGCCGCCGTGTCGCACATCTGCCATTCCCGGCTGCATGACCGACTGCACAGCCGTATTCCCGCTGCCGCCGTGTTCCCGCACCTGCTGCACCGCCCGGTGCAGCCGGGCCATCTGTCCCACCAGCGGCAGCTGCTCGGCCCGCTTGTGCCAGACCGCTTCCGCCGCCGCTTGGACCAAGGTTTGCATATTACCCTGCCCGGGCAAGTTCTGCCGGTACGTCACTGCATTATCCACATTCTGTTCCTGTGAGCGTATCGCTCCACCGGCAGCAATCTGTTCCCACGCCTGCCGATCCCACAGGTGCAGGCTTCCCTTGCGCCAATCCAGCGTTCCGCCTTCCTCGTCGCTTGCCTGCTGCTCCAGCAATTCTTCCAGATAGTCCGTCATGTGCTCTCACCCCGCTTCAGTCGTTGAAACCGGCTCTCGTCGAAGCTGCCGTTCCGATTGCCTTCTGTCATGCAAAGAAGCGCTCCGCATCCGGCGCACCGTTCCTCCATGGCCCGGTCACGGCAGGTGGGACACAATCCATCCAGTTCCTGTTCATCATCCAGCATCAAATTTAACGCGCACCACAGAAAGTCCCGGTCCTTCATCGTTCGGACACAATCCTCCGTGGGCAGGGCTGAAAAGGATCGCAGCACGCGCCAGTACAGCCGCTCCTCCCGGGCGTGCTCCAGACGTTTTTTAGTTCTTCCACCCGTTCCTCCCCGGCCTGCGGCCCGGGATTGACCTGCTGATTGAACCGGGACCACTGCCCGGCCAGCGCACCGATTTCTTCCACCGTAAGCTCCTCCAGCACGTGGCTTCCGTCCCGAAACAAACGCTGACCGTCTTTCATCAGCGCCCGGGCCAGCAGGCAGGCATTGGAGCACAGGGCGCGCTCCCGCGCGCCCTGTGTAAGCCAATCAGCTTCGCGCCGAGCCTCCAGCACCTCCATGGCGCTGAGCAGCCGCAGCGTGCGGCCATCCTCCAGTTCCAACCGGTCGGGCCCACTTAAAAGGCTCGTCTGCATCGGTTACACCCCCGTCTCGATCCGTCGGGAGGCCACCACCGATACCTTTTCCAGCACCATATCGCCCAGGCCGGCTTCTTCGCTGATATTGCTCCACTGACAGTGGGCGTAGATAATGCGCCGATCAGGCTTGCAGATGACCAGCGAAAAGTCCTCCAGAGAATAGAAATCGATGCCGTCCTGAATGGCCTCATCGGTAGCGTACAGGCGGGACAGCTCCAGCTGATGCTTTATGGGCCCCGCCACCGTAACCACCGGCTCTTTCTCTCCAAATGCCTCCACGCTGGTGCTGGTCTTGGTGGCTTTGGCGCTGTAGCTCTGCACCACCGCCACCTTTTTCCCGTTTACCTCAAGGTAAATATCACTGCTGGTAGGAAATCCTGTGATCGTCATGTCCTTCCCTCCTTATACCGTAATATGGGCGCTCAGCCAGATCTGGTTGATGCCGTGAGTCACCGTAAAGGAGAAGTCCACCAGACAGCGGGTAGGCTCCTCACCGTCGGCACTGACGCTCACATTTTCATATCCGGTGATGATCTCCCGTGCCAGCTTGTTCTCCAGTTCCAGCACCACCTGCGATCGGATGGCCCCCCGGCTCTGAGCAGTGTTTTTGGCCCGGCGGAAACGGCTTTTCAGCGCGTTGCGGATGGCAGGGATCACATCGTCCACCACAAGGATGGCGGAAAGATCCCGCCATGTACTGTCCGCCGCGCCATCGGTAGTGGTCCGGGTGGTCACACCGCGCACCACGCTCACCACACCGCCAACCGACTCCGCCACTGTTACACCGCCACGGATCAATACATCCATCTGGCTGTCATCATAGCGGCAAGCAAGGCCGTACAGTCCGGTCAGCTGCGCGCCGCCCAGCGGGATGGCGGGATCGGTCTGCCCGGCAATGGCACCGGCCACCGCCGCGGCAAGCTGGATGCCGGACAGGCTCTGCTCCTGCCCGTCCACGCAGCCGGGCGCAACCAGAACCACACGCTCGCTGTTCAGCCGTCCGGCCCGCTCCACCAGCTGTGCCACGTCCTCGTCCACACCGCCGGCCACCACAGCAATACGCTCACGCTGGGCATTGGATGCCGCGTGTATGCTGTCCCGCAGCGCCTGCTGCACCTCCAGCACAGTGCTGTCGCACACCGCCAGAGATATGTCTTCTGTCCCCGCCATCATCTCAAAAGCCGTCTGATAGTCGGTCAGGTCGCTTCCCTTCACCGGGAAAACCATTACCTGCGCCGCGCCGTTTTGCAGCAGCAGGCGAATCAGTACGGTGGCATTGTCACCATGCTCCGCTCCAAAGGCTGCCACCGCATCCTCATAGCGGCTGATATTCCACATGTTTTTGGCCGGACTCTCCATCCAAACCGCCAAACCCACGTTTTTGCGACCGGCGCCCGTACTCACCGCCGCGCTGGCGGCATAGGAGGAATATACCCCCGGCCGCTCATGTACTGTGATGCTCATGTGTTCACGTCTCCTCTCAAAGCAAAGTCAAGGAAGGTACCTGCCTCGTCACCCACGGCGCATAGCCAGCCGGAACATTCCAGATGGCAGCGCAGCCGGATCAATCCTTCCTTTTCGTCGTATTCCGGCTCCTGACCGGTCAGTTCCCGAACGCTGAGCCCCACCGGCTTCTCCCGCTGAAAAGCCCGCATCATCTGCCCAAAAACCGTTCGGCAGGCCTGCGCCCCCACACCGGGCACAGCCAAAACATCCAGCGCAAAGGTCATTGCGGCCCTGCGTCCATACATTTCCTGCCACATGCCGGTCTTTTCATCCAGCACCTGCCCCAGATAATCCTGCATCACCGCCGGACCGCAGTCCAATCTCTCCAGCGACACCAGAATGACCGGCCCCTCTTTATCCCGTCTGCGCTCCTTAGGCCAGCTTGCCATAGCCTGCATGCCCCGCTGATTCAGAAACTCAGCCAGCTGGCCCTGCAGTTCTTCCAGCTTCATCCGACCACCTCCTGCGCCCTGTGGCTGAGTACCGCCCACCAGTGGGACAGTCTCTGCCCCACATAAACGGGCTGTGCCGCCCGCACCCGAAAGCACTCACCGCCCACTTCTACCCGGCTTTCCTCGTCCAGCGCCGGTTCGGGCGGTCCAAAATAAAGGAAGCGGTCCTGCTTCACCTGACCCAGCGGGGAGGGGACGGACTGCTCCGTCCCCCGCTCCCGCATAGGCTGAAAAAAGGCGCGCAGCGCTTTCCCCTCCGGCGCACCGGTTGCATATACCCGCACATTCTGCCCGTACCGGGCCAAAATGCGGGTGAATTCCCGTTCCATCATTGCCCTCACACTCCATAAAACAGGAAATGATTGTCCTTAGTCCATCCGGACATGATCCGTTCGGCCTGTTCTCGCAGCAGTTTGGCCTTGTCCCCGGCACCGCCGCTGTGCACGGTCACGTCACCGGCGGTAAAGGACTGGGGCTGACCTGCACTCCGGCTCACCTCCAGCCCGGACAGAGCCAGCCATGCTCCGGCCAACGCAAAGGCCTCCGGACAGTCCTCAGGCCCAACCCCCTCACGCAGCCGCCCGGCCAGTTCCCGCTGCGCCGCTGCGCACAGGGTGGCCAGCAGCTCCTGCTCGTCAGGAGCTACCTGCCCCAGCGTGCGGGCCAGCTCCATGATGCGTCCAGTCATCACACACTCAGCACCTTGGACGCATCACCAAACAGCTTGGCAAAGCCACTGATACTGGTGATGGCGGCGCGCTCCAGCTGGCGGTCGATGAGCTTGTCGTACTCGATCATCACGTCGCTGCCCTGTACCATCTCCAGTGCGTAATTGCGGTCCAGACCGATGATCTTGCCCTCAGGCAGCGCGGAGGTGCGCAGCAGAGTGGCGCCCAGAGGGGTGGTCAGCTTGCCGGTGCCCTGGAAATTCAGGCCGGTCATGGGATTCTGAAACTCAGGCAGCTTGAGCATCTTGACCATCATGTCGTTGCTCACCAGCAGGGTGTTCATCTCATAGGGGTCAAACTTGGCCCAGAAATCCACCAGATCCTCATAGGTCAGCACACCGTTGGAAGCCACGGAATACTCCTGGGCGGCATTGCCGTTGCCGTCGCCGTTGATGAGCACCTCAATGGCATCCTCCAGATGCATGCGGTTGATGTGCGCGCCGATCTGACGCAGGGTGACGGAGAACAGGTCCAGCTTCTGATAGCGAATGGCCTCATAGGAAGCCACCAGCATGCGGCCGCGTTTGTGGAGCTTGACCAGATTGTCCTGCACCTTCACCGTGGTGCTGGGGATGACCGCGCCCTCCTCCACATGGCGCAGCTTCTTGTCCTCACCGCCGGCCTCGGCGGTGATGGAGCGATAGTCCATGCCGTCAAATCGGGTCACGGCGGCAGTGATGTTGGGCAGCAGGTTCTGCTCCTCCATGCCCTGACGCACGCTGCGGGCAATGTACTCAGGGAACAGCACAGCAGAGTCGGCGGTACGGAAGAACTTTTCCACCACATCGCTGCCCGCGCCCTTCACCTTGATGTCAAAGCGCTTGAGCTGGCGCTGAAAGGCATCCAGGCCCTCCAGCGCAGTGCCCTTGTACTGCTGGTCGGGGTCCATGCTCTCCAGCACCTGAGTAAAGCTCTTGCCCGCCTCATGGTACATGCCCTTTTCCAGCTTCAGATTGTCAAACTGATATGCCATCTTCCTTTTCCTCCTTACAGACAGATCACGGCGGTCTTTTCCACCGTGTCCACATCGGCCACCAGAACGCTGATGCCATCGCCGGCCTTAACACCGCCCTTGCCGTCGGCTACCAGACCGACCTTACCCACACTCAGAGGCAGGGTAGCGGCCACCTTCACAAAGCCGCCCACCTGCACGCCCACCGCGCCGTTGCGGGGCATACCGGCCACACCACAGAAAATGTCACCCGCACTGCAGGGACCCACGGTGCCGTTTCCGGTCATCTTGACCACCTGACCGTCCTGCACGCCATCGTGGGCATAGAAGGTGGCCATCAGGCTGCCAATGTCCTCAAAAGAGATCTTGCTCATGTGTTTTTCCTCCTGTTTTTAATATGAGTTCGGTGCTGCTCAGATCAGAAAAGCCCCATCGGCGGCAACGGCATCCGCAGCCTCACGGTGATGATCCAGCTGGGTCATCACAGGAAATCGCTTTGCCGCCTGTCCACCGTAGACACGCTTCAGCTCCAGCAGTTCCGATTCCTCCAGTTTTTCGGTGATGCTCTCCATCACCCGGTGGTCCATATCCTCCCGGCTCAAACCGGCCAGCCGCACCACCTCGCGGCGCAAAGCAGCCATATACCGTCTGCCCAGTACAGCATCCTTTTCCAGCTGCTCCAACTCATGCTGACAGTCGTGCTTGTGGGCCAGCTGCTTCAGGGACAGCGCCTGTCCTTTGCTCTTGGACTTGAGCACACCAGCTTTGGGCTGGGCGGGCACGGCCACAAAGGACCACTCAAAGGCATCCACCGCTCCCTCCAGCTTGGTGTAGCACAGCTTGCCGTCGTAGTGCTCACCCTTCTTATGGGTACAAGTACCCGCCTGCTTACCGCAGATGGAACACACACAGCGCGCCACTGCGCAGCCCACGCTGACCTCCCGCAGGATGCCGCCGTCCAACTGAGCGATCAGTTCCTCGTTGCCTGTGGTGCGCAGCATATAGGCATAGCCCTTGATGTAACGACAGCCGTCACCGGCCGCGGTCACCACTCCGGGCTCATCCACCACCTCGGTCCGGTAAATGCGGGCAGTCTGTCCCTTGGCCGACCAGTTGTGGTCAAAGATACCCGTCTTGCCCACGAACAGCTCCGCAAGGCCGTCCAGCGTCTCCGGCTCAAAGCGTTCCCCGTCCCGGTCCACCTGATTGTCACACAGCCGCACGGCAAAGGTATACACTTCGTCCGCCGTCAGCTCCTTGCGACTGAAGCGGTTGATCTGCTTCAGTTCCTGCTCATCCACCGCGGCAGCGCCGCCGCACAGAGCCTGCTTGTTCACATTCATCCTTCTGCCTCCACTTTCAGATTGTCCGCCTGCTGGCGATAGAGGGCCGCCCGGGCCTCCTCCACCTGATCCTGCAGGTTGATGTCCGCCCATTCCACCTGCACGCTGCCGCCCCAGCCCCGCAGCCGCAGAAAGGTCTCGCACACCCGCTCCACCACCGGCTCCAGACTACGCCGAATGGCGGTGATCTCGCTGGTCATCAGGTCAGCCTGCTGGCTGCTCATGCGCTCAGTGGATGACCACGACAAACCCAGCATAAAGGGCGGGATGCCGGTGCGGGCGATCAGCTGTTCCAGAATCTGGCGCACAGGCACCTCGCTGTCCAGCACCTGATTGTCCGCGCCGATGACCCGGATGTCCACGTCGCCCATGGCCACGAAGTCCCGCACGTCGCCCTGACTGCCTGCCTGCATGGCTCGGCTCCATTCCCGGGCCACCTGCTCACAGCGGTCCTTTGCATACAGCTCGTCCCCTTCGCCGTTTTTGCATACCACAGCAAAGCGCACGTTGCCCACCCGCTCCCAGTTCAGCCCAATGGCCTGATAAATCTTCAGCAGGATCTCCGCCATAAAGGGCATGGACCGCAGCAGAGACACGCCGTAGGGATTTCCGGCCTCCGGCTGGAAGGGGGTAAACAGCAGCAGTTCCTGACAGGGCAGGACCTTGGGCTCACCCACCGAACGCTGACACAGCACAAAGTCCAGCGGGGTGTCTCCCTCCCGGATCTCCACCGCCGCCGGGTCACACCACAGCAGGGCAGCGATGTCCCGGCCCTGCCAGTCGGGTACGATCTCACCCACCGCTCTGCCGCAGGTGAGCATGCAGTCCAGATACCCGTCCAGAAAGGACTGGATCCCCCGCTGGCCTCTGCCGGTGGGCACGGTTTTTACAAACCGGTCCATCTCCTGCTGGGCCCGGGGCTCGTCACACACCACACTCACCCCTCCGCACAGGCGGATCAGCTTCAGGATGGCCGCATCCACAATGGGCAGGGCCTCCCGAATGGCCCGGTACAGCTGGCCTTCCCCCTCCTGCAGGGGCACGTACCGGTCCAGCGCCCCAAAGGGATGCCGCCCCGTGTTCCGGATCTGTACCGCCTCCCCCTGTACCTGAGGCCGCTTTTTTTGAAAAATCTTCATCCGCGTTGCTCCTTTTTTACATTTTGCCGCTTCGGCATACGCTGCCGGCAAACACCGGCACCGCGTGGGACCGGGGCGCGGCCACGGTGGCGGCAAAATACCGAATGTCGTCCATGGCATGATCGTCTTGCTTCCTCACCCGGTCCCGGGCGGCATCCTCCTCCCAGCGGTACAGCCCAAACTCCCGGATGGCATCCGGGCAGCTGTCACATATGACCAGCTGTCCGCTTTGCAGCAGTCGGGCGGTGAGGTGAATACCGGGCAACACGTCATTTTTCGCCCTGACCACCCTCCAGCCGTCTCTCCGCAGCACCTCGATAAAACTGGCCGCCGAAGGATCCACCACCACCCGGTCAATGGCCCGCCCCCCGGCCAGCCGTTCCAGTGCCCGGGCATATTCCCGGTCCGTCTTCTGCCGTCCCTCTTTGCGGGAATCATAGTAGTACTCCGCCACCCGGTACCACACTCCGTCCCGCAGCCCCCACAGGCCGAAGGATGCGGGATTGATGGTCCCGTAGTCACAGGAAATGCACCACTGCTCCATCTCTCCCTTGGGGGGCTCGGGACAGTCTGCCGCCCGGAAGAAGTCGTACACCAGCCCCTCCGGCGCCACCCACTCCCCCAGCACGAACCGGCGATAGAAGGTTCCGTGAAACATCTTCTCGTACCGGCTGCGCACCTGCGGGGACAGGGAGGGATTGTCCGCCATAGTGAAGTGGAGATACAGGGCGTTTCGTTCCCGGACCGAACAGATCCACTCCCGGTAAAACCAGTGCTCCGGCCCTTCCGGATTGCAGGAAAACCACAGTTTGGCCCCCTCCACAGAGCAGCGGGCGCAGGCCTGTTCCACAAAGGAGCGGGGCATCAGCACCACCTCGTCCAGCAACACCCCGGCCAGCGTCAATCCCTGAATGAGATCGGCGCTGCCCTCATCCTTTCCGCCAAACAGGTAAAATGTGTTCTCCCGGCCGCCCAGCCGCACCGTCAGCTGATTGCGGGAGATCTGCTCCCGACACTCAAAGCCCAGCTGCCGCAGCAGGGGCAGCTGCTCCCGCAGCAGATTGCGCCGCACCGACTGTATGGTCTTTCCGCACAGGGCAAACCCCTGAGATTGAAAGCACGCCATGGCTCAAAACAAAAAAGAAAGTCCCATACATAACGTCTTGCCGCTGCGCACCGCTCCGTCGCAGATCACCGCGTCGTGTCTGCGAGTATCCGGGGCACACCACCAGGTCAGCAGCTGTCTCTGCTTTGGTGAGAAGTTTCGGATCTTCAACCGTCCGCGCCGCCCTTCTGCCCCTGCTCCACAAAGGCCTGCAAAAACTGTTCTCCCTGCGGCAGCTCTCCCGCGCTCATCAGTTGCATCACCTTTTCCAGCACCTCCACCCGGTCGGTCAGCTTGATCTCCACCGCACCGGAGGAGCTTCGTTTAAACTCCCGCAGCGCGGTCAGATCCAGCGTGTCGATCTGGTCCGCCTGCTCCTCGCTCAGGTAGGCCAGCCGTACCACGTCGTTGAACCGGACCCGTGCAATATCGCACATCTGCTGCAAGATTTTTTCCCTGCTGGGAGGCATCGATCGTTTTCCCATAAATTCCACCTCACACTAATGGTAGGATCAGGGCAAAAGTTGCACGTTCGCGTGCAACTTTGGCAAAAATTTTTTCAAAAAACTTTTTTCGCGCGGGAATAACCCCACTTTTTCCTCCACATCCTGTCCACAGAATGTAATGTTTGGAGGAACCGCCCATGAAACGAGTGCTGCCCATTCTGCTGGCCGCGGCAATGCTGACGCCCTGTGCCCATGCCGCCCCGGCAGGCCCGCAGGTCAATGCCGCTTCCGCCGTCCTGATGGAGAAGGAGACCGGCACTGTTCTGTACGAACACAATTCCCACGAAAAACTGGAACCCGCCAGTGTGACCAAAGTCATGACCATGCTGCTGATTATGGAAGCACTGAACAGCGGCCGCATCACCAAAGAGGAAATGGTGACCACCTCCGCCTATGCCGCCAGCATGGGCGGCTCTCAGGTGTTTCTGGAGGAGGGCGAGCAGATGTCCGTCCACGAGCTGCTCAAGTGCATCGCCGTCTCTTCCGCCAACGATGCCGCCGTAGCCATGGCTGAGCACCTTTCCGGCAGCGAGGCCGCCTTTGTGGAAAAAATGAATGCCCGGGCCGCGGAGCTTGGTATGAAGGACACCCATTTTTCCAACTGTACCGGCCTTCCTGTGGCCGAGCACTATACCAGCTCCTACGACATGGCCCTCATGTCCCGCCAGCTCATCCTCCACCACCCGGATATTCAGACCTATACCACCATCTGGATGGACAGCATCCGGGGCGGTACCTTCGGTCTTTCCAATACCAACCGGCTCATCCGCTTCTATAACGGAGCCACCGGTCTGAAAACCGGCTTCACCGATGCCGCCCTGTACTGCCTGTCCGCCACCGCCGAGCGCAATGAAATGGAGCTCATCGCCACCGTAATGAAGTCCCCTACCTCGGACGACCGCTTTCAGGCGGCCAAGACCCTGCTGGACCACGGCTTTGCCAACTACTCCCTCACCACCGTCCACCCCGACCAGGCCCTGCCTCCCGTGGACGTGCTGCTGGGCGAGGCGGCGCAGGTCCAGCCCCGCCTCGCCCGGGACTGCCGCCTGCTCCTGTCCCGGGACAGCGCCGGTCAGGTGACCACCGAGCTGGACCTAGCCTCCGATGTGGAGGCCCCTGTGGAAGCGGGCCAACAGCTGGGGCAGATGACCGTCCGGGTCAACGGCGAGGTCCGGGACACCGTCCCCATCGTAGCTGCCCAGGGCGTTGCCCGCCTGTCCCTGCCCGGCATCTTCTCCCAACTGCTGCGCCGTATGCTCATGGCCCAATAACGCAGCGGCGGCCGGGGATACCCCAGGCCGCCTGTTTGCGCTGTGATTTGGTTGAAATATCAATAAAACGACCTGTTCCACGCTTGACGGCGGACCAGCCCTGTTGTATAATTTATATAAATTGGGAGCGTGTTTTTGTGCCCATCTTGTAAATTTTTACATGGTCATCAAAAAGTCCCGTTTCTCCCGGATTTCAGGTGTGTTTATGGCAAAAGCAATGAAAAAAATTTCATCCTTTGACCGCTGGCTGGGCTTGGAGTCCTTTTCGGAGGGCCGCTCCTGGGATGCCTGGCGGCATTTTGGTGCCCATCCCCACAAAGAAAAGGGGCAAGACGGCTTCTTTTTCCGTGTCTGGGCCCCCAATGCCCATCTAGTAAGCGTCTTTGGCCCTTTCAACGATTGGGACCCCCGCTCCCATCCCCTTGCCCGGGTGGAGGGCGGCATCTGGGAGGGCTTCCTCCCCGGTCTGAAGCAGGCAGACGCTTACCAGTACGCGGTCTTTTCCTCTCCCGACCACTACACGGGTAAGGCGGACCCCTATGCCTTCCATGCCCAGATGCGGCCAGACACCGCCAGCGTGCTGTACGACCTGTCTGGCTATGAGTGGGGAGACAAGGCCTGGCTCAAGTACCGGGCGGAAAATCCGCCCTACCACCGCCCCATGAACATTTACGAGGTCCATCTGGGCTCCTGGCGGCGCACGGGTGAGGGCGGCTTCCTCACCTACCGGGATATTGCCCGCTATCTGGTCCCATACGTAAAAGAGATGGGCTTCACCCATGTAGAGCTTCTTCCGGTCATGGAGCACCCGCTGGACATGTCCTGGGGCTACCAGTGCACCGGCTACTTCGCCGCCACCAGCCGCTTTGGTACGCCCCACGAGCTGATGTATCTCATCGACCAGCTCCACCAAGCCGGTGTTGGTGTCATTCTGGACTGGGTCCCCGCCCACTTCCCCCGGGACGCGTTCGGTCTGTACCATTTCGACGGCACCCCCACCTACGAATATGCCGACTCCCGCAAGGGGGAGCACCCGGAATGGGGCACCAACTGCTTTGACTTGGGCCGCAACGAAGTGCGTTCCTTCCTGTTCTCCTCGGCCATGTTCTGGCTGGACATGTACCACGCCGATGGTCTTCGTGTGGACGCGGTATCCTCCATGCTCTATCTGGACTACGGTCGTCAGAACGGCCAGTGGATGCCAAATATTCACGGCGGCCACGAAAATCTGGAGGCGGTGGACTTTTTCCAACAGCTGAACACCACCGTCTTTGCCCAACATCCCGACGTCCTGATGATCGCGGAGGAGGCCACCTCCTGGCCCAAAGTGACCCACCCGGTAAACCAGGGCGGCCTGGGCTTCAACTTCAAGTGGAACATGGGCTGGATGAACGACGTGTGTCATTACCTGAAGACTGACCCCCTGTTTCGCCAATACAACCACCGGGACCTGACCTTCTCTCTCATGTACGCCTTCAACGAAAACTATATCCTGCCCATCTCCCATGACGAGGTGGTGCATATGAAGGGCTCTCTCGTGGGTAAAATGCCCGGCTGGGACGGGCAGAAGTTCGGCTTTGTGCGCGGCTTCTGGTGCTATATGCTCACCCACCCGGGCAAAAAGCTGCTCATCATGGGCAGCGAGCTGGGCCAGTTCAACGAATGGCATTACGAACACTCTCTGGACTGGCACCTGCTGGACTATGAGCCACACCAAAAGCTGCAAGCCTTTTTCAAAGCCGCCAATGCCCTGTACCTTGCCCAGCCCGCCCTGTGGGAACAGGACAGCAGTTGGCAGGGCTTCGAGTGGCTGGAGGCAGACGATGCCAGCTCCAACGTGCTGGCTTACCTGCGCCGGGCCGCGGACGGCAGCTTCCTGCTGGTGGTGTGCAACTTCTCCCCCGTCCATCGCCCCGGCTACCGTGTGGGCGTACCCCAGCCGGGAGAATATGAGCTGTTGTTCAACTCCGAGTGGCCTCAGTTCGGAGGCTGTGGTCTGGGGAACGACCAACCCCTGCCCTGCGACCCCATCCCCTGCCACCGGCAGGAACAGTCTATTGGCATTGACCTGCCCCCAACGGGCTGTGTCATCTATTGCCTGAAAAAGAAACCGTGAGGTGTTCCGCATGAAAAAAGAATGTGTAGCCATGCTGCTGGCCGGCGGCCAGGGAAGCCGCCTGTACGCCCTGACCAGCCATGTGGCTAAGCCCGCCGTCCCCTTCGGCGGCAAATACCGCATCATTGACTTCCCCCTGTCCAACTGTGTCAACTCCGGCATCGATACGGTGGGCGTGCTCACCCAATACCGTCCTCTGGAGCTGAACAGCTATATCGGCTCCGGCCAGCCCTGGGACCTTGACCGGGCGGACGGCGGGGTACATATCCTTCCCCCTTACATGCGGGAGGGCGACCAGGGCACCTGGTACAAGGGCACCGCCAATGCCATCTACCAAAACATCGGTTTTCTTGACATGTACAACCCGGAATACGTGGTCATCCTGTCCGGCGACCATATCTACAAAATGGACTACTCCCTCATGGTAGACCACCATAAAAAGGTAAGTGCCGCCTGTACCATCTCCGTTCTGGAGGTGACTATGGAGGAAGCCAAGCGCTTTGGCATCATGAACGTGGACGCGGACGATATTATCTTCGAGTTCGAGGAAAAGCCGCCCCAGCCCAAGAGCAATCTGGCCTCCATGGGTATCTACGTCTTCACATGGTCCAAGCTGCGGGAATACCTCATCGCGGACGAAGCCGATCCCACCTCCTCCAACGACTTCGGCAAGAACATCATTCCCAACATGCTTGCCGCCGGAGAGAAGATGGCCGCCTACCGTTTTCAGGGCTATTGGAAGGATGTGGGCACCATCGACTCCCTGTGGGATGCCAATATGGATATGTTGGCCCCCCGCAGCAGCATCGACCTTTATGACCCCAGCTGGCCCATCTATGCCCGCACCCCCGTCACCCCGCCCCACGTCACCGGGCCGGACAGCAAAGTTTCTCACTGTCTGGTCACCGGCGGCTGCGCCGTATACGGCACGGTAGAAAACTCTATCCTCTTCCACTCCGTCACCGTGGAAGAGGGTGCGCGGGTACGCTACTCCATCCTCATGCCCGGTGCCACCGTAAAGGCCGGGGCCGTTGTGGAATACTCCATCATTGCCGAAAATGCCGTCATCGAACAAAATGCCCGGGTAGGCACTCCCCCGGACGGCACAGACCCAGACTGGGGTGTGGCGGTGGTCGCCGGCGGTGTCACCGTGGGCGAACAAGCCATTGTAACTGCCCATGCCATGGTCCGGGACAACGTGAAGGGAGGTGACCGGGTGTGAACGATCTGCACGGCATCATTTTTGCTTACCATTCCTACCGCAATCTGGGTGAGCTGACCCGCCACCGGAACACCTGTTCCCTGCCCTACGGCGGCCGCTACCGACTCATCGACTTCATGCTCTCCAGTCTGGTCAATGCCGGTGTGTCCGACATCGGCCTCATCGTCCACGAAAACTACCAGTCTCTGCTGGACCACGTGGGTTCTGGCAAGGACTGGGACCTGAGCCGTAAGCACGGTGGCCTGCGCATCCTCCCTCCCTTCAGCACCGCCGAGCGCTCCCAGCGGGAATATCGCGGCAACATGGATGCCCTTGTGGGTGTATCCTCCTACCTGCGCAACATTCGTCAAGAATATGTGGTGCTGGCATGGGGCCATCTGGCCGTGAATCTGCCCATGGCCGATGTGCTGCGCTACCACCTGTCCACCCACAGCGACATCACCATCGTGGGCACCGCCAACCGTTGGGGCATCCCGTCAGAATGCCAGTACCTGCAAACAGACGAAACCGGCCGAGTCACCGACATCGCCATTAACCCCTCCACCGCACCAGAGGGTCTGGAATCTCTGGAAATCTGCATTTTGTCCAAGTCTCTGCTTCTGGAACTGGTGGAGGACTGCGCCGCCCACGACGTGCACTCCTTCAGCCGCGGTGCCCTGCTGCCCCGGCTGAACCAGCTGAAGGTCACCACCTACCGCTACGACGGCTATGTGGGCCGCTTCCACTCGGTCAAGGACTATTTCCGATGCTCCATGGATCTGCTGCAGGACGAGGTCCGCGCCGACCTGTTCCATGACGGAGCTCCCGTGCGCACCAAGGACCGAAACGACCCCTCCACCTACTACGGTCCGGACTCCAAGTGCCATAACAGCCTCATCGCCGACGGCTGCGTCATTGAGGGTCAGGTGGAAAACTCCATCCTCTTCCGGGGTGTGGTAGTGGAAGCGGGCGCCAAGGTGTCCAACTGCGTGCTCATGCAGGGCACCGTGGTGGGCAAGGATGCTTGCGTTTCCTACGCCATCGCAGACAAAAACGTCCGTATCGGCGACCACCGCATCCTCTCCGGACAGGAGAGCTTCCCCATCGCCATCCCCAAAAACACCGCTGTATAACTGCAAAACGAGGTTTTATCATGAACATCTTATTTGCTGCATCCGAGGTTGCTCCCTTTATCAAAACCGGCGGACTGGCCGATGTGGCCGGTTCTCTGCCTCCCGCACTGGCCAAAGCCGGGCATCAGGTCCACGTCATCCTCCCTCTGTACGAGGGCATTGGCGAGGACTGGCGCAGCCAAATGACATTCCTAAAGTATTTCGACGTTTCCCTCTCCTGGCGCAACGTCTATTGCGGTGTATTCGAGCTGGAGCGGGACGGTGTCACCTACTGGTTCATCGACAACGAGAGCTATTTCAAGCGTGCTCAGCTTTACGGCCACTTTGACGACTGCGAGCGCTTTGCCTACTTCTCCCGGGCCGTACTGGAGACCGTGGGCCAGCTGAACTGGTACCCCGATATCATCCACTGCAACGACTGGCAGACCGCCCTCATCCCCATCTACCTCATGGAGGACCGCTACCGCATCCCCCAGCTCAGCCACGCCCGGTCCGTGTTCACCATCCACAACATCGAGTATCAGGGCCGCTACGGCCGTGAGGTGCTGGAGGATATTCTGGGCCTCAACCCCAGCTACTTCAACGAAAATATGCTGGAGCACTATGGCGATGTGAACCTGATGAAGGGTGCTATCATCGCTTCCGATTTCGTCACCACTGTCTCCCCCTCCTATGCCCGGGAGCTGCTGGACCCCTTCTATGCCCACGGTCTGGACGGGGTCATCGCTGCCCATCAGGGCAAGCTGCGCGGCATCCTCAACGGCATTGATACCAAGCTCTACGACCCCGCCACCATGTCCTCCATCGCCCAAAACTTCACCCCCCGGGCCCCGGTCACAGGCAAAAAAGCCTGCAAAGCGGCCCTTCAGACCGCCGTGGGCCTGAACAAAGACCCCAATGTGCCCATCATCGCCTGTGTCTCCCGTCTGGTGGGTCACAAGGGCTTCGGCATGGTGGTGGACGCATTGCATCGGATCATGGAGTTGGACGTGCAGATGGTGGTGCTGGGCACCGGCGACTGGCACTTCGAAGAGGCCTTCCGCGCCGCCCAGCGACAGTATCCCGGCCGCTTCTCCGCCCAGATCATGTACTCCTCCACCCTGTCCAACGTCATCTATGCCGGCGCGGATATTTTCCTGATGCCCTCCGTGTCCGAGCCCTGCGGTCTGTCCCAGATGATCGCCATGCGCTTCGGCGCGGTGCCCGTGGTGCGGGAAACCGGCGGCCTGCGGGACAGCGTGCCCCCCTATAACAAATTCACCGGCGAGGGCCGGGGCTTCTCCTTTGCCAATGCCGACCCGGGTGAGCTTGTCTGGGCGGTGGAACAGGCAGTCAGCCTCTGGTCCACCGACAAAAAGGCCTTCCGTGCCCTGCAAAAAGCGGGCATGACCGCCGACTTCACATGGAAACACTCTGCAAAGGAATATCTGGATATTTACGCTCAGCTGCTCAACTAAAATAAAAATCCCCTGCACACGTGTGCAGGGGATTTTCATATCCCTGTCAAATCAAAGTCTGGGGTATATTCCCTCTTTGCGCTCTGGCCGTCCTGCACAAAGCCGTCCAGCCCCAGCGCGTCCATATATTGCTGTGCCGCGCGAATTTCCCCCGCGCGCAGCCTGCGGTCGATTTCCGGAAACTCTCCCACCCGACCCCAAGGGGTGTACTGGCTCATCAGGGAGAACAGCACCGTCCCCGGCCTGAACTCCCGGGCCACCCAGTCCATGACCTCCTTGGCTCCGGCCAGCTGTCCGGGCAACAGCAGATGGCGAATGACCACACCTTTTCTCAGCAAGCCTTCCTCATCCAGTTTGCATGCCCCCACCTGCCGCACCATCTCACGGATGGCGGCCTTGGCAATTTCGGGATAGTCAACGGCGGCAGAGTACCTCCGGGCCGTTTCCGGGTCCATATACTTCAGGTCGGGCAGATAGATATCCACCTTCCCTTCCAGTCCCCGCAGGGTGTCCACACGCTCATAGCCCCCGGTGTTCCACACCACAGGCACAGGCACAGGGTGTTCTTCCAGCAGCTGTTTCACCACATGGGCATAGTGGGTGGGAGTAACGAAGTTGATATTGTGCGCTCCCTGAGCCACCAGTTCGTCACATATCTCGCCCAACCGCTCCATGGTCACAGGCTTGCCCCGATCCTCATGGCTGATCTCCTCATTCTGACAGAATACACAGCCCAGCGGACAGCCGGAAAAGAAAATCGTCCCAGACCCTCTGGTCCCGGAAATGGGTGGCTCCTCCCAGTGGTGGAGGGCGGCCCGGGCCAGCACAGGCACCGAGCCCATCCGGCAGTATCCCTCGCCCCGGTCAGCGGTACGCACCGCGCCGCACATCCGGGGACACAAATTGCATACCACCGCCGCTTCCCCCTCTCAAAAGTAACCCAGCTGCTCTTTCACCACAGACTCAAAGACCCGGAAGGCATTGGGCACGGCATACTGCCGCTCCAGCTCTCCCCGGTCTGCCCACACCCAGCCTTGGGGCAGCTTGTCGTTTGCCGCCTGAACCACCTTGGCGGTCATCCGCCACTCCTTGTGGGTAAAAATATGCTTTCCCGTCCCCGCCGAGTTCACCGTCTGCGGGCAAATGCCCCAGCGTTCCAACGCATCCCCGGCAGGCGCGATTTCATTGGGAAACTCCCACAGCCCGGCCAGCAATCCCTTGTCCGGCCTGCGGCGCAGGGCCACCTGGCCGTCGTGGAAAATGAGGAACACCGTGCGTTCCTCGATCACGCGCTCTTTTTTTGCCGCCTTCACCGGCAGCTGTCCGGTGCGTTCTTCCAGCCGGGCCCGGCAAAAACCCTTGGCCGGACACTGGTCGCACAGGGGTGCTCCGTTGGGCAGACATACCGTTGCCCCCAGCTCCATCAGGCCCTGATTGAACCGGTCGGCCTCCCCTTTGGGAATGATATCGGCCACCTGCCGCCGTATCCGCTCCTTGGTGGCAGTAAGGGTAATGTCGCTCTCATCCCCATTGATGCGGCTGACCACCCGCAGCACGTTGCCATCCACCGCCGGAACAGGCTGTCCAAAGGCGATGGATGCGATAGCCCCTGCGGTGTAGTCTCCCACCCCGGCAAGGGTGCGAATATCCTCATAGCGGTTGGGGAACTCGCCCCCAAACTTTTCCATGACCTGCCGGGCCGCCTTTTGCATGTTTCTGGCCCGGTTATAGTAGCCCAGTCCCTGCCACAACTTCATCAGCCGCTCCTCACTAAGAGCGGCCAGATCGGCCACGGTGGGCACTTCCTCCATGAACCGGGCATAGTAGCCCAGCACCGCCGCCACTCTGGTCTGCTGGAGCATGATTTCCGACACCCAAACATGATAGGGTGTGGGGTCGTCCCGCCACGGGAGCTTTCTTGCGTGCTCCCCAAACCACAAAAGCAGCGGAATGGGCAGCTGTTCCAGCGGTGTCATGCTTACTTGTCCGCCGTCAGGTCCAGCACCGCCTGCACACATTCGCACACCAGCCGGTCACAGTGGGGCTTCTTCTCCTCCCCACGCTCCTTGGCCTGTGCCAGCAGATGGGCGCAGTCGGTGCAGCCGTTCTTTTCCCGGAAGATGCGCAGCATCGCCTGCGCGTCCTGCTCTCCATAGCCCATGGCTCCCAGCACCATCAGCGCCCCGGACAGAGCACCGCAGGTGCTGCCGTGACGCATACCTGCGCCAAAGTGTGCGCCGATGTTATAGGCCTGCTCCTCGCTGATGCCCATCTCCTTGGCAAAGGGCACCAGCACCGACTGAGCGCAGTTGTAGTGCTTTTCGGTAATGTCTCTGAGCTGCTTGGCATGTTCCATCTTATCCATGTTTTCTTTCTCCTTTTTAATTGAAAATATCCGCCTGTTGGGCGAACAGGGTTTGTATCCTCTCCCGCACCATCCGGTGCTCCGTCCCGGTCAATTCCGGGTCCCGCTCCAGCATCTCCCGGGCCGCCTGCTGCGCCTGACTGAGCAGGCGCATATCTCCCGCCAGATCGGCGATGCGCAATTGGGGCAGTCCGTGCTGCCGGTTGCCGAAAAAGTCGCCCGGCCCGCGCAGCTTCAGATCCTCCTCCGCAATTTTAAAGCCATCTGTGGTGTCGGTCATGGCCTTGAGTCGAGTCCGGCTGGTCTCGCTTTTCGACCCGGTCACCAGCACACAATAGGACTTGTGCTCGCCCCGGCCCACACGGCCCCGCAGCTGATGCAGCTGACTCAAGCCAAAGCGTTCCGCGTTCTCTACCACCATCAGTGCCGCGTTGGGCACGTCCACACCCACCTCGATCACCGTGGTGGACACCAGCACATCCAGTTCTCCCCCGGCAAAGGCGGCCATGACATTTTCCTTTTCCTTTGCCTTCAGCTTGCCGTGGACAAATGCCACCCGCAGATCAGGAAAGACCTGCTCTTGCAAATTCTTTGCGTAGGTCGTCACCGCCTTCAGGTCGGGCAGTCCCTCCCAGCGCTCCGGGTCGTCCTCCACCGCCGGACACACGATATAGACCTGCCGCCCCTCCTGTACCAACTTTCGCACAAAGCCGTACATCCTTTGCCGCTTGTCCTCTCCCACCACGAAGGTGTCCACCGGAGTGCGGCCGGGGGGCAGCTGGTCAATGACGGACACGTCCAGATCACCGTAAACGATCAGGGCCAGTGTTCGGGGAATGGGGGTGGCTGACATGACCAGCACGTGGGGGCGCTCCCCCTTAGCGGTCAGTGCCGCCCGCTGGCTCACACCGAATCGATGCTGCTCGTCCGCCACCACAAGGCCCAATCGGGCAAAGTCCACCCCGCCGGACAGCAGGGCATGGGTGCCCACCACAAATTGCAGTTCGCCCGACTTCAGCCGCTGCCTGATCTCTTTTTTCTGTGCCGGGGTCATGGAACCCACCAGCAATCCCACCGTGATCCCGGCGGGGGCAAGCAGCCTGCTCAAGGACTGCGCGTGCTGCCGGGCCAAAATTTCTGTGGGTGCCATCAGCGCCGCCTGCAGCCCGTTTTGGATGACCATCCAAGCCGCAGCCGCAGCCACCACCGTCTTGCCCGAGCCCACGTCGCCCTGCACCAGCCGGTTCATAGGCCGTATACCGGCCATGTCCGTCCTGCACTCCTCCATCACCCGCAGCTGTGCCGATGTAGGCGCAAAGGGCAGCAGGTCCAGAAACGGCGCAAGACTCTCACAGGGGCAGGAATGCCCCCGCTCTCCGGTGCGCCGCCCTTTCAACAGGGCAAGGCCCGCCGCCAGATAAAACAACTCCTCAAAAATAAGCCGCCGACGAGCCAGTTCCAACAGCTCAAAGCTGTCCGGCATGTGGATGGTCTTGTAGGCAAAATCACTCTGAGCCAGCTCGTAATCTCTCAACACCCGGTCAGGCAGCGCCTCACCCACCTCATGGGCGCAGTCCTGCGCCGTTCTCCGGGTCAGAGAAACCAGCAAATTGTTTGTAATGCCCGCCGTCAGAGGATAAACGGGCAGGATACAGCCGGTCACGGTGTTTTTGCCCACCGGCTCGGTGACCGGGTTGGTCATCTGCTTGGCCCGACCGGTGCTTTCCACCTTGCCGTAGAAAATATATTCCTCTCCGGGCCGCAGGGCATCCTTCAGATAAGCCTGATTAAAATAGGTGATGTTCAGCATCCCGCTGTGGTCCACCGCCTTGACTTTTACAAGGTCCAGACCCCGCCGCACCCGGCTGATCCGGGGCGTTTCCGCCACCATGGCCTGAATACATACCGGCTCCCCCTCGGTGGCACGGATGATGCTCACACTCTTTCTTCTGTCCTCGTAGTCCCGGGGAAAATAGCGCAGCAGGTCCCCCGCCGTGCAGATGCCCAGCTTTTCCAGCTTTCCGGCTCTGGCCGGACCAATGCCCGGAAATTCTGTTACCGGAGTATTCAGGGTAACATTCACGGCGGTCACCTCCTTTGTGTGTTGCTTTGATTGTACCATAACCTATACAGGAAAGCAAAGGTCCCATCTTGCCACCTGCGCCAAAAAAAGTTATAATGTGTGCAAACATGATTTGCAGGAGGTTTTCCAATGTCCGAACACATTTTGAACATGTTCCCCATCGTGGAGGAAGAAAAGCCCCTTTTCGAAGCTCTCATGCCCGATGCCGTGTGGGAATATCCCCGCCGCAGCACCGTCACTCCCGAGCAGCTGTCCAAGGCCACCGTTATCCTGGGCGCTCCCATCCCCACCCAGCTCGTCCATGCCGCCAACCTGCGCTGGCTGCAGTCCCTGTGGATGGGTGTGGATGACTACGTAGCCCCCGGCATCCTGCCCGACGATGTGACCATCACCGCCTGCGTGGGCGCCTACCGTCAGACCGTGTCCGAGCACATGCTCACCACCCTTCTCGCCCTGTGCCGCAAGCTGCCCCAGTGCCGTGACAACCAGCTCAAGCACCAGTGGGTGGATGTGAAACAAATGCGCTCCATCCGCGGTGCCACCGTCCTTGTGGTGGGCGCGGGTGTCATCGGCGGCGACTTCGCCCGGTTGTGCAAGGCGCTGGGCGCCCATACCGTAGGCCTGAAGCGCACCGTCACCGGTCCCATCGACGGCTTTGACGAGGTAGACACCATGGAACATCTGGACCAGCGTCTGCCTCAGGCAGATGTGGTGGCCCTCATCCTGCCCCACGCTCCGGAAACGGTCAAGCTCATGGATGCCCGGCGCATCGCCCTGATGAAGCCGGACGCCATCCTCATCAGCGACGGCCGGGGTACCGTGCTGGATCAGGATGCCCTTGCTGCCGCCATGACCGCAGGCCACCTGTGGGGCGCGGCACTGGATGTGACCGTCCCCGAACCTCTGCCCGCCGACTCCCCCCTGTGGGACATCCCCAACCTGCTGCTCACCCCCCATGTGGCAGGCGGCATCCGCATGGAGGTCAGCCGCAAATCCGCTGTGAATTTCTGCCTGAAAAACTTTGAGCGCTATGCCAACGGCCAGCCTCTGGAAGGTGTCATGCGCCCTGGCCTGCTTGGACGCGGATAAATTTTGCACTTTTACCTTCTTTCGTGCAAAAAACTCTTTACCTTTTGGGCATAACGGTGTTATAATTTAATATGTATTGGCATGTGTCTTTTTGCACATGCTCCATGATGTGTACGCCACCCTGCCTGTCGGCGCTGAAATAAAACATCCCAACGTGTAAAGAGGGTGTAGTTTTGACCAAATATCAAATCATGGGCGGCAACCGCCTGCATGGCGAGATCGAGATCAGCGGTGCCAAAAACGCCGCCGTTGCCATTATCCCCGCCGCCCTGATGGTGGACGGCGTGTGCCGCATTGAAAATATCCCCCAAATCAGCGACGTGACCCTCATCCTCCAGATCCTGCAGGAGCTGGGTGCCACGGTCAAAACCATCAACCGCACCACCGTAGATATCGATTGCTCCCGCATCCGTAACCAGAAGGTGTCTATGGAGCGAGGCAGCAAGATCCGTGCCAGCTACTATCTGGTGGGAGCTCTGCTGGGCCGTTTCGGCTGGGCAGAAGTGCCCATGCCCGGCGGCTGCGATCTTGGCGGCCGTCCCATCGACCAGCATATCAAGGGATTTGCCGCTATGGGCGCACAGGTGGAGGTTCGCAACGGCTATATCGATGCCAAAATCGCTGCCTCCAACCGACTCTGCGGTGGTCAGGTTTATCTGGACATCGTTTCCGTTGGCGCCACCATGAATATTATGCTGGGTGCCGCCCTGGCCGACGGCATGACTATCATCGAAAATGCCGCCAAAGAACCCCATATCGTGGACCTTGCCAACTTCCTGAACTCCATGGGCGCAGATATCCGCGGCGCGGGTACGGACGTGATCAAGATCCGCGGTGTGGACCGTCTGCACGGTGGTTGCTATTCTATCATCCCCGACCAGATCGAGGCTGGCACCTACATGGCTGCCGTAGCTGCCGCCGGTGGTGAAGTGCTCATCAAAAACGTCATCCCCAAGCATCTGGATTGCATCACCGCCAAGCTGCTGGAAATGGGTGTTGACATTGAGGAACAGGACGATGCCGTTCTAGTCCGCCGGGACGGACCTCTTAACCGTGCCAATATCAAAACCATGCCTTACCCCGGCTTCCCCACCGATATGCAGTCCCAGATCGGCGCCGTACTGTGCACCGCACAGGGCACCAGCGTCATTACCGAAGGTGTCTGGGACAACCGCTACCGCTACGTGGACGAACTGCGCCGCATGGGTGCCAGCGTTCAGGTGGACGGCAAGGTGGCCGTCATCGAAGGTGTAGACCACCTCACCGGCGCTCCCGTCAATGCCTGCGACCTGCGAGCGGGCGCGGCCATGGTCATTGCCGGTCTGGCGGCTCAGGGTGTGACGGAGGTTGCCTCCATCCACCACATCGAGCGCGGCTACGAAAACCTTGTGGAAAAGCTGGCCGCAGTAGGTGCCGATATCCGGATCATCGAAACCCCGGACGAGGATGCCAAGGCTCAGGTAGGATAAAACCAAAACAACCAGGGATCAGGAGTTGGGAAACACAGTTTCCTGCCCCCTGATCCCTCTTTTTAAGGAGCGAGCAGCGTGCTGACCATCACCACTCTCGCCAGCGGCTCCAGCGGCAACTCGCTGCTGGTCAGCGGCGGCGATACCCATATTCTCATTGACGCGGGCATCTCCTGCCGCCGCATCACCACCGCACTGAATCAACTGGATGTGGACCCAAATACGCTGGCGGCCGTGCTGGTCACCCATGCCCATACCGACCATGTGTGTGGGCTGGCCACCATGGTGAAAAAGCTGTCCGCCCCCATCTATGCCTCCACAGGCACGGCACACCAGCTGACCACCCGCATGGGCCTTCCGTCGGACCGCATCTCCACTTTCGCCGCAGGCGATGCCTTTGACATTGGCCCTCTGCATTGTACCAGCTTCCCCACCCCCCACGATTCCGCCGACAGCGTGGGCTACACTGTGGAACTGGACGGCTGCAGGCTGGCCCTTGCCACCGACCTCGGCCACGTAACGGACACCGTGCGCCGGGCCGTACTGGGCTGTCAGACGGTGGTGCTGGAAAGCAACCACGACATCGATTGGCTTCGCTCCGGCCCTTATCCATACCCCCTCAAGCAGCGTATTCTGGGCGACCGGGGTCACCTGTGCAACGAGGCGGGAGCCGACCTTGCCCTGCAAGCGGCACAGGCAGGAGCAAATACCATCATCCTTGCCCATTTGAGCAATGAAAACAACACCCCCGCCCGGGCCTATGACGTGACCTTCCGCCACCTTTGTGCCAACGGCATCGACCCTGAGCGTGACATTCGCCTGTCGGTGGCCCCCCGGTCCCAACCCGGCCCCACCTATCCCGTCGTCAAGGAGGTGCCCGTATGCTGAGCGTACATATCATCTGCGTGGGCAAGATGAAGGAAAAATTCTACATTGGCGCGGCCGAGGAGTATATGAAGCGCCTGTCCGCCTACTGCAAACTGACGGTCACCGAGCTATCCGAGGAAAAGCTGCCCCAAAATCCCTCTCAAGGCCAAATCGATGCTGCCCTTGCCAAGGAGGGCCAGTCCATCCGCGCCAAACTACCCGACCGGGCTGAACTGGTGGCTCTTTGCGTGGAGGGCAAGCCCCACTCCAGCGAGCAGCTGGCCCAACTGGTGCAAAGCTGCCAGCTGAACAGCGCCAAGCATCTTGTCTTTCTCATCGGCGGCAGCTTCGGGCTCGACCCCGCTTTGAAGCAGGAGTGCCGGGTGCGTCTTTCCATGTCCCCCATGACCTTCCCCCACCATCTGGCTCGGGTCATGCTGCTGGAGCAGATCTACCGGGCCTTCAAAATCAACGAAGGCTCCGCCTATCACAAATAAAACCGCCAAAATCCGGTGGAAGTTCCCTTTCCGCTGTGCTATACTGTATTTAATCAATCAGATTGGAGGCCTGACCATGTCCTACCGTGATACTTATGAGAAATGGCTGTCCAGCCCCGCCCTCAGCGCCGCTGAAAAGGCTGAACTGGAAGCTGTCCGCAACGATGACAAGGAAATCGAGTCCCGCTTCTTCTCCCAGCTGGAGTTCGGCACCGCCGGTCTGCGGGGCACCATGGGTGTGGGTCTGTACCGCATGAATATCCACGTCATTCGCCACGCCACCCAGGCCTTTGCTCAGGTCATTCTGGAAGAAGGCCCCGAAGCGGTCAAGCGGGGCATCGCCGTGTGCTTTGACTGCCGCAACAACTCCGACCTGTTCGCCCGGGAGGCCGCCTGCGTCATGGCCGCCAACGGCATCCCCGTGCGCCTGTTCGAGGGTCTGCGCCCCACCCCGGAGCTGTCCTTTGCCGTGCGCGAGTACGGCTGCATTGCGGGCATCAACGTCACCGCCAGCCACAACCCCAAGGAATACAACGGCTACAAGGTCTATTGGGAGGACGGTGCCCAGCTGCCCCCCAAGCACGCAGACGAGGTAGCCGCCAAGATGAAGGAGCTGGACGTATTCACCAGCGTCAAGACCATGCCCTATGACGATGCCCTTGCACAGGGCAAAATCATCCTCATGGGCGTGGAAACCGACGAAAAGTTCCTTGCCAACGTCATGGCTCAGGCCAATGACAAAGAAGTGGTTGCCAAGGTGGCTGACGACTTTAAAATGGTCTACACCCCCTTCCACGGCACCGGCTACCAACTGATTCCCGAGGCACTCAAGCGTCTTGGCATCAAGCACGTCATCTGCGTACCTGAGCAAATGGTCATCGACGGCAACTTCCCCACGGTGGTCTCCCCCAATCCGGAAAATCCCGAGGGCTTCTATCTTGCGGTGGACATCGCCAAGAAGGAGGGTGCCGACTTCATTCTGGGCTCTGACCCCGATGCCGACCGTGTGGGCATCATGGTGCGCACCGCTGACGGCGAGTTCAAGGTCATCTCCGGCAACCAGACCGGTGTGCTGCTGCTGGACTATCTCATCGGCGCCATGAAGCGCGCCGGCAAGCTGCCGGAAAATCCCGTGGCCCTCAAGACCATCGTCACCACCGAAATGGCCCGCAAGGTGGCCGAGGTGAACGGCCTGCGCTCCTTCGACACCTTCACCGGCTTCAAGTTCCTGGCCCAGAAGAAAGACCAGCTGGAGGAATCCGGAGAGGGCAGCGTCATCTTCTCTTATGAAGAGTCTTACGGCTACATGCTGGGCAGCTTCGTCCGGGACAAGGATGCCGTCACCGCTTCTCTGCTGCTCACCGAGATGGCCGCGTGGTATCACGCGCAGGGCATGACCCTGTACGATGCCCTGCTGTCCCTGTATGAAAAGTACGGCTATTACAGCGAGCGCACCCTGAATCTGGTCATGCCCGGTCTGGATGGGCTGAAGAAGATGGCCGCACTCATGGCCGACCTGCGTGAACAGCCCCCGGTGGAGATCGCCGGTGTTGCCGTTGCCGAGCAGAAGGACTACAAGGACGGCAGCGTGGTGTGCGTTTCCTGCGGCAAGAAAACGACTATGGAATTGTCCGGCTCCAACGTGCTGCGCTATGAGATGGCAGACGGTACCAGCGTCATCGTGCGCCCCTCGGGCACCGAGCCCAAGGTCAAGGTCTATATCCTTGCCAACGGCAAGACCAAGGTCGAATGCGACGAAAAGGTGGAAAAATACTCCGCCTGGGCCGAAAGTCTGAAAAATTAACATAGTAAAACCGCCGCTCACAATGTGAGCGGCGGTTTTTTGTCTGTTATTCCACACTCAGGCTGGCAATGAACTGCCGGGCCGACCGGGGTGTTCTGCCTCCGTGGCGGACGTCCCACTGCATGGCCGCGAAATGGAGCTTCTCCGCCTCCATTTCGATGCCTTCCCGGGCCGCCAGATGGTCCACAAGGGCCAGATACCCCTTCTTGTCCATGTTCTGATAGGGTATGCGCAGGCCAAACCGTTCAGACAGGGCGGTCTTTTCCGCAATGGTCTCAAAGGTGTCGATCTCCTCCCCCGCCCGCTCACTAAAGGTCTGGCGCACCAGATGGCGGCGGTTGGAGGTGGCATACACCGCCACATTGGCGGGCCGGGGCTCCAGCCCGCCCTCCAAAATAGTCTTCAGGGCGGAGAACACCTTGTCGTCCTGATCGAAGGCCAGATCGTCAATAAAGAGGATAAACTTCTGGGGCTTACTGCGCAGGGTGCGAATGAGCCGGGTCATGTCGGACAGGCCGTCCTTCTGCACCTCGATCAGCCGCAGGGACTCCAGCCCCGGCTGGGTGAGCAGGGACTTGACGGTAGCGGATTTACCCGTACCGCTGTCACCAAACAGCAGCACGTTGTTCACCGCATGGCCCGCCACAAGGGCGCGGGTGTTGGCAACGACCTGTTCCCGCTGCATTTCATAGCCCAGCAATTCCTCCTGCTTGGGGCTGTCGGGCCGCTTCACCGGGAACAGCTGTCCCTCCTCCCACAAAAAGGCACGGTACTTTGCAAACAGGCCGGCACCGTGCAGACGGTAAAACTCGGTCAGCTCGTCAAAGTCAACTGCCTTGCCCGCCGACCATCGGGGCAGATCTGCCACCGTGTCTGCATATTCCTCCCCCAACAGGCCATCCAAAGCCGCAACGAACTCACTGCCATCGCTTTGGCTCAGGATGTTGAACACAGCCACATCCCGCCGGGCCGCCTGCACCAGTGCCGGGTCATCCCCGCCCCGGGCAATCAGGTCCGCATAGGGATTTTCCTCATAGCGCAGGGCACTGTCCAGCCACTGACCCAGACCCGACATTCCCTCCTGCCGCAGAGTATAGAACAAGGAGGTATACGCTTCCAGCGCCCGCTCTCCAAACCCTGTGCACAGGGCATCCACCAGCCCGGTCAAAGCCGCCATAACAGGCTTTTCCATCATGTGTTTGTACGCGCACACACCCTTGAGTGCCGCGCGCAGTTTCTGTATCTCCATGGAAAATTCCACCTTTCCGACGAAAAACGATGGGTCTATTGTACGCAATCACTCCGCCCTTGTCAACCGCACCGGGCTATGTTAAAATACATTGATATTTTTTAAGAAGGAGGGTGCGGATATGGTAGACATCGGCGGTGTCAAAATCGACAGCCGATTGGCCCTGGGCCCCATGGCTGGGGTAACGGACATGGCCTTTCGCACCATCTGCCGGGAGCAGGGCGCGGGCCTGACCATCACCGAAATGGTCAGCGCAAAGGCCCTGTGCTATCAGGATAAGAACTCAATCCCCCTGCTTCAGCTGGGGGAAAACGAACACCCTGCCGCCGCCCAGATCTTCGGCAGTGACCCTGTGTGCATGCAGGAGGCCGCCGCCATCGCCCGGGAAGTGTCCGGCGCGGACATCATCGACATCAACATGGGCTGTCCCGTCCCCAAGATCGCCAACAGCGGAGACGGCTCCGGCCTCATGCGCACCCCCGACCTTGCCGTAAAGGTGGCGGAAGCGGTCATCCGGGGTGCTGGCTGTCCCGTCACAGTAAAAATGCGGCTTGGCTGGGACAAAGGCAGTATCAACTGCGTGGACTTTGCCAAAGCCATGGAGCAGGCCGGTGTCGCCGCCGTGGCCGTCCACGGCCGCACCCGTACCCAGATGTATGCTGGCACCGCCAACTGGGACTGGATCCGTCAGGTCAAAAGCGCCCTGCACATCCCCGTCATCGCCAACGGCGACGTGTTTGAAGCAAAGGATGCCGTCCGCATTTTAGGCTATACCGGCGCGGACATGGCCATGATCGGGCGGGGTGTGTTCGGCAACCCGTGGATCTTCGCCCAGTGCAAGGCCGCGCTGGAGGGCCGCGACATCCCCCCCATTCCTCCCCTGTCCCAGCGGTGTGACACCGCCGTGCGCCAGTTTGAAATGGCCGCACAGAACAAGGGTGAGAAGGTGGCCTGTCTGGAGGCCCGCAAGCAGTACGCATGGTATCTCAAAGGCGTGTCCCACGCAGGCTATTATAAGGAACAGATTTGCAAAATCACTACCCTGGACGACGTGTATCGGGTCACCGCCGGTATCAAACGGGACCTGTGCTGACACAATAATTTAAAAAGAAAGGCGGTGAGAAAGCCGTGACGGAACAGGAATTGGTCACCCGTGCCAAGGCCGGGGATGACGAAGCCTTTGCCCAACTCATGCGTGACAATGAAAAACGCATTTACAACCTGACCCTACGTATGACGGGCAACCCGGAAGATGCCATGGATCTGGCACAGGAGGCGTTTCTCAACGCCTGGCGCGGCCTGAAATTTTTTCAGGGGGACAGCGCCTTTTCCACATGGGTGTACCGTTTGGCCTCCAATGCCTGCATCGACCACCTGCGCCGCAAAAAGCGACGGCAGGACATTTCCGCCCCCATGCCCACGGACGAGGAGGATGACAGCCAGCCCGACATTCCCGACGACCGCTTTCGTCCCGACCGGGAGCTGGAGCGCCGGGAACTGCGCCGGGCCGTCATTCGTGGTCTGGAACAGTTATCTGACGAGCATCGTCAGGTGCTCGTCATGCGGGAGTTGAACGGTCTATCCTACCAGGAGATCGCCGACGTTCTGGATCTGGAAGCAGGTACGGTAAAATCCCGCATTGCCCGTGCCAGAAATTCCCTGCGAAAAATTCTGGTGGAAAGCGGGAACTTTTCCATCCCCCCATCGTCATAACCATCGAAACCAATTCGAAAGGAGTGACCCGGCATGAACTGCAACAAGTATCTTGACCTCATCAGCGCCCGTCTGGACGGCCAGCTGACTGTTCAGGAAGACGCCGACCTGACCGCCCACCTGCAAACCTGTCCCGCCTGCCGGGCCATTGCCAAAGATATGGATGGCCTGCACAGCGCCCTTGCCGCTGTGGGCGAAGTGGATGTCCCCCCGGAGCTCTCCCAAACCGTCTTGTCCAAAATCAGGGCGGAAAAGCGGCCCAACCGCCGCCGTACTCTGCGCCAATTATCCGCCCTTGCCGCCTGTCTTGTGCTGTGCGTGACCGCTTGGTACGTTAGTTTACCCGACCTCAATTCCGACCCGCAGGTACTCTCCGATGCATGGAATACCGCTTCTGCCGGGCAGACCGTTCCCTCCGCCGTCCGGTATGTGGCAGAGGACCCCAAATTCAAATCCCTTCCTCTCAGCATCGACGCCTATTCTCTTTCCAAAACGGACAGCGCCTTTGTCCCCTCCGCCCACCTGCTGGACAGTGCGGATGGTCTGACGCGTTTTCTGGCACAATTCCCCGCTGACGACCTGTCTTTGGCTGAGAACACCTATGACGAGAGCTTTTTCCTCACCAACCGCCTGCTGGCCGTAGTGGTACAGGAGTCCAGCAGTTCCATCACCCATACCGTCTCCGAACTGACGGAAGACTCCCTCACCATCCTGCGCGATACTTCCGTCCCTGGTGACAACGATCATCCCCGCTGGCTGATGCTGATCCCCACCCAGCTGGCCGGTCCGGAGCGAACTTTGACCGTAGAACTCATCGATCAATAAATTTTACCAAACGGGACACGGCATGTGTCCCGTTCTTCTTTTTCCATTACTTTTCCACGCTAAATCGTTCATTTACATTTTCGTCAAAAACCTGTTGTAATTTTCGTCGTTTTATTATATAATAGCCAACAGCATGATATTGCTCCGAATGTAACGGAGCTTGTCGCAGAAAACCCCCAAATGTAAGGAGTGGAAACAAGCATGAGTTATTCTGTTCAAAACATTCGCAACGTCTGCCTGCTGGGTCACGGTGGCAGCGGAAAGACCGCTCTGGCGGAAAGCCTGCTGTTCATGACCGGCGCTCTGGACCGCATGGGTAAGGCCGTAGACGGCAACACCGTGTGCGACTACGATCCGGAAGAGACCAAGCGTCAGATCTCCATCACCACCGCCGTTGCTCCTCTGGAGTACAAGGGCTGTAAGATCAATATTCTGGACACTCCGGGCGGCTTTGACTTCGCCGGTGAGGTGGTCGCCGCCCTGCGCGCGGCCGATGCCGCCATCATCGTCTGCTCTGCCAAGGACGGTCTGTCCGTCGGTCTGGAGAAGGCGTGGAAGTACTGCGAAGAGCGCAACATGCCCCGCTTCATCTACATCTCCAAGACGGACGAGGACAACTCTGACTATAATGCCACGTTCAACGCCCTGCGCGAGCGCTACGGCAACAAGATCGCTCCCGTGGTCGTTCCCATCTGGGATGACAGCAAGAAGGTCACCGGTCTGATCGACGTGCTGAACAAGCGCGCCTATGAGATGCAGAACCTCAAGCGGGTAGAGATCGAAGTGCCCGAAGGAAAGGACACCGTCATCACCGAGTTTAACGACGCTCTGAAGGAGTCCGTGGCCGAAATCAGCGAAGAATTCATGGACAAGTTCTTCTCCGGCGAGGATTTCACCTATGCCGAGATGATCACCGGCCTGCGTCAGGGTGTGCGTGAGCTGTCCCTGTTCCCGGTGCTGTGCGGCTCCGCCGCCAACTGCATGGGTTCTCTGATGCTCATGGACTACATCGTGGACCTGCTCCCCAACCCCATGGAGGGCAACTACCACAAGGCCACCCGTCAGGACGGCGAGAGCGAGGAATTCGTGGTCTCCCCCGGCGGCGTGCCCACTGCTTTCGTGTTCAAGACCGTCTCCGACCAGTACGGCAAGTACTCCTTCATCAAGGTCCTGTCCGGTGAGATCACCTCTGATCTGACTCTGGTCAACTCCCGCACCGGCGAGAGCGAGAAGCTGGGCCGCCTGTATGACATGCGCGGCAAGAAGGCCACCGAGGTCAAGATGCTCTCCTGCGGCGACATCGGTGCCATCGGCAAGATGGATAAGGTCAAGACCGGCGACACCCTGTGCGATCCCCGTAAGGTCGTCTCCCTGAAGGCTCTGCCCTTTGCCGAGCCCTGCTACTCCGTGGCCGTGGCCCCCAAGACCCGCGGGCAGGAGGATAAGGTGGCCCAGGGTCTGGCCCGCCTGAACGAGGAAGACCCCACCTTTACCGTGGTCAATAACGCCGAGACCCGCCAGAT
>JAFVVH010000025.1 GCA_017502285.1 Oscillospiraceae bacterium | reverse complement strand
TTTACTTTTGTTCTGAAAGAGCTTTGATGCAGGTGGTGCACACGTTTTTGCCCCGGAACAAAACGACATCTTTGGCGTCATCGCAGAAGATACAGGCGGGTTGATATTTACGCAACATAATGGTGTTGCCGTCTACATAGATCTCCAGTGCGTCCTTAGGCTCAATGTCCAGTGTGTGACGCAGTTCAATGGGCAGGACGATGCGGCCCAGCTCATCCACCTTTCTAACGATACCGGTTGATTTCAAAATGCTCATCCTTTCTATGGGTTGGTGAAAAACAGCGGTTGCTTTTATTATAGACTCCCATTTTTGGATGTCAACGGGAAAAATAGAAAATTTTGTAAAAAACACAAGTGATATAGGAAGAAAAGTAAAAAAATGGAAAAATGGCAAGGGGTATGTTTTTGCGGTCAGGCCCATATTTGTAAAAGGGAAGGGGGCGGGACATGTGACGATGTCGGTGATTTGGACGGGGATGGTGGTAGTGTCCATTGTGTGTGGGCTTGCCACGGGACACGGGGCAGAGGTGGCGGCGGCAGCGGTGGAGGGGACCGGAGCTGCGGTGGAGTTATGTTTATCCATTGGAGGGATGCTGTGTCTGTGGACCGGGGTGATGGAGGTAATGCGTCGGGCGGGACTTTCCCAAAAGCTGTCCCGGCTGCTGCGCCCCATCCTTTGTCGCCTCTATCCGTCGGTGGCGGATGATCGTGAGGTGATGGACAGCATTTCTGCCAATGTGTCTGCCAATTTGCTGGGGCTGGGCAATGCGGCGACACCTCTTGGGTTGGATGCGGCGCGGCGCATGGGCCGGAAAAGCGGCAAGGTAGCCAGCGACGCACTGTGTATGCTGGTGGTGTGCAACACCGCATCCATACAACTGATTCCTACCACGGTAGCCACGGTACGCGCGGCGGCGGGAAGCGTAACCCCCTTTGACATCCTGCCTGCGGTTTGGATGGCTTCCGCCATTTCTGTTGGTGTGGGTATCACGGCGGCAAAGGTGTGCGCCCGGCTGTGGAGGGATTAAAATGGATCTGTTTTATACCATGTTGGTGCCTTTCATTATGGCCGGAGTGGCACTGTATGCCATGGGGCGAAAGGTGGATGTATATTCTGCGCTGGTGCAGGGCGCAGGAGACGGATTAGGCACACTGGTGCGCATAGCCCCTTCGCTGATCGCACTGCTGGCGGCGGTGCATATGCTTCGGGCCTCCGGAGCACTGGAACTGGCGGCGCGGATACTGACCCCTGTTCTGGATTGTCTCGGCATCCCGGCAGAGACGGTAGCGCTTCTTCTGGTGCGGCCGGTGAGCGGCAGCGCGGCGCTGGGAGTAGGGTCTGAGCTGATTGCCGCCCACGGGCCGGATTCCTATATCGGACGAGTGGCGGCGGTTATGCTGGGTTCCACTGAGACAACCTTTTACACCATCGCCGTCTATTTCGGAGCCGTGGGGATCACCAAAACGCGCTATGCCGTACCGGCGGCGCTGTGTGCGGATCTGGCGGGTTTTATGGCAGCTGCGTGGGCGGTGCGTGTGTGTTTTGGTGGGTGACATACCGGCCCGATTGTGTTATGATAGGGAATAGGAAAGGGGGGGATGGGCCGTGCAGCTGATGCAGGTGGAACAAAACACCTTTCGGTTGCCCCGCAGACGGCGGGAAGCGCATAAGGGTGATTTTGGCCGGATCTTCATTCTGGCTGGCAGCGTAGGTTATACCGGCGCCCCCGTTTTTGCGGCCAATGCCGCTGTGCGCACTGGCTCCGGCCTGGTGTTTCTTGGAGTGCCGGAGGAGATTTGGAGTGTGGTGGCGGCCAAATGTGCCGAGGCCATGCCTTATCCGCTGGAACGGGATGCGAAGGCGATCCTAAAGCACATCTCCAGCTGCGATGCCGCGTTGGTGGGACCGGGGCTTGGCCCTGAGGCGGGAGATTTGGTGCGCAGCATAGTGCCCCGGCTGGCTCACCCGCTGGTGCTGGATGCAGACGGCCTGAATGCCCTGAGTGGGCACACGCAGTTGCTGGACGGAAGGACCGCCCCTACCGTACTTACCCCCCACGAAGGTGAGTTTGCCCGGCTGACGGGCTGTACGCTGCCTGTAGCGGACCGTATTGCCGAGGCGCAGGAATTTGCCGAAACGCACAACTGTACTGTGGTGCTCAAGGGCCATCGCACCGTTACTGCCGCCCCGGACGGCCGTGTGTGGCTCAACAACACCGGAAATCCCGGGATGGCAAAGGGTGGGAGCGGTGATGTGTTGGCTGGTATGATCGTATCCTTGATCGGTCAAGGATTCCCTGCTCCGGAGAGCGCGGCCATGGCAGCGTGGCTCCATGGGCGGGCGGGAGACTTTGCGGCGCAGCGGTTTGGAGAGTATGCCATGACACCCTCCGACCTGCTTGACGAGTTGCCCCGGGCAATGATGGAATTAAGCGAATAAGAGTTTGGGAGGATGGAACTGTGCGCAGATCGACAGTGATGTGCGTACTGATGATGACCCTTGTGCTGACCGCCTGCGGCGGCACGGCGCGGGGAGATGACCCTCGGGAACAGGCGCTGGCCATTCGCGCGGCATATTTGGCGGCTGACAGCTATGCTGCGAAGCTGGATGTGACGGCAGACTATGGACAACGGGTGTATACTTATAGTGTAGATGTGACTGTGGCGGGTGGAGAGAGTGTACTTGCTGTGACCGCCCCTGCGGAACTTGCAGGGATCACTGCACGGCTGGTAGATGGGGAAAGCCAGTTAGAATATGACGGCGCGGTGCTGGAAACAGGCCCACTTTCTGCGGACGGGCTGACCCCGCTTGGGGCGGTGCCGGCGCTGCTGGAATGTGTCCGGTCCGGTTTTATTGACAACTGCGGTGTGGAACGGCTGGGGGAGCGGGACACCATTCGTGTTTTGTGTCGTGACCCGGAACGAACCGCCGGTCAGGGCAGAGAGATCACCCTGTGGTTTGATGTGGCTGACCATACCCTGATACAAGGGGAGGTGGCGGTGGACGGACACCGGGTGGTCCTATGTGAATTTCAGGAATTTGTAATGAACTGATATCAGAGAAAGAAGGCGGAAGTGCCGTGTTGCAAGAAAAGAGAACGTGGGCGGAGATTTCTCTTGGGACGCTGGAACATAATTATCGTGCACTGCGGGCCATGCTGCCGGAGGGCTGTCGGATGCTGGGTGTGGTCAAGGCTAACGCCTATGGACACGGTGCAGTACCGGTGGCGCACAAGCTGGTTGAATTGGGCTGTGAGATGCTGGCAGTGGCCGGGCTGGACGAGGCGCTTGAGTTGCGTGATGCGGGGATCGCCGCCCCTGTCCTTGTATTAGGGGCTACCCTTCCAGAGTTTGCCCGGCAGGTGGTAGAGCGTGACATCACTCAGACGGTGTTTACTATGGAACAGGCACAGGCTTTGTCATGCGCGGCAGTGGAACTGGGAAAGAAGGCCCGGGTGCATATCAAGCTGGACACCGGCATGAGCCGGGTGGGTGTACTGGCCCACGATCCTGTGCGTGCGGCGCAGGAGGTGGCCGGCATCTGCGCGCTGCCTCGTCTGGAATATGAAGGAATTTTTACCCATTTTGCAAACTCCGACGGGGACGAGGAGTATACCATGCTCCAGTTCACCCGGTTTTTGGATGTAATTTCCGAATTGGAAAAAAATCACGGCATTACGTTTGCCATTCGCCATTGCGCCAACAGCGCAGCTACGCTACAATATCCCTGTACCCATCTGGATATGGTGCGTCCCGGCATCGCCATGTACGGACATTACCCCGATCCCTCCTGTCAGGTGCTGGATGGGCCGGGCCTTGTTCCCGTTATGTCGGTCTATACCCGGGTGTCCGCTGTGCGCCAAGTGCCTGCCGGTACCCCGGTGAGTTACGGCTGCACCAACGTGGTGGCACGTGATAGCCGACTGGCCGTGCTGCCCATAGGCTATGGGGACGGCTTTTTCCGCCTGCTGTCCAATCGATTCTGGGTGGAGTTCAACGGAAAGCGCGCCCCTATTGTGGGCCGCATCTGTATGGACATGTGTATGGTAGATGTGACCGACCTGCCGGAGGTGAAGACCGGAGATGTAGCTACGGTTTTCGGCGCAGACAAAGCGCTGGAACAGGCTGCGGACCTGCTGGGTACCATCCAGTATGAACTTTTGTGCGCGGTGTCTCCGCGCGTGCCGCGTATATACAGCGAATGAAACATGATCAAACCTGCTGCATAGTATGATACGGAGCAGCAGGGACACAGCGCCCTGCCGCCGGGCGGGGGCGGCCGGAAGAAATTTTTCCTGTCGGTATAATACGGGCTGCCCCGTGGGAAAATCATAGTGCAGCGTTACATAGGACATCTCCGGTAACGCGTACTATTTTCCGGCGGAGTGTGAATTTTGTGGATAACAATGTGAAACGGGGCGACATTTTTTACGCTGATCTCAGCCCGGTGGTGGGCAGTGAGCAGGGAGGTGTGCGTCCGGTGCTCATCGTGCAGAACGACACCGGAAACCGCCACAGCCCCACTGTGATTGCCGCAGCCATTACCTCTCAAACAGGCAAGGCTCGCCTGCCTACCCATATTTCACTGGCGGCCATGAGCTACGGATTGCCCAAAGATTCGGTCATCCTGCTGGAGCAGATCCGAACGCTGGATAAGCGCCGCCTGCGGGAGCACATGGGCAAGGTGGATGAGAAGGTCATGAAGCAGGTGGACAGCGCCATCGCAGTCAGCTTTGGTTTGCACCCGGAGACTATGGTATAATAACTGCAAGACAGTTATTATACTTTGATTTCAGCCCTTTTCCTCGCCGCTGGGCGGCAACCGGAAAAGATGGCATATACCATTGCGCCTACGGCTTCATGGTATAACAAGCTGGGATGCCCCCCCGGGGCATCCCAGCATATAAAGGAGATACATAGAATGAAAGACAGAAAGATTCGTTTTTGTGCGGCGGCGATGGCGGCTGTGTGCCTGACTGTGGGTGCGGCTGTTGCCGCCGGAGAGGGGACGCAGGCGGACCCGCTGATCACCCTGAGCTATCTCAACCAAACCGCGATCCCTGCCGTGCTGGAGCAGGTGGATGGAAAAGCGCAGGCCTATCAGGAGGAACTGGCGGGTGAGCTGGACCAGGCCATTCAACAGTACACTGCGAAAATGGAGGAGCTGGTGGGTGACAAAAGTGCGCAGCAGCATGCCGCCACCTATACTGTGGTCACTCTGAAAAAGGACCAGCAGCTGAATATGGACATCGGCTGCGAGGTGATGCTGCGCATCGGAACGGCGCAGTGCGTGTCCACGTCCAATCCCGGCCTGATCAACACCACCACCGGTGCCATCCTCAACAATGGCAAGGATTTGGAAGTAAATCACCTTTACATGGCTACCATCACTGGACGAGCCATCAAAGCCACCGCCAATACCACAAAAGTGCTGGTTCGGGGCGGCTATACCATCGTGTAAACAAAAAATCCTGTGCCATTTGGCACAGGATTTTTTTAATCAACAAGCTCCCATTGAAAATCTTCCAGTTTCAATCGGCTGCCCACGGTAGTCCCCTCGGGCAGCAGAAACATGGTGATGGAGTGGGGCAGACCCTCGTCCGTGACCAGTTGAGCATAGTCTCCATTGATGGCCTGCACGGTGTAAAAAATCGATCCCATGGCAGTTTAAGAGTCAATAAAGCTGCGGATGCGCAGTTTTACACCCAAGTTGGCGGCGATGGCCTTGCACTGCTCGATTTCCTCAGGGGTCTTGTCCTTGTCCACGATGGTTAGAATGACCTCGGGTACATAGGCAGCAGACTCCCGGGCAAAGTCCAGCATGGCATGGTAAGCAGCCTCGCCCTGAGTGGGATGGCACAAGGCCACATAATCCGCGGCATTGGTGGAGTTCAGGGAGATGGACAGGGTGTGGATGCGCCCCTTCAGCTCGGGGCACACATTGCGGCCATTGATCAGGTTGGCATGGCCGTTGGTGTTGATGCGCACCGGGGGCAGCTTGTCCCCGAAACGGGCCTTCAGCTGGTCCACCAGCCACAACAGGTCGTCCAGACGATAGGTGGGTTCACCGTAGCCGCAAAAGACGATCTCCCGGTAGGAGCAGACGTCCCGGCTCAAAAAGCTGTCCATAGCTTCCTGACGGGTGGGCTCCCGCTCCAACCACAGGGAGTCTTCGGTGTAGATAGAGCCCTGTGCCTTGCCGTGGCGCAGGCAGAACTCGCAATTGCAGTTGCACTTGTTGGTCAGGTTGACATAAAGTGCGCCCTCGTATTCGTAGGTGATGGTCATATACGATCCCTCTCAGTCGTGGATATTGAAGAAACGCCTGGCATTCTCCGTGGTGATGCGGGCGGCCTCCTCCGGGGAGATGCCCTTGAGCTCGGCGATCTTTTCGGACACGAAATGGACATAGCCAGAGTCGTTACGCTTGCCCCGGAAGGGCTCGGGAGTCAGGTAAGGGGAGTCCGTCTCGATCATGATCCGGTCCAGAGGCAGCCAGCGGATAACTTCCAATGCCTTGCGGGCGTTTTTGAAGGTAATGACTCCGGTGAAGGAGAGCATCCAGCCCATTTTGACCAGCACCTTGGCATCCTCGATGCTGCCGGCATAGCAGTGGTACACACCCTGCACGTCCTTGAACTGGCGCACGATGTCCAGCGTGTCCTTGTGGGCGTCCCGGTTGTGGACGATGACGGGCAGGTCGGTTTTTCGGGCGATTTCCAGCTGACGGACAAAAACCTCTTTTTGCAGCTCAGCCGGAGCATTGTCCTTCCAATAGTAGTCCAAGCCGATTTCCCCGATGGCCTTCACCTTTGGATGGGAGGTAAGGTTCAGAATGCCCTTTTCCACCTGGTCCGACCAGGTGTGACAGTCGGAAGGATGCACACCGACGGCGGCATACACGTGAGGAAACTTCTCGGCCAGAGCCACCGCACCTTGAGAGGATTCCAGAGTGCAGCCGGGATTGATGATCAGCTCAACACCCTTGTCGGGCATGGAGGCGATCAGCTCGTCCCTGTCGTGATCATAAAGCTCCGAGCCATAATGGGCGTGGGTGTCAAAATACATGATGCTCATATCCTTGCTTTTAATCTGGTGTGCTATGCACCCCATCAGTATAGCAAACCCGGCGCAGGAATTCAAGCCGGATATGCAGAAGAACAGCGGCGGATGAGCAAGGCTCATCCGCCGCTGTTTTAAGTTAGTGTTTACTTGTTCAGGCTGTTGGCCAGCATCTGGAAGATATGGGTGCGGGTGGCGGTGAAGTCGGCCTTCTCGAAGGAGACCTGCTCCAGCACGCCGGTCTCGCTGCACCAGTTCAGGGCGGAGGAGGCCCAGTCGCTGCGGGTGATGCTCTCGGACAGAGTAGTGGAGGAAGCGGCCTTGCCGGCCTTGTTCCACAGCATAACGGCCAGCTGCTCCACGGTGATGTTGTCATTCACACCGAAGCTGCCGTCGCCGTAGCCGGACACCAGACCGGTCTGGGCGGCCCAGCACACGGCATTGGCGTACTCGCTGTCGGTGGCCACATCAGTAAACTTAGCTTCAAAGGTGACGGCAGGCTTGCCGGCCTGCTCGTACAGAGCCTGCACCGCCTCGCCGCGGGTCATGAAAGGCTGGGCATCAATGACGATGAAGGCGCTGGCGGTACCGCCGCCGGACTTGGTGCCGTCCAGGGTGAAGGTGTTGATGAGGGCCTTGCCCTCGTCGCACAGGGTTTTGAGGGTGGGCACGTCGGCGGCGGCGGGAGCCAGGCCGGCCAGCACGTCGCCGCGCAGGTCATAGATCTTCAGGTCGTCTGCCAGCTTCAGATAGGAGGGACACTCCCAACCGCGCTGAGTATGTTCACCACACTTCTCCTCGTAGTAGCCGGGCAGGTCATAACCGGCGGATCTGGAGTAGCTGCAGGTGGCCTTGCTGTAGTGGCCGTTGGCGGGGGTGGCCAGGGTGATGGCATTGCCCTCCGGGTCATAGATGGAGATGATGTCGTGGAGACCATAGCGGTAGTGGCTGGTGGAACCCACCCACATACCGGCCAGTCGCTTCAAGGGGGAGGACTCCACGTCCATGATCTCCCAGAAGTGGTGGGCACCGTACTTGGAGCCCTTTCCGTTGGGAGGGGTCACCTTGGAAATGCCCAGCGGCAGGGTGGCAGAGTGAAGCACGATGGCCTCACACTCCTGACCCTGAACCGGGGGATCGAGGAAGTAGAACACGTCGCCCTGGAAGATCTTCTTCACGGTGACGGAAACGGTGTGGTTGCCCTTGACGAAGAAGGAGGTGTCCGTAGTCACCTGACCGTCCAGCTGGCGCTGGTTGATCTTATATTCCGTGCCTGCGGGCAGACTATAGGAGGCTTTAAAGCCGATGCTGGCATAGGCAACGCTGTCCTCGTCTGTCCAGCCGTCCTTGGTGTCCACGTTCAGGGCTGCACCTTCGGGCTGCTCGGCGGTAATTTTCAGGGTGTGGTCAAAAACCACCAGAGCCTGAACGGTGCCGTTGGGGGCGTAGGTGTTGACCACGGCCTTGCCCTCGTCACACAGAGCTTTGACGGACTCCACGGTGGTGACGGCGGTCTCGCTGCCGTTCAGTACGGCGGCGCGCAGGTCGGTGACGGTCACCTTGTCAGACACAGACAGCTGAGCGGCGCACTCGGTGGTGCTGCGGGTCTCGCCACCGCAGGCGCCTACGTGACCCAGGGTACAGGAGGTGGGGCCCTTGTGGGTGCCATCATCCAGGGTGATGGTATTGTTCTCGATGGCGGTGATCACATCGTGCAGGCCAAATTGACCGCCGCACTGGTCGGTGGAGGGAACGTTGTGCAGGATGCCGCCGTCCTCATACCAGAACTGAGCGGCGTAGGCGTTTTCTTCTTCGACCACAGTGTCCTTGGGGATTTGGACAATGACCTTGGTGCCGTCGGCCACAGTGTCAGAGCCGAACACATAGGCATCAGCCAGTTGATTTGCCTGAGGAGGATAGGGGATGTAGAACACGTCGCCGGCCTGCAGCTGATAAATGGGACGGATACCGCTGTAGGGATCGGCGATGGCGGCGTTGACCGCCTGCGCCACGGCTTGGGCGTCCTCCGCAGTCAGGGTGATAGCGGGGGTAGCGGACTCGGCACGCACGTCGGTGTAGCGAATGGTATCCAGCTTTTTGCCGGTGAACATGCTGTACCAGGTGTAGCCTGCGATGACACGGCCCAGAGTGTTCAGATGGTAGCCGTCACGGTTCAGGTTGTCACCGATATGGGTGGCGCGGGCGTTCTGAATTGCAGTGCCTACGGGGATGATACTGCTGAAGGCAGGGCGGGTAATGACCTGCTCGCGGAGGGTGTTGGCCACGCACTCGTAGTAGAAATACTGGTCACGGTTGTAGGTGGTCAGGAAAGCACTGGAATCGTGGGTTTTTTGAACGGCCCAGGTCATGTGCCAGACCAGCTTGGTGTTGGGATTGGTCTTGTACTTGTTTACGTAGTCGATCAGGTTGTCCAGATTGGCATTGAAAGAGTGAGGCTGACCGGCACCGTTTCCGCTCTGCTGGAAAACGATGTAGTCCCAGTCTTCCTCTGCAACGGCGGCGCCGATGGTGCAGTCGGCCATGGTTTCCCACGTGCCGGTGGTGTTTTTGTAATAGATATAGGTCCTGTTCTCCTTGGCATAGGTCCAGTGGCCGGAAATGGCCTGGCCGCTGGCATACAGGTTGCCCAGAGTCAGCTGGGTGTCGTCGCCCTCAGCCTTGAAGATGTCGGCGAGATAGGCCATGACGTCGATGGAATAGCTGTTGCCGATGGTCAGAATTTTCAGGGTTTTGGGAGCAGTGTCTGTGGCTGCGGCCGGGAAGGCGAGGCAGCTCATAACCATGGTCAATGCGAGAAGTGCGGTAAGTATCCGTTTTTTCATAAGTACGCCTCCAATGCTTGTTTGTCTTTTTATACTATCACAATTGACAGGGATTTACTATAGCTTTTTGCGAAAAAGTTTTGATGGTTGTCGGGAGAAAACAAGATTTGGGACAAAAAAGACGGCCTCCAGTGTTTAGGAGGCCGTCTTAATGAAGATGGGGTCAGCGATTCATGTAATTCATCAGCATCTGGGCTGTTTGGGCACGGGTAGCGGTCTCGGTGGCATTGGTAAAGGGAACATTCTTCAGAACACCGTTGGCCACGGCCCACTGCAGGCCGCTGGTGGCCCAGTCATCGTACTTGCCCACAGAGGACAGGTCGCCGGTGGCAGCGGGCTTGCCGGAGTAGTTGTGCAGGATGACGGCCACTTGCTCGATGGTTACGTTGTCGTTGGGTTTGAAGCTGCCATCGCCGTAGCCGGTGACCACACCCTTCTCTGCGCCCCAGCGGACGGCATCGAAGTACCATTGATCGGTGGGCACGTCGGGGAACTTGCCCTCGGCGTCGGTGGCAGGCTTGCCCTCCTTGTTGTAGAGCACCTGCACCACCATGGCGCGGGACAGGTTGTCATCAGGACCGAATTTCTCGGCACTATAGCCGCTCATGATGCCATTGGTCAGCACATAGTCCACAGCCTCGTGGTACCACTTGAAGACGCTCACGTCCGTCAGCTTTTTGGAGGGACAGGAGTTGGTATAGCTGGCATCGATGGTCACGTCTTCGTCGGGCATGATAAAGGTGGTGACGGCGCTCTTGGGGTCGGCAAGAGTGACGTTGCCGCTGGGTACATTCCAGTTGTCAAAGGTCAACTCTTTGTTGGGGACATCGTAGGTCAGGGTCACTTCGGTCCCCTTCACGGCGGTGGTTACCTGCTGGCCATCCACAGTGGCGGTGGCGCAGGTCAGTTTGAGGGCGCGGGAGGGCAACCGCTCGGTATAGATGGAAGGGGTGACGGAGTAGGGATTGGCAACGGCATTGTTGGCGGCTTCCTTGACCAGGATCCGGTCCATATCGCTGGTGAGGAAGTTCAGCCCAGGCAGAGTCACCGCTTCTACCTTTTTGCCGGTCAGGCAGGAGTACCAGGTATAACCGGTGATCAGCTTACCCAGCTCACTCAGGTGGTAGGTGTCCTCATTCATGGTGTCGCCGAAGTAGCTGGTGCGGGCATTCTGGATGGCGGTACCGGCGGGGATCATGCTGACAAAGTCTTCCTTTTGCATGACGATGTTCTGCACGATGGAGGCGATGGAATTATACATAAGGATGGGATCGCCATTAAACTCGTTCACAAAGTCCTTGGAATAGGTCTCACCCGCGGTGGCATAGCCGGGTGCGTAGGACCAGGTCATGTGCCAGCCGAACTTGGCATTGGGGTTGGTCTTGTTTTCGTTCACAAACTTGATCAGGTTGTCCAGTGCCGACTGATGATGCTTCTCCTGCGCGGCATGGAGGGGGGCCTGCTGGAGATAGATGATGTCCCAGTCTTCGTCCTGCAGGGCGGTGAGCAGCGTGGTTTTGGGAGTCTGTATCTTTGTGCTGGAGGTTTCGCACTTGTAGTAGGTATACACGGGATCATTGTTTTGGCCGTACTTCACGTGCATGGACAGAGAACAGCCGGGGTAATACAGATAACCCAGGGTGAATTCGCCTACATCCTCGTCCTCCAGCAGGATCTTGTTCAGATAGGTCATAACATTCCGAGAATAGCTGTTGCCGATGAGCAGTAGCTTGGGGATGGAAATCTTGGCAGCAGACTCGGCCTGCTCCGCGGCAAAAACGGACATGGGCTGAACCAGAAGCATCAGGCTCAGCAGCAGACAGAACAGTTGTTTTGCAAATCGCTTCATGACAAATATCTCCTTTGTGCGAGTTTACTTTGTATACCTTGTATACATTATAAATTATAACAGTCGGAAAGGCAAAGGACGTATTTGTTATATAAGAAAACGGTGTAATATTTTTTGAACACCCCACCTGCGATAAAATTTATAGGAAGAAAAGCAAAAAAGTGCTTGACAGGGGAGGGAATGTCCACTATAATAGCAGTTACCTGTGAAAAGGGGCTTTTTTGTCCTGCGCATTTTTACGGTGTTATGCGCGGGTCCCCCTCACCCAACGGGACACAGGGAGGCAATTGCCGGATCTCACCGTAACTTCATGGCGTCTTTGTGCGCTTTGTGTTGCTGGATCCGGCCCAAACGAGCCGCATCCAGCTTTTTTGCTGTTGGCTCAAAAGCGGTGATACCGCTAATATTAAAGGAGGTGCCGAACGTATGGCAAAGGCCGGCGCACGTGTGAAGATCACCCTGCGGTGTTCTGAGTGCAAGCAGAGAAACTACAACACCAACAAGAACAAGAAGAACGACCCCGACCGTCTGGAAATGAACAAGTACTGCCCCTTCTGCAGAAAGCACAC
>JAFVVH010000003.1 GCA_017502285.1 Oscillospiraceae bacterium | reverse complement strand
TCCGAACGCTTTTCAGACGATCCAGTTGCGCCTTGTGGGTGGCGTGACTGCCGTGTGAAAAGTTGAAGCGAGCCCCATCCATTCCGCCCTCGATCAGCTTTTCGATCATTTCTTCACTGTCCACCGCAGGCCCCAGTGTGCAGATGATCTTGGTCTTTCTCAGCATGGTACATTCCTCCTTATGGGAAGGAGTATGCCCCTTTTATAAGAGAAAACGCAGGTGCCGTTAAAAACAGCACCTGCGTTTTGGACAGCTTTTTACTTGTAGGAGTCAGCCAATGCCTTGAACTTGGGCAGCGCCCGGCGGATCATGTCGGTCTGCACGCAGTAGGCCAGACGGAAGTGACTGGGTGCGCCGAATCCGGTGCCAGGTACCAGCAGCAGGTCGAACTGCTTGGCCCGCTCGCTGAAGGCCAGATCGTCCGGCTCAAGGCTGCGGGGGAACAGGTAGAACGCACCGCCCGGCTGGGCCACATGGTAACCCATCTCCCGCAGGGAATCCACCAGCAGCTTGCTGTTTTCCTCGTACACCTTCAAATCTGCTGTCATGTCACAGCACAGGCTTGTCACCTGCTGGAACAGACTGGGGGCGTTCACATAGCCCAAAGAACGGCCCGCACCCGCCACTGCGGCATAGACCTGATCACTGTCGGTCACCTGGCCTGGGACCAGAACGTAACCCAGACGCTCACCGGGCAGGGACAGGGACTTGGAGAAGGAGTAGCACACAATGGTATCCTTGTAAATATGGGGGATCCAGGGCACCTCCACCCCGCTGAAGGCGATCTCACGATAGGGCTCATCGGAGATGAGGTAAATGGGGTGGCCGTACTCCCCGCTCTTGGCGGTCAGGATGGCAGCCAGCTGCTCCAGCGTCTGGCGGGAATAGACCACACCGGAGGGATTATTGGGGCTGTTGACCACCACGCCCTTGGTGTTGGGAGTGATAGCCTTTTCAAAGGTATCAAAGTCGATCTGGAACTGCTCGATCTCAGGCGGAATGAGCACCATTTTGGCTCCCGCGCCCTCAATGAACACCTTGTACTCCGGGAAGTAGGGGGCAAAGGCGATGAACTCATCACCGGGGCAGGTCAGGCCGTTGAATACGCAGCACAAAGACGCAGCCGCGCCCACAGTGATGTAGAACTGGTCGGCGGTATAGTCCCCGCCGAAGCGGCGGTTGAGGCTGTCGGCAAAGCGCTGGCGAGCACCCGCGTCACCCTGAGCACTGGTATAGCAGTGGATGATGTCGGGGTTTTCTTTCAGAATGCGGATGGCGGTCTCATTCACCGCGTCCGGTGCGGGCACGCTGGGATTGCCCAGAGAAAAATCATACACGTTTTCCGCGCCTACGATGGCGGCACGCTGTTTGCCATATTCAAACAACTCACGAATCACGGACCGGGCAGTGCCCAGACCAAGCATACGTTCAGATACCATAATTTTTCCTCCCACAGGGGTCTGTCCCCTTTGTTTCTGTTTTGATTGTAGCACAAGACTTACAAAAAGGAAAGTCCCTCCCCCCCGCCCAGCGGGAGGGAGGGTGCGTTATTATGCGTTGTTCTGAGCTTCCACCAGACGCACACCACAGTACTGCTCACGCAGCTTGGGCTTTTCGATCTTTCCAGTGGCGTTGCGGGGCACAGGGGCAAAGATGATCTTGCGGGGCCGCTTGTACCGGGGCAGGTCCATGCAGAACTTCTCCACTTCCTCTTCAGTACAGGTCATGCCATCCTTCACCTGAATGATGGCTGTGGCGATCTCGCCCAGCCGCGGGTCGGGCAGGCCGATGACGGCCACGTCGTGGATCTTGGGCATGGCTGCAAGGAAAGCCTCAATCTGCACCGGGTACAGGTTCTCACCACCGGAGATGATCACGTCCTTCTTGCGGTCCACAAGGAAGATAAAGCCTTCCTCATCCTGACGGGCCATATCGCCGGTGTGCAGCCAGCCGTCCTCCAGCACCTCGTTGGTGGCCTCCTCGTTGTGATAGTAGCACACCATCACACCGGGTCCCTTGACACACAGCTCGCCCACATCTCCCGGTTTGACCTTTTGATTCAGCTCGTCCACGATTTTGATCTTCCAGCCGTAGCCGGGCACACCAATGGCACCCACCTTGTGGATATTGTCCATACCCAGATGGACACAGCCCGGACCGGTAGACTCGGACAGGCCGTAGTTGGTGTCATATTTATGATGGGGGAAGTACTCCATCCAGCGCTTGATAAGAGAAGGAGGCACAGGCTGGGCACCGATGTGCATAAGCCGCCACTGGTCCAACCGGTAATTTTCCAACTTCATCTCGCCACGGTCAAGGGCGGCCAGAATGTCCTGCGCCCAGGGCACCAGCAGCCAGACGATGGTACAGCACTCCTGAGAGGCGGCATCAAACACTGCTTTGGGGGAATTCCCCTTGAGCAGCACAGCCTTGCTGCCGGTAAACAGAGATCCGAACCAGTGCATTTTCGCGCCTGTGTGGTACAGAGGCGGGATGCACAGGAACACATCGTCGTGAGTGGTCTCGTGGTGGGCAGCCTCCATACGGGCAGACTGGCTCAGCGCCTGATGCTTGAGCAGGATCGCCTTGGGGAAGCCGGTTGTGCCGGAGGAATAGTAGATCGCAGCCTTGTCCTCGTCGTCAATGAGCACCTTTGGTGCCTGACTGGAGCAGTTGGCGGTGGCGCGGTGGTAATCCTCTGCCCAAGGGGGACAAACATCACCAACAAAGAACAGCAGATGGTCCTTTTTCAGGTTCGGCACAATGGTCTCCATACGGCCCACAAATTCCGGCCCGAAGAACAGCACGTCCGCCTCCGCCAGCTTCAGACAGTATTCGATCTCATCCGAGGTGTAGCGGAAGTTCAGGGGGACGGCAATAGCTCCGGCCTTGAGTATGCCGAAGTAGATGGGCAGCCACTCCAGACAGTTCATCAGCAGAATGGCCACTTTTTGCCCCTTTCGGATACCACGGCCCAGCAGCATATTGGCCACCCGATTGGCCTTTTCATCAAAAATGGACCAGCTGATCTCCCGGCGGTAGGGAGCGCTGGAGGTGGGCTGAATCAGTTCATATTCTTTCCACGTGACGCGCTGCTCCTCCTGAATCTCAGGGTTGATCTCCACTAGAGCGGTCTCGTCACCATACAGCTTGCTGTTGCGTTCCAACAGATCGGTAATGGGCATAAGGCTCTATCCTTTCCAAGCGGGCCGCGCCCGCACTCTCATCATTCGCTTTAAAGCGTTGAAGTGATAATACCTTCTTTTTGCAAAAAAGTCAAGTCCCGTTTTTTAAATATTTGCGCAAATAAAATTTTTCCATTTCTTCTTGACAAAGCAAAAAAACGGCGTATAATCTCGCTCAAAGGCAGAGACGGAGACAAAGTAAAGCGCAGGCAAACCAGTTCAGAGAGTTCCCGGTCGGTGTGAGGGGCACGGCAATGCGACTTGAAATTTCATCTCCAGAGCAGTCCGAGGAACGGCACGTGCCAAGTAGAGCGGAACGGGTCCTCCCGTTACAGAGGAAGGGTGTTGTCGGACACCCGGTGAGGCCCTCTTTGTGAAAAGCGGGCAAATAGAGGTGGTAACACGGGAGCTTCTCGTCCTCTGGCTGTAAAAGCCGGAGGATTTTTTGTTTCTTGGCAAAAAATAGGTTTACCTTTTCGCTTTAATGTGTTAACATGACTTTAGACCATGAAAGTGCCTTGGCACAATTTGAGGTTAAGGAGTGTTACCCATGGCAAAGGCAGGCAAAAAAGAACGGAGCATAGCTCTGTACGAGACCATTTTGAAACTGAAAGACCTGGACGAGTGCTGTCGTTTTTTTGACGATTTGTGTACCCCCACGGAGCTGCGGTCCATGGAACAGCGCTTTGACGTGGCTGTCTATCTGAAGCAGGGCCTTGTCTATCTGGATATTCTGGACAAGACCGGCGCCTCCAGTGCCACCATCAGCCGGGTTCGTCGGTCCATGCTGGACAACGGCGCGGGTGGTGTGGTAGGCCACGTTATTGACCGAGTCAACGCAGAAAAAGAAAGTGAAGCATAGAAAGAGGTAAAATCAAGATGAAACAGCTTATGTTGGGCAACACTGCCGTTGCCCGCGGCCTGTATGAGGCCGGCTGCTGTGTGGTGTCCAGCTATCCCGGCACCCCCAGCACAGAGATCACCGAGGAGATGGCAAAATTTGACGAAGTCTACACCGAGTGGGCTCCCAACGAAAAGGTCGCTATGGAGTCCGCTTTCGGCGCATCTCTGGCTGGAAAGCGCTCCTTCTGTGCTATGAAGCACGTGGGTCTGAACGTGGCTGCCGACCCCCTGTTCACCGTAGCCTACACCGGTGTGAACGCCGGCATGGTCATCGCCGTGGCCGATGACCCCGGTATGCATTCCTCTCAGAACGAACAGGATTCCCGCCACTATGCCGTAGCGGCCAAGCTGCCCATGCTGGAGCCCGCCGACTCTGCCGAGGCTCTCGCCTTTGCCAAAGCCGCCTATGATATTTCCGAGGAGTTTGACTGCCCGGTGCTGCTGAAGATGTGCACCCGCGTAGCCCACTCCCAGTCCGTGGTGGAGACCGCCCCCCGTCAGGATGTCCCCGCCCGTCCCTACGAAAAGAACATCGCCAAGTACGTTATGATGCCCGGCAATGCCATCCGCCGCCACCCCTTCGTGGAAGATCGTATGGCCCGTCTGGCCGAATATGCCGAGACCTCTGCTCTGAACCGGGTGGAGATGGGCGGCACCGAGGTAGGCATCATCACCTCCTCCACCTCCTATCAGTATGTAAAGGAAGTATTTGGGGACAGCGTGTCCGTCCTCAAGCTGGGCATGGTCCATCCTCTGCCTCAGAAGCTGATTTGTGACTTTGCCGCCAAGGTAAAGAAGCTGGTGGTCGTCGAGGAGCTGGACCCCATGGTGGAAAATGCCTGCCGCGCCATGGGTCTGGAGGTATCCGGCAAGGATGTGCTGCCCATTCTGGGTGAGTTCTCTCAGAATCTGGTCGCTCAATGTCTGGGCGGCGAGGTACATACCGGCAAGGCTCTTGAGGATGTCATTCCCCCTCGCCCCCCCGTCATGTGTGCCGGCTGCCCCCATCGCGGTCTGTTCTATACCCTGAGCAAGAACAAGTGCACTGTGCTGGGTGACATCGGCTGCTATACGCTGGGTGCGGTGGCTCCTCTGGCCGCCATGGATATGACCCTGTGCATGGGCGCATCCATCTCCGCTACCCACGGCTTTAACAAGGCGCTGGGCAGCGAGAGTCAGGGCAAGACCGTGGCTGTGATCGGTGACTCCACTTTCATGCACTCCGGCATGACCAGCCTTGCCAACATCGCCTATAACCAGTCCAATTCCACCGTTATTATTCTGGACAACTCCATCACCGGCATGACCGGTCACCAGCAGAATCCCACCACCGGCTACAACATCAAGGGCGACCCCGCCGGCAAGATCGATCTGGAGTCCCTGTGCCGCGCCATGGGCTTTGAGCGGGTGCGTGTGGTGGACCCCTATGATCTGAAGTCCTGTGATGCGGCCATCAAGGAAGAGCTGGCGGTGGACGCTCCCTCCGTGATCATCTCCCGCCGTCCCTGCGCCCTGCTCAAATATGTCAAACACAGCGCGCCTCTCACTGTGGACACCGACAAGTGCAAGAGCTGCAAGGCCTGCATGAAGATCGGCTGCCCCGCTATCTCCATCAAGAACGGTAAGGCCCACGTGGACAACACTCTGTGCGTGGGCTGCGGCGTGTGTGAGCAGCTGTGCGCGTTCGGTGCCTTCCAGAGCACCAAGAAGGAGGGCTGAACCATGAAAACAAAAAATGTTATGATCGTTGGCGTAGGCGGCCAGGGTTCCCTGCTGGCCTCCAAGCTGCTGGGCCATCTGCTCATGGAGCAGGGCTATGATGTAAAGGTATCCGAGGTCCACGGTATGTCCCAGCGCGGCGGCAGCGTGGTCACCTACGTGCGCTACGGCGACAAGGTCTGCTCCCCCGTCATCGACAAGGGCGAGGCCGACTTCATCGTTTCCTTCGAGGTTCTGGAGGCCGCCCGCTGGCTGTCCTATCTCAAGCCGGACGGGCAGATCGTCACCTCCACCCAGCAGATCGACCCCATGCCTGTTATCATCGGAGCTGCCCAGTATCCCGAGGATCTGGTCAACAAGATGCTGACTGCCGGTGCCAAGGTGGACGCGCTGGACTGTCTGGCTCTGGCCCAGCAGGCCGGCTCTGCCAAAGCTGTGAACCTGGTGCTCATGGGCCGACTCTCCAAATACTTTGACTTCTCCGACGAGGCATGGCAGAAATCCATCGAGGCCTGCGTGCCCGCCAAGTTCCTGGAACTGAACAAAAAAGCCTTTGAGCTGGGCAAAAATGCCTGACAATACCGCCACACACAACAGAAAGGTCTGATCCCAATGGAACGTTACTATCAACCGGAAATCGAAACCATGCCCCGCGACCAACTTCGCGCCCTTCAGGATGAACGGCTGGTCAAGCAGGTCAAGCACGTGTGGGACAACGTCCCTTACTACCGTGCCAAGATGGAAGCTAAAGGAATCACCCCGGACGACATCAAGGGCGTTGCCGACCTGCACAAGCTGCCCTTCGTCACTAAGGCTGATCTTCGTGACGCCTATCCCTACGGCCTGATGGGCAAGCCTCTGAGCGAATGCGTGCGCATCCAGTCTACCTCCGGCACCACTGGCAAACGAGTGGTGGCCTTCTATACCCAGCATGATATCGACCTGTGGGAGGACTGCTGTGCCCGCGCCATCACTGCCGTGGGCGGCACCAAGGAAGACGTATGTCAGGTCTCCTACGGCTACGGCCTGTTCACCGGCGGCCCCGGTCTGAACGGTGGTTCTCACAAAGTCGGCTGTCTGACCATTCCCACCTCCTCCGGTAATACGGAACGCCAAATCGGTTTCATCAAGGATCTTTCTTCCACCATTCTGTGCTGCACCCCCTCCTATGCCGCCTATCTTGGCGAGAGCATGAAGGAAATGGGCATGGGTCCCGACGACATTCCCCTGAAGGCGGGCATCTTCGGTGCTGAGGCCTGGTCGGAGGAAATGCGTCAGGACATCCAGAAAACACTGGGCATCAAGGCTTATGATATTTACGGCCTGACCGAGCTGTCCGGCCCCGGTGTATCCTTTGAGTGCTCCGCCCAGAACGGCATGCACATCAACGAAGACCACTTCATCGCTGAGATCATTGATCCCGAAACCGGCGAGGTGCTGCCCGAAGGTTCCAAGGGCGAGCTGGTCTTCACCTCCATCACCAAAGAGGCCTTCCCCCTGCTGCGCTACCGCACCCGGGACATCTGCCAGCTGAATTATGAACCCTGTCCCTGTGGCCGCACCCACGTAAAGATGTGCAAACCCATGGGCCGCAGCGATGATATGCTCATCATCCGTGGCGTGAACGTGTTCCCCTCTCAAATCGAGACGGTGCTGCTCAACCACGGTTATGCCGCCAACTACCAGATCATCGTGGACCGTGTAAAGAATACCGATACGCTGGAAGTCCGCGTGGAAATGACCTCCGAGATGTTCACCGATAATCTGGGCGAGATCGACAAGCGACAGAAGGATCTGGTGGCCGGTCTGCGCTCCATGCTGGGTTTGGCCGCAAAAGTCACCCTGGTGGCACCCAAATCCATCGTTCGCAGCGAGGGTAAGGCTGTACGCATCATCGACAAGCGCAAGATCTGATAAGGAGGAACTGAAGATGAGTGTCAAGCAGATTTCCGTCTTTCTGGAAAACAAACCCGGCGAACTCAACGCACTGACTCAGGTGCTTGCTTCCCATCACATTGACATGCGTGCCATGTCTCTGTCTGAAACCAACGAGTTCGGTATCGCCCGTATCATCGTGGACCGCCCGCTGGACACCGCCACCGTGCTGAAGGATGCCGGCTATGTGTGCACTGTCACCTCCGTGCTGGCTGTGGCTATCCCCAATGTCCCCGGCGGTTTGAATCAGGTGCTGAACGTGCTGTCCGAGGCCAACATCAATCTGGAATACGGCTACGCATTCCTGGGCGGCAAGAAGGACTCCGCCTATATGGTCTTCCGTGTGGCCAACAACTCCACCGCCACTGCCGCTCTGCGTGAAAAGGGCATTCGCGTGGCTGAACCAGGTGAACTGGAAGGCATGTAAGGCTAATTCAATTTACAGAAAAAGGAGTCTCGCCACAGGGCGAGACTCCTTTTTGCCAAATAAAAAACGGTGTCCTGTTCGGACACCGTTTTTTATTTGCTTGATTAGGCCTGAGCGATAGCACCCATGGGGCAGGTGTCAGCGCAGCTGCCGCAATCCAGGCAAGCGCCGGCATCGATCACATACTG
>JAFVVH010000024.1 GCA_017502285.1 Oscillospiraceae bacterium | reverse complement strand
TTCATCAGAGGAATGGTGAACGCACCGGTCGTAACAACATTCGCAACGGCGGAACCGTTGATAGATCCCAGGAAACCGGATGCCAACACAGCGACCTTTGCAGGGCCGCCCTTGGTGTGTCCGGCCAAAGCGTTTGCAGCGTCGTTGAAGAACTGTCCCATACCGCACTTATTCATGACTTCACCAAAGATGATGAACAGCACGATAAAAGTTGCGGAAACCTTGACCGACGAACCGTAGATGCCGGAAATATCGGTGGTCAGGTAAGACACGATTCGGTCCCAGTCATAACCGCGGTGCATAAACACGCCGGGAAACGACCGGCCGAACAGGCCGTAAATCAGGAAGATGCCGGAAAGAATAGACAGCGCGGGGCCGCTGATCCGTCTGGAACACTCCATCACGACCAGAATGAGGATCGTCCCCATAACGATGTCCAGCATAGTGGGCACAAAGCCAGTGGCAGTCCAGTCCAAATAGCGGTAAAACACATAGAACGGCATGACTACGGAACAGGCAATAAATATCCAATCGTACCAAACGATCTTCTTGCGGCTGGACTTTTTGAACGCAGGGTAGAGGATGAAACCCAGGACCAGTACCAGACCCACATGGATCGCATGGTGTTTGATATTCACCATCTGCAGCAAACGGATACCCGATGCGTACGCCAGGTGATAGATCGTGAAAAACAGACACAGAGCATAGACCACTTTCTGCATCACGCTATCGCCAAACACGCGGGTACGCGACTCTCTTTCGTACTTTTCCATGATCTCTGCGCTTTTTGCCGTGTCGATCATTTCGTTCTCCACAGCGACGGCAGAAGTGTTTTCAAAGTCAGACATTAGGAGAAAAACCCCCTTTTCGTAATGATAGATCCCCGGATCTTACTGCCGTTGGGCAGTGTCCGAAAGTCGAATATCTCTTCACCATTTAGGGTCAGACCCTTCATATAAGTGTCGGAGGTAAGCCATTTCAGCTCCGGCCAGAGCGTATTGATCTCTTCCATCCATACCAAACCGTTTTCGATGCGGTGTGGGACCTCCATACCAGCAGGGACACCGGCTCCGTACCCGCCAACGGCGATAGCATCCAAATTGAACTGCAAGTCTTCGGTGACCGTATAGAACTCAAACCAGGGGATAAATTCCGCTGAGTGTTCGATTTCCAGACTGAGTTTATCCCCCGGCCCGGCCGGGACCTCCAAGATCACGGTTTCAAACTCCCGGTCATACAGCTGAAACCATGTTCCTCTCGGCATCCAAAATGCCAGCCAATACAGCGCGGCCAGCACTCCCACAGCAAGCAGGGACAACATTGACCGCCTCTTCCATATTCTCATAAATTTACCTTTTCAAAACGGAAACGCGGTGCGGGGGACGTGCGTCACCCGCACCGCTCCAGCTACTATATCAAAGGCAGACCGTATGCAGATTAGTTAAGATAGCCATTGTCCTTCCAGAACTGCTCAGCGCCGGGATGCAGGGGCAGGACCACATCGCTGACACCAAAGGAGATGTCGATGTTGGCCGCGGCGGTGGCGTGAGAGGCCTTGATGGTGTCGATCTCAGCGAAAATGCCTTCCAGCATATCGTAGACCATCTCATTGCTCAGGTCCTCGCGGACCAGCATAATGTTATAAACGAAAACGCCTTCCACATCCTCAGTGTTGTTGTAGGTGTTGGCGGGGATAACGGACTTGGCGTAGATGGGGTTCTCGGAAACCAGCTTGTCGCGGCCAGCGCCGTCGATGGGAACAACCACCATGTCATACTGCACGCCCAGTTCCATAACGGTGGCATTGGGCAGGCCGGAAGTGACGAACACGGCGTCGCACTGGCCGTTCTTCATGTTGTCGATGGCCTCACCGTAAGCCAGGTAGTCGGGGGTAATGTCATCGTAAGTAATGCCATAGGCGGCCAGAATGGTGCGGGCATTGACCTCAACGCCGGAGTTGGGAGCGCCAACGCCGACGCGCTTGCCGACCAGGTCCTCCACGCAGGTGATGCCGGTGTCGGCCGTGGTGACCAGCTGCACGTAGTTGGGCCACAGGCGCATCATGGAGCGCAGGCCGGGGGCGGCACCCTTCTCCGCATAGGCATCCGTGCCGTTATAAGCCTGCATACAGACATCCTGCATCGCAATGGCGATCTCAGCGTCTCCATCCAGCATCAGCTGAATATTGGCGCCGGAAGCGTTCGTCGCCTCGGCAGAAGTCTTGTAGCCATAGTCGGCCAGAGCTGTGGCAACAGCGCCGCCGATGGGATAGTAGATGCCAGAGGTGGGGCCGGTGCCGACCGTAACAAACTCGCCGGCACGCTCAGTGTCGGTCAGACCCTTGGACTCTTCTTCCGCGGGCTGGCTGACATCGGCGGGAGCGCTGGTGCTGGGGGCTGGAGCAGGCTCGTCCTTGCTTCCGCAGGCAACCAGGGAAACAGACATGGCAAAAGCCAGGGCCAGGGCCAGAAGCTTCTTCATTTTCATTTTAATTCTCTCCTTGCTTCACATATTTATTTCAACAGAGCTTACCTGCAGAAATACAAAGCAATTTAAATTAGACAACTTGTATAATTGTGTCAATCTGTTACATTTAGATTTTATACGAAACAAACAAGGGCGTCAATGAAACTGGCGGCTACGGTATGTTTTCAGCGGGGAACGGTAGTGGTTGAAGGGGGAACGGGGTAGCAAAAGCGCCCTCATTGTGTTAAAATATTACTGTAAAGACAATATACGCGAAGAGGTGCCGCGAAATGGACAGCAATCTGACCCTTTATCTTTTGCTCAATATTGGTCTGCTTCTATTGGTCGCTACCATATTAACCGAACTGCGCCCCCTGCGCTTGCTCCTTAAGCAGCAGTCCCGCTCTCTTTCAAACCAAGCCAGTCTGGGTCTGATTTTCGGCCTGATGTCGATCTGCTGTACTTACACCGGATTGAATTTTTTAGGCGCCATCGTCAATACCCGCGTAATCAGCACGGTCGCCGCAGGCCTCGTCGGCGGTCCCCTCGCCGGTATTATGGCCGGAGCATTGAGCGGACTTCACCGCTATTTGATCTCCCCCGACGGATTCACTTCTCTGTCGTGCGGGATCGGCACTTTTTGTTTCGGCCTGATCGGTGCCGCGGCCCACACGCCTTTTTCCCGTGTCCGACGGCGCAATCTAACGCTTGTGCTGCTGGCTGTGTTGGCCGAGCTCATTCAGTGCATCATCATCCTGCTGTTGGCGAAACCGTTCAGCGATGCGGTCGCTCTTGAAAAAGCGATCCTCCTGCCCAAAATGGTGGTCAACTCGGTCGGTCTTGTGATTTTTATGAATCTGCTGGAGCGATTGAACCGGGTCGTTACCATTGAATTGGCTGAACAGCATTCTCTCGCGCTGGTTATCGCACAAAAATGCATGCCCTTTCTCCGCGAAGGAATGGGAAACCGTAGTGCGCTTCAAAAGTCGGCCGACATTGTGCGCTCCATGCTGCCGGAATTCCAGGTAGTTATTACGGATGATCGCCAGGTTTTAGCTGCAAGCGGGATTGACCTTTCAAGCGTTGATCCTTTGCCCGCCCCGGCGCAGCAGGCCATGGAAACACTGAAATTACAAATCACCCCCGGG